>JAKDIS010000012.1 GCA_030450335.1 Corynebacterium sp. | reverse complement strand
CTGACGGGACCCCACCCCGTCGACATGTGCCTTGCGTCACTCTATGCGGACACCTTTACCGACATAGTGATTACAAGATTGTCATCCCCCCGACAAAACTTCCCCGTAGGGGATGTTCTGTCCTACTCCCCGAGCCTGCTCGTGGACACGATCATGGGCACCTGACCTGCGACGCGAGCCCATGCGCCGGCCTTGAACAGTGTGCTCTTGGAGTCCGAGGCCTGCCAGTCGATCGCCATCTTGATGTTGCCGGGCCACACACCGAGCAGGAACAGCGATGCCGGCTTCGCCGAGGCCGCCCGGGTGGACGGGTTGGCGATCGCCGCGGCGAGGGCGAGCTCGATGACCCCGCTCCCCCACGTCCAGTACTTCTGCTCCCCGGGGAGTTCCTCCGGGACGATGGAGTCGAAGAAGCGTCGCTGCGCGAAGTGCAGCACCCCGGCTCCGCCGAAGACGGTGGCCCAGACTGCTGCCCTGGCATTCGCGAGGTTCTTGTTTCGTGTGGTCATGGCCCTCACGCTACGCCGACGCCGACCCCCTGTCAGCGCTTTCGTGGGCAAGGACACCCCGGTGAGGTAAATGCCGCTTATGTGGCTCGCGCGCCCGTTACCGGATCGCGGTGCGGCCCTCGAAGGCCCGCGACAGCGTCAGCTCGTCGACGAACTCGAGGTCGCCGCCCATCGGGATTCCCGAGGCCAGGCGGGACACGGTCAGCCCGGGGAACTCCTTGAGCAGTCGCCCGAGGTAGGCGGCCGTGGCCTCGCCCTCGGTGTTCGGGTCGGTGGCGATGATGACCTCGGAGATGTCCGGGGCGTCCGCCACCGTGCCGTCGGCGGCTACGACGTCGTCCACCCGACCGCCGATACGCTGCACCAGCGCGGTGACATTGAGCTCCTTCGGGCCGACGCCGTTGAGCGGGTCCAGGGCGCCGCCGAGGACGTGGTAGCGCCCGTCGTACTCACCGGTGCGCTCGATGACCTGGATGTCCTTCGACTCCTCGACGACACACACGATGGTGGCGTCGCGGGTGGAGTCCGCGCAGATCCGGCAGACCTCCTCGGAGGACACGTTGTGGCAGATCCGGCAGTAACGCACGCCGTTCTGCAGGCGCGACAGCGCGCCGCCGAGCCTGTCCAGCTCCTCCGGCTCTGCCTGGAGGAGATGGAAGGCGATGCGTTGGGCGCTCTTGGGCCCCACCCCGGGGAGGCGGGAGAACTCGTCGATCACGTCCTGGAGGGGACCTTCGAACACGGTGGACTCGTCCTAGAAGCCGAGGCCGTCGAGGCCCTGGGACAGCGGCCCCATCTTCTCGTTGGAGAGGTTCTTGAGGTTCTCCCCGGCGTCCTGGTAGGCGCCGATGACGAGGTCCTGGAGGGTCTCGACGTCCTCCGGGTCCACCACGGACGGGTCGATGGAGAGGCTCTCGACCTCTCCGGAGCCGCGCAGGGCGACCTTGACCAGGCCGTTGCCGGCGGTGCCCTCGACGGTGGAGGCCATGATCTCGGCCTGCGCCTCCTGGAGCTGCTGCTGCATCTGCTGGGCCTGGGCCATGATCTGGTTCATGTCGGGCTGGCTCACGGTGTGTTCCCTTCGCTGTAGGTTCAGGTCGATCGTTCTGGTCTTCTACCCCGTCGGAGTTTACCTGCTGACGGCGTCCGCAACTGATTCAGGGAAGACGGTGCCCGGCGGCGCGCAGCAACCGGTACCACTCGCGGCGGGAGAGTTCGACGTCCGCACCGCCGGACGCCTCGGCGAAACGGGACGGATCGGTGGAGCCGAGGACGACCTGCATGCGTGCGGGGTGGCGCAGGATCCAGGCGGTCGCCACCGCCGCGGGGGCGACGCCGTGGGCGTCGCCGACCTCCCCGAGCACGGCGTTGAGTTCGGCGTAGCCGGGGTCGCCGAGGAACACCCCGCGTTCCGTCCCCTTCTGGAACGGCGACCACGCCTGCACCGTGATGCCGTTGAGGCGGCAGTAGTCGAGGACGCCACCGCCGTCGACGTCCACCGCACCGGGTTCACCGACGATGTTCGCCGTGAGTCCCTGGGTGATGACCGGCGCGTGGGTGATCGACAACTGCAGCTGGTTGACGACCAGCGTCTGCCGGACCGCGGTCCTGAGCAGGTCGATCTGCCGGGGCGTGTGGTTGGAGACCCCGAAGGCCCGCACCTTGCCCGTGGCCTCGAGTTCGTCGAATGCCCGGGCCACCTCGTCGGGCTCCACGAGCGCGTCGGGACGGTGCAGCAGCAGGACGTCGAGACGGTCGGTGCGCAGCGCCGTCAGCGACTCCTCGACCGTGGCGATGATGTGCTCATAGGACGAGTCGTAGTACGGACCGTCGGTGACGATGCCGACCTTGGACTGCAGGACGATCTCGTCGCGTGCGGACGCACTGAGGTTCAGCGCACCGGCGAACCTGCTCTCGCAGCGGTGGTAACCGCCGCCGGGCGCGCCGACGCCGTAGAGGTCGGCGTGGTCGAAGTACGTGACGCCGCGTCCGCGGGCCGTGTCGTAGAGCGCGCGGATCTCGGCGTCGGTCTTCTCGGCGATCCGCATCATCCCGGCGATGACTGACGGGGCTGTACTCATCATTCTCCTTACCGCGTGCGCTCCGCCCCGAGGTGCTTCTCCAACAGCTCGCCGGCGATCTCGATGGCATTGCGGTGGTCGATGTTGGCCGAAGACGGGTCGTTGAGCTGCGCCATGGCCTCCTCGGCCTCCGCCCGGTCGACACCCTGCTGCCCCTCCGGATCCGGGGGTACCGCACCGGGGCCGTCGTCCCAGGGCTCGGACGGTTCGTCCGGCAGCGGGACACCGTTGAATCCGCCGTTGTCGGCGGGACCTGCTCCCGGGCCGCCGAACCCGCCAGGACCACCGGTGTTGCGACGTGCGTCGATCTTCGCGCGACGGGCACGCCAGCCGGAGAGTTCCTCGGCGGGACGTTCGTTCCTGGCGGTGGGCGACGGGGCGGTGTTCTGGAAGGAGCTCTGGGGCTGGGGTTGAGCCGGTTGGCGGGGTTGCTCAGGCTGCGCCGGAGCCACCGACTCGGCCTGTCGGGCCCGCTGCAGTGCCATGTCGACGGGGTCCGCCGGTCGGGTGGGCTCGGGCGCAGGGGCCGGCTCTGGTGCAGGTTCAGGCGCTGGCGCCTGCTCGTGCTCCGGCTCCGGCTCCGGCTCCGGCTCCGGCTCCGGCGATGGTGTGGGCTCCGGCTGCGGGTCAGCCGCAGCCTCAGCTTTTCCCGGCGACTCCTGGGGCACACCGGCACCGGCACCGACACCGACACCCGCAGTCACACGCACGGACTCGCCGGTGACTTTCTGAACCGCTTCCGCGTAGATGGCGGCATGGTCGGGAGCGTTGACGTAGTTCGCCAAGGCTCCGGTGTGGTGGTTGAGGTAGATCGTCGGTGCACCGTCCTCGCCGACGGCACCTTCCTGCGCCGTGGCATCGCGCGCGGCGATCCATGCGGCGAGGTTGGCGTCCTTCAGCGTTTCGAGGACCTCGCCCCACTTGTCGACGGGGTGGGCGCTCCGCGCTGGCTCGGGCGCCGGTTCTGGCGCGGGTTCAGGTGCCTGCTCGGGCTCGGGCGTGGGCTCAGGCTCAGGTGCAGGCTCGGGAGCCGGTTCAGGTTCCGGTGTGGGCTCCGGAACCGGCTCCGGGATGGGTTCGGGTTCTGGTGTCTGCTCCGCGGCCGGTTGCCGGCGACGTCGCATGATCTCGCGGGCACGCTCGGCCTCGGCCCTGCGGTCGTCCTCGGGAGAGGTCTCCGGCGCCGTAGCCGGAGCGGGAGCAGGTGTCGGCGTTGCGTCCGGCGTCTGTTGCGCCGCGGGCTGGGCAGGCATCGGCGCAGACTGGACCGATTCTTCCTGCGTAGTCGACGGAGCCGGCTGCGTCTGCTGCGCCTGCTGAGCAGCCTCCGCCTCCCTCTTCGACTTGCGCACGTAGGGACGTCCGGATCCCGCTGGCGCGGCATTCCCGGTACCGGCGCCCACTCCGCCCGTGCCGCCGCCTGCCTCGAGGGCCTCGACACGCTGCGCGAGCGCCTCGACCGTCATACCCGCGGCGGGCAGGGCCATACGGGCGCAGAGGATCTCCAGCAGCAGTCGGGGCGCTGTGGCGCCACGCATCTGCGCCAGGCCCTCGTTCACCAGGGAGGCGCACCGCGTCAGCGTCGCCTGCCCGAGGGTGTTCGCCTGCGCGGTCAGCACCTCACGCTGGTCGGTGGGGGCGTCCACCAGGCCGGTGTCGAAGGCTTCGGGCACTGCCTGCACGACCAGCAGGTCCCGGAACCGGTCCAGCAGGTCCATCGCGAACCGGCGCGGGTCGTGGCCGGCGTCGATCACGTCGCTGACGCAGCCGAACAGCCCCGCCTGGTCCTGATCTGCCAGCGCGTCCACCGCCCGGTCAATGAGCGAGGTGTCAGTGAACCCGAGCAGGGCCACCGCACGGTTGTAGGTCACGCCCTCCTCACCGGCACCGGCGAGCAGCTGGTCCATGATGCTCAGCGAGTCACGCGGGGAGCCCCCTCCCGCACGGATGACCAGCGGGTAGACCGAGTCCTCGACAACCGCCCCCTCGTCCTCGCACACGCGGCCCAGCAAGCCACGCATCGCCGGCGGGGTCAGCAGCCGGAACGGGTAGTTGTGCGTCCGCGACCGGATGGTCTGTAGCAGTTTCTCCGGCTCCGTGGTGGCGAAGATGAAGATGAGGTGCTCCGGGGGCTCCTCCACGATCTTCAGCAGCGCGTTGAAACCCGCCGAGGAGATCATGTGCGCCTCGTCGATGATGAACACCCGGTAGCGAGAGTCCGCCGGGGCGTAGAACGCCCGGTCGCGCAGCTCGCGCATGTCCTCGACACCGTTGTGCGTCGCCGCGTCCAGCTCGGTGACGTCCAACGTCCCCGGCCCGCCGGGCGCCAGGGCACGGCAGGACGCACACTCGCCGCAGGGCGAGGACGTGGGCCCCTGCTCGCAGTTCAGCGAGCGGGCGAGGATCCTCGCCGACGAGGTCTTGCCGCAGCCCCGCGGACCGGAGAACAGGTAGGCGTGGTTGATCCGCCCGCTGTCCAGTGCCGTCGACAACGGTTCGGTCACATGTTCCTGCCCCACGACCTCGGCAAACGACGCCGGCCGGTACTTCCTGTAAAGAGCCACGGACCCAGCCTACAAGGCGCGACGGACATGGTCTGCCCCACCGTCGAGACCGGGGGAAGGCATCGTCCGGCACATCCCGGAAAGAGCCCGCCTCTCGAGTGCGCACACCACGGAATACGGCCATTATTCGAACATACTGTTGACCATGTCCGTGGCCTGTAGTACACTTCCGTCAAGGACGGCCAACCACAGGGGGGGGGACACGGGCACCATGACCACCGACAACACCACTCCCGTCATGAGCATGGACGACATCCAACGCCACCTCAACCACGGTGAGATGCTGCTCATCGCCAAACTGCGCGACATCGCCGCCACCGAGCGCCTCTCCACCGCACTGGCACTTCGTGGACGCTCCCGCGGCGACGCAATGTGTTTCGCTCACGCAGGCGAACTCGCCGCTCGAAACCTCGAACTGTTCTGCGCGGTGATCACCACCGGCATCCTCGCCGCCGACCACCTCGCACTGATCCGCCGACTGATCCACGCCCAACTTTCCACCGTGCCCAAGGCACACCACGACGAGATCACCGGGCATCTCGACGCGGCGGTGAACGCGCACGTCACCCCTTGGCTCCGCGAAACCACCCGCCTGGTCACCTTGCGCGAGATCGAGGACCGGGTCACCGCGGCGATCCTCGACGCCGCACCGGAACTCGCCAACGACACCGCCCTGGCCCAGGAGGACACCGCCACACTGAAGCGCCGGGGCAACAAAATGGTCTTCACCTCCGGCAACAGCGTCACCCTGGCCGCCATCGACGACAAACTCGACAAGCAGGCCCTCGTCCTGCTCGCCGATGCCCGACGCCGCCAGGAAGCGCTGCCCGAGGACGAACGCACCGAGTTGCCGACTCGCTCGGAACTCAAGGCCCAGGTACTGCTCGAACAGCTCGGCGACAACCCTACGAGCATGACCATCCGCGTGAACCTCTACCGCGCCACCCTCGACGGTATCCACGGCACCGGTGCCGGCTACGTCACCGGGGTGGGGTGGATCAACCCGGCCACCGCAGACCGCCTGGAGCACGAGTCCTCCTACGTACGGGTGCTGCACACCGACCCCGACAAGTATCCGGAGACGGACGCCTACGCGTTCACCACCGCGCAGAAGGCCTACCTCGACGGCCGCGACGGGACCTGCAGGTTCCCGAACTGCGACGTGACTGCCACGCTGTGCGACAACGACCATATCGTCAACTCCCCGCACACCGACCCCACCAGCGACGGCGCCACTCATCCGAGCAACGGACAGAAGCTGTGCCGACCGCACCACCGGCTGAAGACCGAGGGGGTGTGGTCCTGCTCCACCGCAGACGACGGGTTCACCATCGACTGGGAAGGCCCCAACGGCAGGCGCTACGCCACGTACGCCACCGGCCCCCTGGCCGAGGCCTACGACCCGTACGCCGACTACCCGGACTATCCCGACGAACCGCTTGAACCTGCAGAACCAACCGAACCGGACGGCCCCGCCACCACCGAGGATCCGCCGGACTAGAAGCCGGCCGCAGCTACGCCGAAAGCCCCCGCACCTTCACAGGTGCAGGGGCCGGATGTGCGGCCAGGACCAGAATTGCCCCGGAGGCTCAGCGCCACACGTCGTTGAGATTCGCCTGCGACGTCGCCAGCATCTGCTGCACCGCACCAGGACCACCGTCCACCGCCACGCGGTACTCGTCCTCGGTGAGCATCACCAACTGAGCGAACACCGTCATCCGTCCCGGATGCGTGTACTCGTGCTGCGACCCGCCACCGTGACGACCACCGAAGTTCACCTCGTGGACGTTCGGCACCCCGTCCTCCCACAGGAACGGCGGGACGAGCAGACCGTGCTGCGCGGTGATCGTGTCGTCCACGTGCCACCCCAGCTTCGGCAGGAGCAGCCCCGGCTGCGGCGACAGCTGGATCGGGTCACGGGAGATCATCGTCGCCGCGGCCATCACCAGGTCCGCCGCCGCACGGCCGTGACCCGTGGTCACGGTGATGAACTCGACCCGCAGGTCCGAACCGTCCTCCGTGACCAGCAACGGTTCGATGCGCGCAGCGTCCAGCGTCGCCGCAACGGTCTCCGCGTCAGCCGCCTCATCCTCCCCACCCAGGTGGATCTCGGCGACCGTGAACTCCGGGAAGCTCTGGCTCACCCGGCGCCGCGACGTCGTGACCTCACCCGGCAGCAGGTCACCGACCCAGTACGTCGTCTCCTCGAGATTCACAGGCTACTCTCCGGCGGCCGCGGCTTCCGCGGCCTCGATCGCGGCGAGCAGGATGCAGGTCGCCACGCCGTCCATCGCGACCTCGACCTCCTCCAGCGGAGGCATCGACGGGGCGAGCCGCAGATTCCGGTTGTCCGGGTCCTTCTTGTACGGGAACGTCGCACCCGCACCCGTCAGCGCGATGCCGGCGTCCTTCGCAAGCTCGGCGACGCGCGAAGCGGTGCCGTCGACCACGTCGACGGAGATGAAGTAGCCGCCGTCCGGGTTCGTCCACTCGGCGATCCCCAGGTCACCGAGGCGGCGCTGCAGGATGTCGGTCACCGCCGTGAACTTCGGCGCCATGATCCCGGCGTGCTTGCGCATCACCACGCGCACGCCCTCCGCGTCGCCGAAGTAGCGGGCATGGGCCAGCTGGTTGACCTTGTTCGGGCCGATGCCACGCGCCGAGGCGAAGCTGCGGTACCAGTCCAGGTTCGCCGCCGAGGAGTTGAAGAACGCCACACCGGCACCGGCGAAGGTGATCTTCGAGGTCGAGGACATCGCCCAGAAACGGTTCGGGTTGCCCTGCTCCGCGGCCAGCGCGACGATGTCGATGACCTCGGGGAACTCCTCGGTGAGGGTGTGCACCGCGTAGGCGTTGTCCCACACCACACGGAAGTCCGGGGCGGCGGTCTCCATCGACGCCAGACCCTCGGCCACCTCGCGGGAGACCGACCAGCCGGTCGGGTTGGAGAACACCGGCACCGTCCACATGCCCTTGACCGCGGGGTCCTTGACCAGTTCACGCACCGCGTCGAGGTCCGGGCCCTGCTCGGTCATCGGCACGGTGATCATCTCGTAGCCGAAGGTCTCGGCGATGGTGTGGTGGCGGTCGTAGCCGGGCACCGGGCAGATCCACTTCACGGTCTCCTCGGCCGACCAGGGGCGCTGCGAGTCGTTGTTGCCGAAGGTGTGCGACCACGACACCAGGTCGAACATGATGTTCAGGCTGGACGAGTCGCCGGCGATCAGCAGCGACGGGTCCACGCCGAGGAGCTCGGCCCACAGCATCCTGATCTCCTTGAGGCCGTCGCCGCCACCGTAGTTGCGGGTGTCCACGCCGTCCTCGGAGGTGTAGTTCACGCCCGGGAGGCTGAGCAGGTCCATGCCGAGGTCGAGCTGCTCGGCGGAAGGCTTTCCACGCGTGAGGTCGAGCGTCAGGTTGCGCTCCTTGAGCTCGCGGTAGGCCTTGTCGGCCTCGCCCCTCAGGGACCTCAGGTTCTCGATCACGTCGGTGTTCTCGGCGTTCGCGGTGTTCGCGTGGGTGAGCTTCATAGTCCCGCAGGACCTCCTCGACTTCAACGGGTGGGTTCGGTCCGAGTGTAGTTGGCGGCGACGGGAACCGACAGGGTGCGCCCCACCCGTCAGCACCACCGGTTCCGCGCTGAACCCGTCCTCCAGGACGTCCGCCCCCGGGCAGGACGCCCCCACCGCCCTACGGTGTCACCACCGCGAAAAAGTAAGAGGACACCGCGCACCCGCCAGAGCTCGTTGACCCTTGCTGCATTCCTGCCCTGGGGGAGTTCACAAGATGCACGCCGCGCGGCGTCCGGTCCTCATAGTAGCAAGCCGGGCCCCGCGGAGCCAAGACCGGTCGCCCGGCAGCGCCGCCACATGCCGGCGTCACCCCGTTTTCGCCCTCCCACCTGGGAATTCACCCGCGTTTTGCATCTGCGACACCGTCGTGTGTATATTTCTCGGCGGAGGATTCGACTAGCGGCCTATGTCACACGCCTGGAACGCGTGCGGGAGTCACATCCCTCAGGGGTTCAAATCCCCTATCCTCCGCCAACACGAAACCCCCGGTCCTCGGACCGGGGGTTTCGTCGTGCGCTCACCACCGCTCACCACCGCTCACCCCGCGATCAGGTCGTACCCCAGCTTCGCGGACATCACGACGACAACCACCAGGATCACCACGCGCACGAACCCGGTCCCCCTGCCGAGCACCATCCGGGCACCGATCTGCGCGCCGACCACGTTCGTCACCGCCAGCCCCAGGCCCAGCAGCCACAGCACCTCGCCCTGCAGCGCGAAGGTGACCAGCGCGCCGAGGTTGGTGAACACGTTGATCACCTTCGCCCACGCGGCACTGGTGATGAAGTCCCCGCTCAACAGGGAGGTGAAGCCCAGGATCAGGAACAGCCCGGTGCCGGGGCCGAACGTGCCGTCGTACACGCTGATCGCGGCGACCAGGGCGGTCAGGCTGAGCCAGGTGCGCACCCCGGGGCCTGTCCCGGCGAGCCCGCCGGTCCCCGACCCCTGCCCGAACGAGGGCCGCACGGCGATGAACACCCCCACGGCGACGAGCAGCACGATGATCACCGGGCGCATGACCTGCTTGTCCACCGAGGAGGCGATCATCGCCCCACCCGCCGAACCGAGCAACGCCACCGGCGCGAAACGCAGGGCCTTACGCGCCGAGGGCACCTTGCGCGCCAGCACCGCCGCCGAGCTGGCGGTCCCGAAGATCGCGGCGACCTTGTTCACGCCCAACGCCTGGGCGTTGGACATCCCCGGGTTCAGGATCATCACCAGCGGGATGAGGATCAGTCCCCCACCACCGACCACGGCGTCCACCCACCCGGCCGCCAACGACCCGACGAGCAGCACCCCGATCACCGTCACAGACACCGCGCACCTCCTCCGTCTCCTACCAACCGGTATGAGCGTACCGGCACCGCGCCTACACTGGCCCCGGAAAACGTTGAACCCGGAAAACGTAGAACCCGAGAGCATCCCAGGAGCCCCACCGATGACCACCCGCATCGCCGTGATCGGCGAGTCCCTCGTCGACGTCGTCCAGGAGGGCCCGACGCAGGAACGCCACGGCTACGTCGGCGGGTCGCCGCTCAACGTCGCGGTCGGCCTCGCCCGCCTCGGGCTCCCCGCCACGCTGCACACCCGCATCGGACGCGACGGCTACGGAGAGATGGTCGCCGGACGACTGGCGGACGAGGGCGTCGCCGTGCCGGACGGCGCGCTCGTCGACGACCGGACGTCCACCGCCACGGTCACCCTCGCCGACGACGGTGGCGCGAGCTACGACTTCGACCTCGTCTGGGACCTCCCCGTGCCGGACGTCTCGGACACCTCCGGGGTCACGGTGGTGCACACCGGCTCGATCGGTGCCGTCCTCGAGCCGGGCGGGACGGTGGCCCGCACGGCCGTGGCCACCGCCGGCCCCGGCGTCCTGCGCACCTACGACCCCAACGTGCGCTCCGACATCATGGGCGACGCGGGCACCGCGCGCCGCGTGATCCGCGACCTCGCGGCGTCCTGCCACGTGGTGAAGTTCAGTGACGAGGACGCCGCCTGGCTCGGCGACGGCCGCACCGCGGACGAGGTGCTGGCGGACGTCGCGGCGTCCGGCCCGCGGGTGACGGTGATGACCCGCGGCGCGGACGGCTGCACCGCCGTCGTCGACGGCGTCACCCACGAGGTGCCCGGGCGGAAGGTGGAGGTCGCCGACACCATCGGCGCCGGCGACGCCTTCATGTCCGGCCTCCTGTTCGCCCTGGTCAGCGACGGCAGCGACCGGCTGCTCGTCGCCGGTGAGCCCCTTGGCACCGACCGGGTGGCCCGCGCACTGGACACCGCGGTGGCCAGCGCCGCGGTGGCGGTGTCGCGTGCCGGGGCGCAACCGCCGCACCGCGATGAACTGGTGTGAGCGACCACCTCCGGACGTGCACCTCTAGACTCGGCCACCATGCACTCACTTCGGGACGCCCTGACCACCGACGCCGACCGGGCCGTCTTCGACGACCTCGTCGCCGGACGCCCCACCGTGTGGCGTCCCCACCGTGGTGGGACGGCGCCTGACCACAGCGCACTCAGCGCGCTTGCCCCGCTGGTCGACGCCGCGGAGGACCGCTTCCGCTGGTTCGCCCCGCTCTTCGAGGAGCTCTTCCCCGACACCCGCGGCCGCGGCGGCATCATCGAGTCGGAGCTGACGAAGGTCACCGCGCTCAGCGAGGCATTGGGCACCGGGTTCGACGCACCCGTGCCGGCGAACCTGTGGGTCAAGCGGGACGACTCGCTGGCGGTCAGTGGCTCGGTGAAGTCCCGCGGCGGCATCCACGAGGTCCTCCAGCCCGCGGTGGAGACCGCCGACGAGCTGGGCATCGACCTTGCCGACGGGCCACTGACCTTCCTCTCCGAGACCACCCGGGAACGCATGGCCACCCGGCGGATCGTCGTCGGCTCCACCGGCAACCTGGGCATGTCCATCGGGCTGATGGGCGCGGTGCTCGGCTTCTCCGTGACGGTACACATGTCCCACGACGCCAAACAGTGGAAGAAGGAGCGCCTGCGCGCCTCCGGGGTCGAGGTCGTGGAGCACGAAACCGACTTCACCGAGGCCGTGCACGCCGGACGTCTCGCCGCCGAGGCCGACCCGCACGCCCACTTCATCGACGACGAGAACTCCCGCAGCCTCTTCGCCGGCTACGCCGTCGCAGGACGCCGCCTCGCCGGCCAGCTCGCGGCGTCCTCCGTCGTCGTCGACGCCGGGCACCCGCTGACCGTGTACCTGCCGTGCGGTATCGGCGGGGCACCCGGCGGCATCACCTACGGGCTGTGGGAGACCTTCGGTGACGCCGTACACTGCGTGTTCGTCGAACCCGTGGCGATGCCCGCCTTCCTGCTGGGCCGGCTCACCGGGCGCGACGACGCCGTCGCCGTCACCGACATCGGACGCGGCGAGGCGACACTCGCCGACGGCCTGGCGGTCGGGCGTCCCTCCGGATTCGTCGGCGCGACCGTCGGCCACCTCGTCGCCGGGTACGCCACCGTCACCGACGACGACCTGATGCGCGTCCTACGCCTGGCGCACGACGTCGCCGGCATGAAGCTTGAGCCGTCCGCCTGTGCGGGGCTGCGCGCAGCAGGATGTCTCGGGAACGGTGACGGGGACGGCGGCACGCACATCGCGTGGCTGACCGGCGGTTCCCTGATGCCCGACGAGGAGTTCGCCGCGCTGCTCGACAGTTCCGCGGCGTTCTAGTCGACAGTTCCGCGGGATTCTCCGGGACGCGACTACTCCGGCGGGTACGCGGCGTCGAGTTCCGCCAGCCAGGCGCGGGCGTTGCCGTCGGACGGGGCCCGCCAGTCGCCCCGCGGCGACAGCGAACCCGCCGGCGACACCTTCGGCCCGTTCGGCACCGCGGTGCGCTTGAACTGCGCGAAGCCGAAGAAACGCTGCAGGAACGTGCGCTCCCACCGCACGATCGTGGCCAGGTCGTAGGTGTAGCGGTCCTGCGGGGGGAACCCCGCGGGCCATTCGCCGGCGTCGGCGTCGCGCCATGCGTGCCACGCCAGGAAGGCGATCGTGGACGGCCGCGTCCCGCGCAGCACGTGCCACAACGTGAAGTCGTGCAGCGCGTACGGCCCGATCGTGTCCTCGGTCGACTGCACCTGCCCGTCCGCCCCGGCGGGCACGAGCTCCGGGCTGATCTCGGTGTCCAGCACCGAGCGCAGCACCACCGCGGCGTCCTCCCCGACCACGGTCCCGTCGGCGATGACCCAGCGGATCAGGTGCTGGATCAGCGTCTTCGGCACACCGGAGTTCACCGCGTAGTGGCTCATCTGGTCGCCGACACCGTAGGTGCACCAGCCCAGGGCGAACTCGGAGAGGTCACCGGTGCCCACCACCACCCCGCCGAGGTGGTTGGCCAGGCGGAACAGGTAGTCGGTGCGCAGGCCCGCCTGCACGTTCTCGAAGGTGACGTCGTACACCGGCTCGCCGTCGCCGGCGGGATGCCCCATCTGCCGCAGCATCTCGGTGGCCGCCGGCCGGATGTCCAGGGTCTCGATCGTCGCCCCCATCGCCTCGGCGAGCTTCACCGCATTCGACTTCGTGTGGTCGCTCGTGGCGAAGCCGGGCATCGTGTAGGCCAGGATGTCGGAGCGCGGACGCCCGGTACGGTCCATCGCCCGGGCCACGACCAGCAGCGCGTGGGTGGAGTCCAGCCCGCCGGACACCCCGATCACCGGCCGCGGGTTCCCGATGGCCTGCAGCCGCTGGACCAGGCCGGACACCTGGATGTTGAAGGTCTCGTAGCAGTCCTGCGCCAGACGAGCCGGGTCGCCGGGCACGAACGGGAAGCGCGCCACGTCGCGGTACAGTCCCACGTCACCGCGCGGGGCGCCGAGGGTGAAGGAGACGGTGCGGAACGCCGCGTCCCGCGTGCCCACGGCGTCCTGCACGCTCCGGCGGTTGTCGTCGAAGGTGCCCTGGCGCAGGCGCGCGGCGCGTAGCCCGGCGACGTCCACGTCGGCGACGCTGACGCGCGGGCCGTCGGGGAAACGCTCCGTCTCCTCGAGCAGCACGCCGCGCTCGTGGACCATCGTCAGACCGTCCCACGAGACGTCGTTGGTGGACTCGCCCTGACCGGCGGCGGCGTACACGTACACCGCCAGGTTGCGTGCCGACGCCGACTTCGCCAGCAGGTGACGGTCGTCGGCGCGCTGCACCGTGATCGGGCTGCCCGACAGGTTCAGCAGCACCGTCGCCCCCTGCAGCGCCGCCAGCGACGACGGCGGCACCGGCACCCACATGTCCTCGCAGATCTCCGCGTGCAGCGTGAGCCCGGGCACGTCGGACGCCTCGAAGAGCAGGTCGGAGCCGAAGGGGACGTCCTGCCCGCCGATGCTGATGCTCGCCGCGCGCACGTCGTCGCCCGGCGCGTACCAGCGGCGCTCGTAGAACTCCCGGTACGTCGGCAGGTAGGACTTCGGGGTCACACCGAGGATGCGGCCACGGTGGACGACCACGGCGCAGTTGTACAGCCGGTTGCCGTGCACCAGCGGCGCGCCGACGACCAGCACGGGGAGGAGGTCGGCGGACGCGGCGACGATGTCGGCGAGCGCGTCGGTGACGGCGTCGAGGAGGACGTCCTGCATCACCAGGTCCTCGATGGCGTAGCCGGTGAGGCTGAGCTCGGGGAACACGGCGACGGCGACATCACGCCCGTGCAGGTCACGGGCGGTGTCGAGGATGGTGCGGGCGTTCGTGGCAGGGTCGGCGACGGCGACCGGGACGGTGGCGGCGGCGACGCGGGCGAACCCGTGCGCGTAGGCCCCTGCGGTGGGCTGCTGTTCAGGCATGCGTCCAGTGTGCCAGGCGGGTGCCGGCCCTTCTATCGGTGCACGGTGTTGACGATGTAGACGTTGCAGCCCGCCTCGGCGGTGACCTTGCGCGCCACGCTGCCCAGGATCCGCGCGAGCCCCTGGACGCGCTTGTTTCCCACCACGATCAGGTCGGCGTCCAGCGCCTCGGCCTTGCCGACGAGCACCTCCGCCGGGGAGCCCACCCCGGCGGACGCCACGACGGTGAGTTCCGGGTGCGCCGCGCGCAGTTCGGCGGCGACGGCGTCCGCGCTGCTGCGGGCGTTGGTCGCCAGACCGTCCGAGGTCGTGGAGGACGCCGCGGGGCTGCTGCCGTCGCTGCCGCCCTCGGTCTCGATACTGTAGGAGTCGTTCGCCGCGTAGGCGGTGACGACGTGCAGCTCCGCACCGAACCCCTCCGCCAGCTCGGCGGCCTTCCGTGCGGCCCGCAGCGCCGTCTCGCTCGAGTCCACGCCTGTGACCATTACCTTGACCATCTTGATCTCCCGTTCCTGCCGGTGTACTTCGCGTCGTGAACCATCATAGGCCGTGTGTGCGCGGGCCGGAGGGCGACCCAACGGCATGAGGTAATGCTAGGCTCACCCCCATGTACCTCGGCGTCCTCCCCGCAAGCCCGTGGCAGCTCCAGAACGCCTGGCCGGAGTCCCCGGAGTTCACCTCCCGCGCCATGGACCCCACGCTGTACGCCGGGCTCGCCCGTGACTGCGAGGCTGCCGGCATGGACTTCCTCTTCCTGCCCGACAAGCACGTCGCCAACGCCGCCCCGCCCGGGCGTGCCGACCCGTCGATGGTGGACAGCTGGTTCGAGCCGCTCACCCTGCTCAGCTACCTCGCCGCCGTCACCTCCCGCATCGGCCTGGTCCCCACCCTGTCCACCACCTGGTACGAGCCCTTCCCGCTGGCCCGCCAGATCCTCAGCCTCGACCACCTGTCCGGGGGACGCGCCGGCTGGAACGCGGTGTCCTCGCACCCGGGCCTGGAGCAGCCGAACTTCGCGCACCGCCCGGAGGACACGCGTGAGGGGATGAAGGCCCGCCACGCCGAGGCGGTGTCCCTCGTGAAACGGCTGTGGACGTCCTGGGACGCCGACGCGGTGGTCGCCGACGCCGACGCCCGGCGGTGGACGCGCCCCGGTACGGTGCGCCCCGTCGACCACCACGGCGAGTACTTCGACGTCGCCGGCCCGCTCACCCTGCACCGGTCAGTGCAGGACCACCCGCCGGTGGTGATGGCCGGGGCGTCCGACGGTTTCCTGCGCACCGCGGCGCGCGACGCCGACGTGGTGTTCACCGCACTCAGGGACGCCGACGACGCCCGCCGGGCCGTCGGAACCCTGCGCACCTTCGCCGGGGAGGAGGGACGTACCGGGCAGGACGCCCCGCGGCTCATGCCGGGCTACTTCGTCTCCGCCGCCGGGTTCCCCGAGTTCGGCTCCCCTGGCGAGCCGGGCCCGGCGGGACTGCACTTCCACACCCCCACCACCGGCGGGCGTGCGCCGTCCGGCCGGGACGTCGCCGGGCACCTGGTGCGCATCGTCGAGGAGACGGGCCTGGACGGGTTCATCCTGATGCCCCGGCTCATCCCCGAGGACCTCCGGTTCCTGTGCGACGAGGTCGTGCCGGAGCTCGTGTCCCTCGGCGCCCGACCGTCCCCGTCGGGGCTCCCCACGCACTCCACGTTGCGGGCGAACCTGGGGATGAACCTGGGGATGAACCTGGGGATGAACACGGGTGCGACCGGTTAGCTCACAGCACCCGGTGCCGTCCGATCGGCAGCACCAGCGGCGTGCCGGACACCGGGTCGTCGATGATGCGCGAGTGCAGCCCGAACACCTTCTCCACGCGGGCCTCGGTGAAGATCTCCGCCGGCGCTCCCACGGCCTCCACTCCCCCGTCGGCGATCATCACGACCTGGTCGCAGTAACGGGCGGCGAGGTTGAGGTCGTGCAGCACCATCACGATGGTGATGCCGGACGCCTCGTTCAGGTCGGTGAGCAGGTCCAGCACCTCGACCTGGTGGGCCATGTCGAGGAAGGTCGTCGGCTCGTCCAGCAGCATCAGGTCGGTCTGCTGTGCGAGCGCCATGGCGATCCACACGCGTTGGCGCTGCCCGCCGGAGAGTTCGTCGACGGCCCGGTCGGCCAGCGCGGCGGTGCCGGTGGTGTCCAGGGCGAAGGCCACGGCCTCGTCGTCGGCGGCCGACCAGCGCGACATGATGCCCTGGTGCGGGTGGCGTCCGCGTCCCACCAGGTCGGCCACGGTGATGCCCTCCGGGGCGATCGGCGACTGCGGCAGCAGCCCCAGGGTGCGCGCGAGCTCCTTGGCCGGACGCGAGTGCACGTCCCTGCCGTCCAGCAGGACGTGGCCCGACGTGGGCTTGAGCAGCCGGGACATGGACTTCAGCAGCGTGGACTTGCCGCACGCGTTGGCACCGATGATGCCGGTGACCCTGCCGGGCAGCACGCTGAGGTCGATGCCGCGGATCACCGCGCGGTCCCCGTAGCCCAGGTTCAGGTCCTCGACGGCGAGGGAGTGTTCACGAGTCACAGTGCGCCTCCAGTGGCGTTGCGCCGGTTGGTGCGGATGATGAGGTAGATCAGGTACGGCGCGCCGAGCACACCGGTGACGACACCCACCGGGTAGCGGGCGTCGAAGGCCCACTGGCCGGCGAAGTCGGCGATGAGCACCAGCAACGCGCCGACGAGGGCGGCGGGGATGAGCAGGTTCGTGCCCGGCCCCACGAGCCGTGCGGCGATGGGCCCGGACAGGAAGGCGACGAAGGCGATCGGCCCGGCCGCGGCGGTGGCGAAGGCGATCAGCCCCACCGCCGCGACGACGAGGACCAGCCGCGTCAGGGTGACTCGTACGCCGAGGGCGCCGGCGGTCTCGTCGCCGAGCTGGGTGACCGAGAGGTTGCGCCACTGCGCCAGCAGCACCGGCACCAGCACGACCAGGGCGAGCAGGACGAGACGGACGTCGTTCCACACGGCGTTGTTGAGGCTGCCGGTGAGCCAGCGCATCGCCGTCTGGGTGTCCCACGTCTGTGCCCCGGAGAGCTGCCAGTTGGTGAGGCTGGTGAGGATCGCCGAGACCCCGATGCCGACCAGGATCAGCCGGGTGCCGGCCACCCCGCCCTTCCACGCCAGGGCGAAGACGAGCAGCGCTACACCGAGCCCGGCGGCGATGGCGAAGGCGGACACGCCGGCCCGGCTCAGCGACAGGCTGAGGATGGCGAAAACCGCCGCGGCGGATGCTCCCGAACTGATGCCGATGATGTCCGGGCTGGCCAGGGGGTTGCGCAGCATCGTCTGGAAGACCACACCGCCGAGGCCGAAGGCCAGGCCGCAGACCACCGCCAGCGACGCGCGCGGCAGGCGCAGGCGTCCCACGGTGAAACTCGCCCCGGGCACGGTCTCCCCGGTGGCCACGCGCCACACGTCGCCGAGCGGGTACACGGTGTGCCCGTAACTCAAGGACGCCAGGTAGGACGCCACGACGAGGGTCACGAGCACGGCCACGAGCGTCCACCACCGCCGGTGGCGGCCGCGTCGTTCCGCCGCGACGGCCTGAATTGTGCTGGTTACACTCATAGCGCACGCACCTTCTGACGTCGGACGATGGCGATGAACACGGGCGCACCGATCAGGGCGGTGAGGATGCCGACCTCCAGTTCGGACGGGCGGGCGACGATGCGTCCCAGGATGTCCGCGGCGACGAGCAGCACCGCGCCGGACACCGCGGCGAAGGGGATCAGCCACCGGTGGTCCACGCCGACGAGCAGCCGGCAGGCGTGCGGGACGACGAGGCCGACGAACCCGATGGGCCCGGTCACCGCCGTCACCGCACCGCACAGCACCACCGCCCCCAGGGCGGCGCACGCCCTGGTCAAGGCCACCCGCTCGCCCAGCCCGGCGGCCAGTTCGTCGCCGAGGGCGAGGGAGTTCAACCCGCGTGCGGACAGCAGGCAGACCAGGAAACCCACGACCAGGAAGGGGGCGACGAGCCGGATGGAGTCCCACGTGCCGCCGCCGACGCCGCCGACTTGCCAGTCGCGGGCGAGGTCGACGAGGTCGGCGCGGGTGAGCATGATCGCGCTGATGAAGGACGTCAACGCCGCCGCCGTGGCGGAGCCGGCGAGCGCGAGTTTCAGCGGGGTGGCCCCGCCGTGGCCCAGTGAGCCGATGACGTAGACGACCACGGCGGTCACCGCCGCACCCGCCATCGCCAGCCAGATGTACTGGTTGGTGGTGGTCAGGCCCAGGAACGCCATGCCCATGACGACGGCCAGCGCCGCACCGGTGTTGACCCCGAGGATGCCGGGGTCGGCCAACGGGTTGCGGGTGACGCCCTGCATCACCGCGCCGGTGACGCCGAGCGCCGCCCCGGCGACGACGGCCAGGACGGTGCGGGGGATGCGTTTGGCGACGGAGGCCTGGTCGAATCCGTCGGCGGAGCCCCCGTAGGCGGCGAGGATGTCGGCCAGCCCCACGTCGCGCGAGCCCACGGCGGTGGAGACCGCCATGACGACGAGCAGCACGACCACCGCCACGACCAGCCAGAGGGTGCGCAGCGTCGTCGAACGGCGCAGGCGCTCAGCCGTGGTCTCGGCTGTGTTCGTACTGGTCGTGCTCGTCATTACCGTGCGGAGCCTTAGTCCTCGCCCTTGGCGGCGGCGTCGGCCAGGGCGGCGACGTAGTCGTCGAGGATGTAGGGCACGCCCAGCGGGGTGGGCATCGCGGCGGTGCCGAGCTCGTCGTTGCCGAGCAGCACGACGGCGTCGTTCTGGATGGCGGGGATCTGGCCGAGGATCGGGTCGTCCTTCATCGTGTCGAGCATCTCCTGGTCACCGTAGGTGACGATGATCTCCACGTCGTCGAAGACATCCGCCTGCTCGGCACTGATCGTGCCGCTGAAGTCCGGGTTGTCCTCGGAGAACTCGCGGATCGAATCCGGGGCCTCCATGCCCAGGTCCTCGAAGAACTTCGGGCGCGCGTCGTGGGTGGTGTAGAAGCTGACCTGGCTCAGGTCGGTCGGATCGACGTGGGTGAGGAACATCGTCTTCTTGCCCTTGATCTCCGGGCGCTCGTCGGCGGCCGCGGCGATCTGCTCCTCGAGGTCGGCGATGAGGTCCTGGCCCTCATCCTCCTTGCCGATGGCCTTCGACTCGATCTCGATGTTCTCGCGCCAGGTGGTACCCCAGGCGACCTGGTCCGCCGGGAAGGGCACGGTCGGGGCGATCTCGGAGAGCTTCTCGTAATCCTCCTCGGTGATGCCGGAGTAGCCGGCGAGGATCACGTCCGGCGCGGTGTCGGAGACGGCCTCGAAGTCGATGCCGTCGGTCTCGTCGAACAGGACGGGGGTCTCGTCGCCGGTGGCGCCGAGCTCGTCGAGCTTCTCCTGCACCCAGGGCAGCACGTCGGAGCCGCCGAAGTTGGCCTTGGCCATGCCGACCGGCACCACGCCGAGGGCCAGGGGAACCTCCTGGTTCTCGAACTGGACGGTGGCGACGCGCTCGGGCGTGCCGTCGATCTCGGTCGTGCCGAAGGCGTGCTCGACGGTGATCGTGTCACCGGAGCCACCGCCGTTGCCGTCACTGTCGTCACCACCGTCGGAGGAGCAGGCGGTCAGCACCAGGCCGAGGACCGCCACGAGGGCGATGAGCAGGGTCCGCAGCGAACTGAGCTGGGAAAGGGGGACGCGCAGGGTGCGGGTCATGGGTCACGGGCCTTTCGCGGGGGATGAAATGTCAGGGATGCCGGAAATTAGGCATGCCTGTACAAAATATCCCGAGCCTGACCTGCCCGCAACCACGCATTCAGGACAGCTGGTTGCTCGGATCGGACACGAGCGCCGGTGCCCGGAACTGCCCCGGGGTGACGCCCGTCGCCCGCCGGAAGGCGGTGATGAAGGCACTCGCCGAGCGGTACCCCACCCGTTCGGCGACCTCGGAGACCTCGTGGCCGACACCGAGCAACGCCACGGCGTGCTTCACCCGCGCCATCGCCACCCACCGGCTGAACCCCAGCCCCGTCTCCGCCTCGAAGGTCCGGGTCACCGTCCTGCTGCTCACCCCGATCCGCGACGCCCACGCGGTCAACGTGGTCTGGTCGGCGGGGTCGTCGCGCACCGTCTCCACGATGGGGCTGATCAACCCCGCCCGCGGGACGGCGAGGACGAGTTCGTGCACCGACGGACGCAGGACGTCCAGGATCATCCGCTCGGTCAGCTCACGGGACTCCTCACCGATCCCGCCGGTACCGAGGCGGTCGATCAGCAGGCCCAGCAGCGGCGTGAGCTCCACCGCCACCGGACCCGAGCCCAGCGACGGGGTGTCCACGGTGAAGTGCACGGTACGCTGCCACGGCCCCGGCGACCGTCCACAGACGGTCGCCCACCCGCACCACACCGGACCCGGAGTCGTGCCACAGCAGCTCGTGGGTGGGGTGGGCGTGCTCACCCCAGGTGGTGTCGCGGTCGAGGACCTCGTCGCGCCCGAACGCGCGAACGCCGAAACTCAACTCCCCCGCCCGGTACACCGGGAGGCTCCGGTTCTCCTCCAACGTTCCCATAGTGCCATTAACTTAGTGAATACTGAACAGGGCCACAACACCATGACACGTGGGGGCCGTCACGGGTTCCCCCGGAAACATTCCCCGTGGACGAAAGTTAGTATAGGCTTCGCTCTCATGAACGCCTCCCCCGTTGTTCGACGCCGCTGCGCCGCCACCGCCGTCCTCTTCCTCGCCGCCGCCCTGACCTCCTGTTCAGACGGGGACGACTCCTCCGGATCCGACGACGCCCCGGACACCGTGTCCGTCACCCACTCCATGGGCACCACCGACGTCCCCACCACCCCGGAGACGGTGGTGAGCTTCTCCCCTGCCTGGACGGACGCCTTCAGCGCCCTCGGGGACCCCGTCGACGTGGAGTACCGCATGGACGGCTACGACGACAGGCCCTGGGCAACTGGCGACTCCGGCACGGTCAAGACCTACACCGCGAGCGCGGAGGGCACCGCCGACCAGAGCGAGGAGATCGCCGCGGTGGAACCGGACGTGATCTTCGTCAGCTACGTCCCCGACCAGGCGACCTACGACAAGCTCAACGCCATCGCCCCCACCGTCGCCGTGGTCGGCGACAACACCCAGTCCGACGACTGGCGCACCGTCACCGAGCTGGCCGGGGAGATCCTCGACAAGTCCGACGAGGCCGCGGGGCTGGTCGAGGAGGTCGACGCTCGATTCGACGAGACGAAGGACGCCCACCCCGGACTCGACGGCGCCTCCGCCGCCTTCGGACAGATCAGTGAGCAGGGCCTCGCCGTGGTCACCGACGACAAGGACCCCGCCAACGGCTTCCTCACCGACCTGGGTATGAGCCTGCCCGAGGACATCCTGGCCGCCAGCAACGACGGTGCACGCGCCTTCATCGCCGAAGAGAACATCAGCCTGCTGAACACGGACTTCCTGGCGATGTGGGCGATCGGGATCGATCCCTCCGACCTCGAGGGGTGGGACCAGCTCACCGCCGTCGAGAACGGGTCCGCCTACCTGCCGGACGCCACCTCGGCGATGGCGCTGAGCCAGCCGACGGTGGCGTCGGTACCCTGGTCCCTCGACGAACTGGACGACACCTTCGCCGCGGTGGACCAGGTCCGGAGCTGAACCGGCTGAACCACTCACACCGGCCCGGCGCGTCCTCTAGCGTTGGCACCATGACCGACCTCCCCACCCTCACCGTGACCGACGGACCTGCCCGGATCGCCCACGTCCGCCTGAACCGTCCGGACAAGCTGAACTCGCTGACCCTGGGCGTCCTCGACGAACTGGTGGCCATCACCCGGCGCATCCGCGCCGACCGTACGATCCGCGCCGTGGTGATCTCCGGGGAGGGACGCGCCTTCAGCGCCGGCCTCGACTTCGCCTCGGCGATGGCGAAACCGCCGGCGCTCGTCGCGTCCTTCCTGCCCCGGCCGTGGCGCGGCACCAACCAGTTCCAGGAGGCGTGCTGGGGATTCCGGCGTCTGCCTGTGCCGGTCATCGCCGCCGTGCACGGCCACTGCTTCGGCGGCGGACTGCAGCTCGCGATGGCCGCCGACTGGCGCATCACCACCGCCGATGCGCAGTGGAGCATCCTCGAGGCCAAGTGGGGGCTGATCCCGGACATGTCCGGCATGCAGACCCTCAAGCAGCAGCTTCCGGCGGACCTGCTCAAGCGCCTCACCATGACCGGCGAGGTTTTCGACGGCGCCGCCGCCGTCGACCACGGGCTGGCCAGCGAGATCTCCGAGGATCCCGTCGCCGACGCTGAGACGCTGGCCGAACTCGTCGCCACGCGCTCACCGGACTCCGTGGCCTACGCCAAGAAACTCGTCGACGAGACCTGGACCCGCGGCCCGCGCGCCACCTTCTGGCTGGAGCGTGCCCGGCAGTTCCGCCTACTCGTGGCAAAGAATACCCAGGTCGCGCAGAAGGCGGCGGCGAAGAAGGCTGCCCCGGTGTTCCGGGGACGATCGGTGCGCTGAGACTCCGCGCCGTCGGGGTCAGTCCAGGTCGTCGTGACAATTCAGCGGACTGTGGCTGTCCAGCCGGACCACGTCCAGAGCGGATTCCTCGAGTTTCCAGGCAAGTTCCTCATCTGCGCTGATGAACAGGGAGTTGGAGTAGATGGGACAACTGATCAGGAAGGTCCCGTCCTGCGGCCACACGTAGATCGGCATGTGGGGCCGTCCAGGCCGATCGGAGCCGAAGGTGAGCAGCCAATCCAGCGGAGCCTGTACAACTGCCAATCCCCCGAAACGGCCAAAGGGCAGCGGTGCCGTGAAGTCGAAAACCCGGACCGACTCGACATTCTCTACCTCCCCCGCATAACCCGGCCACATGGCGAAGGTGACCTCCGTGGACGCACGCAAATCCGGCAGCGCCCCGGTCAGTATATGCAGGAGAGTTTCCAGGCTGATTTCGTCACAGCCACCACTGGCCGGGTGGTATTTCGAGGACTCTCCTGGCCCGATTCGGTCCGACATCTCCCGCCATGTGGAGCCGGGATGCAGGACATATCCTGCTCTACCCGCCAGCTCTCCCCAGGAGACAAACCTATCGTCGGCGATCTCGGCGGGGCTGAACACCCGGAGTCTTGCTGAGTGCCTCTCATCACTGAAAGCCGCCACCAACGACTCATCCTTGTCCACACGTGGAGTGTATGAGCGCATGTCCTCACACTATCCCTGTGTATGCACGGCGTAAAGGGTTACCTAATGTCACCGCCCCTGTCAGTTGACCCACACCACCGCCTCATGTGACAGCAACCGCGGATCGTCCAGCGCCGCCGCCCCGATCGACGTCTCGATCCACTCCCGGGCCGCCCGGCCTTTCTCTTCCAGCGTGTCGCCCGGCATCTCGCGCAGCGTGACCGCACCGTCGCGCTTGGCCAGCCGTTCACCCGAAGGCCCCAGCACCAGCGGCACGTGCACGTACTCCACCTCGGGAAGTTCCAGCAGATGCGCCAGGTACCCCTGGCGTGGCGCGGAACTGAGCAGGTCGTCGCCGCGCACCACCTGGTCCACCCCGGCGAGGGTGTCGTCCACGACGACGGCGAGGTTGTAGGCGAAGCCGGCGTCCTGCCCGACCCCGCCACGGCGCAGCACCATGTCGTCGACGTCGCCGGTGTAGGTGCCGCCGTCGACGGCGAAGGCCTCGCGCACCGTCCACTGCCCGACCTGCGCGCGCAGCCGCAAGGAAGGCACCCGACCTTCGGCGGCGAGGGCGTCGCGGCGTCCTGCCCGCTCGTCGTCCTGCAGGTCACGGCAGGTTCCCGGGTAGTGGCCGGGGACAGCGTGCGGGGCGCGGGCGGCCTCGCGGATGTCCTTGCGCGAGCAGTAGCACTCGTAGACCAGGCCGTCATCCTGCAGGCGTTCCAGGGCGACGTCGTAGCGGTCCACCGACTCCGACTGGCGCGCCACCGCCCCGTCCAAGGTCACGCCCACGGCCTCGAGGTCCTCGAGCTGCCGGTCGGCGGAGATCTCCGAGGAACGTGCGGCGTCGATGTCGTCGATGCGCAGGACGAAGCCGCGGCCGGTGGAGCGCGCCCACGCTTCTGCGAGCACCGCGGTGCGCAGGTTGCCGAGGTGCAGGTCGCCGCTGGGGCTGGGGGCGTAGCGGCCGTTGGTGGCGGGGACGTTCATGACGCCCAGGATATCGCGGGCAGTCGCAACCCCACTGGTCGGTGCGACCAGCCGGTGGGGTTGCCACGCGCTGTGCCATGCTGGGGCGGCATGAGCCCCGACGCTTCTGCCTCAGCCGCCACTGCAGCCACCACCTTCATGGCCGCCCATGCCCGCGCCCTCGACCGCCGACGCTTCGAGGTGCTGACCACCGGCACCGGCCACACGGCCGTGCTCGGCGCGCTGGAGGCCTACCGCAACGACGACGGCGGCTACGGCTGGGGCCTGGAACCGGACCTGCGCGCCCCGGAAAGCCAGCCCGTCGGGGCCCTGCACGCACTGGAGGCGCTGGTCAGCTGCGCCCCGGCGCGCTCCCCGCACCTGGAGGCACTGCTGGACTGGCTGGCGTCGGTCACCCTGGCCGACGGTGGTCTGCCGTTCGCTCTACCCGTCGCCGACCCGACCGGTTGCGCGCCGTTCTGGGCGCAGGCGGACCCGCAGGAGTCGTCGGTGCAGATCACCGCGGCGGTGGCTGCGCAGGCGCACCTGCTCGCCCGCACGGACGCGAGGGTGAGCGGCCACCCGTGGCTGCGCACGGCGACGCGGTACTGCCTCGAGGCGATCGACGCCCTCGCCGACATGCAGGACCCCCCGTTCGCCTACGTCCTCTCCTTCTCCCTGCAGTTGCTCGACGCTCTCGACGTGGCCGAGTACCCGGACTCCCCCGCCCTGCTCGACCGGTTGTCCCGGTTCGTGCCCGCCGACGGGAAAGTTCCGGTTGTTGCGGAGGGTGCCAGCGACGAATCGCTGAATCTACTGGACTTCGCCCCGTTCCCGGGACGCCCGGTGCGTAGGCTGCTGGACGCCGCGGCCGTCGAGGCCGACCTGGAACGCCTGGCCGGCGCGCAGTGCGCCGACGGCGGGTGGCCGGTGGACTTCGCCAGCTATTCCCCGGCCGCCGCCCTGGAGTGGCGTGGTCATGCGACGGTGCGCGCGGTCGAGGTGCTGCGCGCCAACCGCGGGTAGCGTTGGTGGGGTCCACCTATTCGTCACCAGGCGCTTGGAGGCGCTGACATGGGATACACCCACCACAACCGATTCGACGGCGCACCGGACCCGGACGCGCTGTGGACCATGCTCGACACCATGCGCGGGTACCTCCCGTTCCCGCTGCAGGACCCCCGCGAATCACGACAGTCGCGGCCCACTGGCCCCTCCCGTTCGGAGCGGCCGCGGGTCAGCGTCCACGCCCTGGTGCTGGGCGTGCTCGCCGACGGCCCGCGTCACGGCGGGCAGATCGTCCGCGAGATCGCCGCGCAGGACGACTCGTCCGAGGCCCCCGGTGCCGCCGAGATCTACCCGGAGCTGCAGTTGCTCGTCGACGACGGGCTGGCGACCGTGGCGGAGACCGACGGGCGCCGCACGTTCACCCTGACCCAGGAAGGACGCGACGAGGCCGCGGCCGCCGGCGATACCGACGCGGATGCCGTCGCCCCGTGGGACGGGCTGTCCCGCCTGTTCGAGGGCCGGGGTGAGCTGCCGAAGGCCGGCGTGAAGTTGGGCCAGGCGGTCCACCAGGTCGGTATCGGCGGGAGCGAGGACCAGCGGCGTCGGGCGACGGCGTTGCTGGACGAGGCGCGCCGCCGGATCTACGGCATCCTCGCCGAAGAAACCGAAGAAGCCGACGGTGCCGCAGACGCCTGACCTGCGCCGCCGTTACCGGCGCATCACCACCTTCGGCCTGCGGCTGATGGTGGTGATGTGGTGGTTCGAGCTGGTGCTGCCGCGTCTGGGGCTGCGCAGGTTCAGCCAGCGCAACCAGGAGCAACGCATCGTCCGCGCCGCCGCCCGGTTCAGCGCGCTGGCCACCGACCTCGGCGGGCTGATGATCAAGGTCGGCCAGTTCATGTCGACCCGCATCGACGTGCTGCCCACCGCGGTCACCGACGAGCTCGCCGGCCTGCAGGACAAGGTGCCGGCCGAGGACTTCGCGCAGATCCGCGCCCTGGCGGAGTCCGAGCTCGGCATGCCGTTGTCCCGCGCCTTCGCCGCGTTCGACTCCGTCCCGTTGGCCGCGGCCTCCCTGGGTCAGGCGTATAAGGCGCAACTGACCCCGCAGGACGCCACGGACGTGGGCTTCACCGACGTGGTCGTGAAGGTGCAGCGCCCGGGCATCGGCGAGATCGTGGACGTCGACCTCGCCGCGTTGCGGCGCATCGCCGGGTGGTTGTCGCGCATCCGCTTCATCGCCGCGCGCGCGGACGTCCCGGCCCTGGTCGAGGAGTTCGCACACACCAGCGCCGAGGAGATCGACTACCTGCACGAGGGCGCCGAGGCCGAGTCCTTCGGCGCGGAGTTCCGCAACCTCGCGCACCCGGCGCAGGACGCACCGACGGTCGTCTGGGAACGCACCGCCCGCCGCGTCCTGACGTTGCAGGACGTCTCGGCGGTCAAGATCAGCGACGTGCGTGCGCTGCGCGCCGCCGGCGTCGACCCCTCCGAGGTGGCCGACCGGTTGGCCGAGTCGATGTTCACCCAGCTCTTCGACACCGGCCACTTCCACGCCGACCCGCACCCGGGGAACATCTTCGTCACGCCGCGCGGGGGCGGGGATTTCAGCCTGACCTTCATCGACTTCGGCATGACCGGCACCGTCGACGAGGACCTGAAGACCCGCCTGCAGGACCTCGTCGTCGCCGTCGGCCTGCAGGACGGGGCCGGCATGGTCGCGGCGATGAAACGTCTCGGCGTCCTGCTGCCCACCGCCGACACCGACGAACTCGAGGTCGCCGTCACCGAACTCTTCGCCCGCTTCGGCGGGATGGGTGTGATGGACCTGCAGTACGTGGACCCGCGCGAGTTCGAGGACTTCGCCAAGCGCTTCCGCGACGTGATCCGCTCGCTGCCCTTCCAGCTGCCGGAGAACTTCCTGCTGATCATGCGGGCGGTGTCGATGCTGTCCGGGCTGTGCTCCACCCTGGACCCGAAGTTCAACATCTGGGAGTCGGTGGAGCCCTTCGCCGCCCGCCTGGTGCGCGAGCGTGCCGGCGCCTCGGCGAAGGACGTGGCGCGTCGTGCGGTGACGACGGGGCTGGCCACCGCCCGGGTGCTGGGGCGCCTGCCCCGACGGCTCGACGACGCGATCACCATGATCGAGAGCGGCAACCTGTCGGTGAACACACCGCAGGTGGAACGCCAGCTCAAGCGCCTGGAACGCGCCGCGGTGCGGGTCGTCGCCGCGATCGTCTTCGTGGGTCTGGTCGTCGGCGGCGCGGTACTGCGCGGGGCCGACGGCGCGGCGGGGGTCGTCGGCACCACGATGATGCTGGTCTCCGCGGTCCCGTTGCTCTACGCGGTGTTCGGGGGCCGCGGCGGCTGACACATGTCAGTCGACCTTGATCACGAGCTTGCCGAAGTTCTTCCCCTCGAGCATGCCGGCGAAGGCCTCGGGCATGTTGTCGAAACCCTCCACGACCTGCTCACGGTAGTTGATGGTGCCGTCGGCGACCTTCGGCCCGATCTCGGCGAGGAACTCCGGGTAGTACTCCTCGGCGAACTCGATCTGGATGAAACCGCGGATCAGCAGGCTCTGGGAGAGCACGGTGCTCATCGCCACGGGCAGCCGGTCGGTGTCGCCGCCACCGGCGTTGTTGTACTGGGCGACCAGGCCGCACACCGGCACGCGGGCGAACTTGTTGAGCAGCGGCAGGACGGCGTCCCACACCGCGCCGCCGACGTTCTCGTAGTACACGTCCACACCGTCCGGGCAGGCCTCGGCGAGCTTGTCGGCGAAGTCGGGGTCGCGGTGGTCGACCACGGCGTCGAACCCGAGCTCGTCCTTCACGAACGCGCACTTCTCCGGACCTCCGGCGATGCCGACGGCGCGGGCACCGGCGAGCTGGGCGAGCTGACCGACCATCGAGCCGACGGGGCCGGACGCCGCGGCGACGGCCACGGTCTCGCCCTTCTTCGGCTGGCCGATGACCTTCATGCCGGAGTAGGCGGTGAACCCGGGCATGCCCAGCACGCCGAGGGCGGCGGTGGCGGGGGCACCGTGGGTCTGCAGGGTGCGCACGTGCGTGGCGGGCAGCACCGCGTGGGTGCACCAGCCGGTGTGCGCCTGGACGAGGTCACCGACCTCGAAGTCCGGGTGGCGTGAGACGGTCACCTCGGCGACGGTCTCACCCGTCATCACGCCGTCGACGGGGACCGGCTCGGCGTAGGACTTGGCGGCACTCATCCGTCCGCGCATGTAGGGGTCGAGGGAGAGGTACTGCACCTTGAGCTCCAGCTCCCCGTCCTCCACCTGCGGCAACGTGACCTCCTCGAAGCGGAAGTTCTCCGCGGTCGGCGCGCCGGTGGGGCGGCTGGCGAGGACGATCTGTCGTGCGGTGGTCATTGAGGCGTCTCCTAGAAAAGGGTCGGAATTCGGTTCTCCGTGGACCGAGGGTAGTCCCCGGTCCTGGCAACGGCACACAGGTTGGCACACAGGTTTCCGGCTACAGTGAAAGAACCGACACACGGGGACAAAGGGGAATTGGGGAACATGCAGGACATCAGTGATGAAAACCATCTCAACCCTCGACAAGGTTACTTGCGACGAGGTATTCTGGGATCCGAGCACGACGATCTCCAGATCCTTGAAACCGCCCACCGCCACGGAGTCTCTGACGAGATCATCAAACACGCACTCCGATACCCGATCAGCCAGTTTGTCCAGGAGGACGGAATGACCATGATCATCGGACCTGGCTGGGACGGCACGCCTGTTGAAATCGGGCTCGTCGCTTGGCACGACGGAGTCGCCGTCGTCCACGCGATGCGCCCTGCCCGGAAAAAATACCTGAGGGGATAACCCAATGACCCGACGAACACTTGCCGACATCACGTCCCACGCCGAGGAGCTCGCCGACGCCTTCGAGAACTACGATCCCGCCCCCGGCGACGACAGCCGCGAGCTTCCGCCTGTCATGGCAGTGAAGCTGGCCGCATGGCGCAGAGATGCCGCGGAGAGCGACCTTGCCGACGCAATCCACACCGCACGCGGCAGCAAGGTCTCCTGGCGCGAACTCGGTGAAGCACTCGGAACTAGTGGGGAGGCCGCTCGCCAGCGTTACGGTGCGGCGTAGCCGAAACCTGCATCCGCGCCGTCGGCGGATAGACTCATCCACCATGACTGACTCCCCCACGCCCGACCACGTGGCACCGGACACCACCTTCGAGCTCGGCAGCCGCGTCGGCACCGTGGACGGGGCCCCGGCGCACGGGCGTACCGGCGTGATCCACACCCCGCACGGGGACGTCCACACCCCGGCGTTCATCCCCGTCGGTACGAAGGCGACGGTGAAGACGCTCACCCCCGAGCAGGTCCGTTCCACCGGTGCGGAGGCGGTACTGTCGAACGCCTACCACCTCTACCTGCAGCCCGGCGAGGAGATCGTGGACACCGCCGGCGGCGTCGCCGCATTCGAGAACTGGCACCGACCGACCTACACCGACTCGGGCGGATTCCAGGTCATGAGCCTGGGCGTCGGTTTCAAGAAGGTGCTGGCGATGGACGTCGCCAACCTCACCGAGGGTGACATCCGCGCGGCGAAGAAGGAGCGCATGGCCCTGGTCGACGAGGACGGTGTCGACTTCCGCAGCGTCATCGACGGGTCGAAGCACCGGTTCACCCCGGAGAAGTCGATGCAGATCCAGCACAGCCTCGGGGCGGACATCATGTTCGCCTTCGACGAGCTGACCACCCTGGTCGACACCCGCGTCTACCAGGAGCAGTCCGTGGAACGCACGCACCGGTGGGCGCGACGCTGCCTGCTCGAGCACGAGCGTCTCACCCTCGAGCGCAGCCACCGTCCACTGCAGTCGTTGTGGGGTGTGGTGCAGGGCGCGCAGTACGAGGACCTGCGACGCAAGGCCGCACGCGGACTCGTGGACCTGTCGCAGGAGGCGGAGGACGCGGGGCGCCGCGGCTTCGGCGGCTTCGGCATCGGCGGTGCCCTGGAGAAGGAGAACCTGGGCACCATCACCGGCTGGGTGTGCGACGAGCTGCCGGAGGACAAGCCCCGCCACATGCTGGGGATCTCCGAGCCGGACGACCTGTTCACCGCCATCGCCGCAGGTGCGGACACCTTCGACTGCGTGGCACCGACCCGCCTCGCCCGTCGCGGCGGGGTGTACACGCTGGACGGACGCCTGAACCTCATGGCGGGACGTCACCGCCACGACTTCATCCCGATCGACGCCGGTGTCGGCGGCTACGTGTGCGACAACTACACGCGCGCCTACATCCACCACCTGCTGCGCGCCAAGGAGTACCTGGCGGGCACGTTGTGCACACTGCACAACATCCACTTCATGGTGACGCTGACGAACAACATCCGGCGCTCCATCGAGGACGGACGCTTCGAGGAGTACCGCGACGAGTTCCTCGGCCGCTACTACGCCGACACTCCCCCGGAGCTGCGCGGCCGCCAGCCCTGACCTGCACGTTGTCACGGTAACCCGGGCAGCGTCGTCTCTCCTGTGTCCCCCGTTCTCAACCGGACCGCAGGAGTACGACCATGACCCACATCGACCTGATGAAGATCCGCAAGCGCACCTACGCCGCCGCCGGAGCCTTCGAACTCGCCGCGCGCAGCGGCCTGGACCGTCGCACACGCCTGCTCGTGGAGCTGCGCGCCTCCTTCCTGAACAACTGCTCCTACTGCATCGGCATGCACTCCGACGAGGCACTCAAGCACGACTTCGGCCAGGCATGGGTGGACGCGATCCGCGACTGGACGCCGGACGCCACCGGCACCCCGTTCAGCGCGTCCGACGCCCTGGTCCTGGCCTTCACCACGGCCGGCACCCGCCTCAGCGAGGACGCCGACTTCGACGTCGACCTGCAGGAACGCGTCCTCGCGGAGTTCGGGGAGAAGACCACCGGCGCGCTGATCAGCGAGATCGCCGCGATCAACATGTGGAACCGCCTGGGCGTACTCTCGCAGAAATGACGGACTCACACGCCTGGGCCCACGAACGTCCCCGCCTGCTCGGCCTCGCCCACACGGTGCTCGGCACCTGGCAGGACGCCGAGGACACCGTCTCCGAGGCGTGGCTGCGCCTGGACCGCGTGACGGGCACCGGGCAGGAGCCGCAGGACGTCCCGGCGTGGCTGACGGTCGTCGTCGCGCGCCTGGCGCTGGACGCCGCGACGTCCGCCGCGAAGCGTCGCGAGAGCTACGTGGGGCCGTGGCTGCCCGAGATCTCCGTGCAGGACGACCCGGCCGAGCACGCCGTGCTCGGCGAGGGCGTCGACCTGGCGTTCCTCCGGATGCTGCAGACCTTGCGTCCGGTGGACCGGGTGATCGTGGTCCTCGCCGAGGTCGCGGGCATGTCCCACCACGACATCGCGGCGGTCACCGGCACGACCCCGTCGGCGACGCGGCAGCGGTTGCGTCGGGCACGGGTGTCGTTGTCCACCGGCGACGTGCCTGTCCCCCACGTCGTGCAGCGCCACCGCCTCGACGTCCTGGCCGCCGCCCTCAACGACGGCGACCTGGGCACCCTCGTCGACGAACTCTCCGAGGGCTGCGTCCTGTGGACGGACTCCGGCGGGCTGTCCTCGGCGGCCCGCAACGCCGTGCGCGGACACGACCGGGTCTCCCGGTTCCTCGCCGGGTTGGTCGGCAAGTACGGGATGCCCCGGGTCTCCGTGGTCGACACGGTGGCCGGGCCGGTGTTCCACGCGGTTTCACCGGACATGACCCGCCTCGTGGTCCTGGAGACCGGTGAGGCTGGCGGGGGCGCGGGCACGGTCACCGGGATCCAGGTCCAGCAGAACCCCGGCAAGATCAGGACGTCGCCCGGTCAGTCCTCCATGCGCTCGACCTTGCCGGAGGCGTAGGCCTCCTCCAGCTTCGCGCCCTCGACGTCCACCGACGGCAGGATGCGGTCCAGCCAGCGCGGCATGTACCAGGTCGCGCGCCCGCACAGGAACATCAGCGCGGGGATCAGGGTCATGCGGATGAAGAAGGCGTCGAACAGGACACCGACACCCAGGGCGAAGCCGAAGATCTGGATGAACGGCAACGGCTGGGCGATGAACGAGGCGAACACGCAGATCATGATCAGCGCCGCCGCGGTCACCACCTTCGCCCCCAGGCCGAAGCCGCCGATCACCGAGTCCTCCACGGCGTTGTATTTGCTGGTCTTCGCCGCCTCGTGACTGTGCAGCGTGAACCGTTCCCTCATCCGGGACACGATGAACACCTGGTAGTCCATCGCCAGGCCGAAGGTCACGCCGATGAGGAAGATCGGCATGAAGCTGATCAGCGGACCCGGAGAACTGATCAGACCCCACAACCCCTCCTGCCAGAACAGGACGGTCACACCGAACGCCGCGCCGACGGACAGCAGGAAGCCCGCGGCCGCCATCACCGGCACCATCAGCGAGCGGAAGACCATCAGCAGCAGGACCAGCGCCAGCCCCACGACCAACGCCAGGTAGATCGGCATGGCGTCGGCCAGGCGGTCGGTGACGTCCTGCTGGATCGGCACGAGCCCGGTGATGCCCATGTCCACGCCGGTCTCGTTCTCCAGGACCTCCTGCTGGGCGCGGAGCTGCTGGATCAGCTGAGCGGTGCGCTCGTCGGTGGGCCCGGTCTCCGGGGTGACGAGGATCTGCGCGGTCGAGCCGTCCTCGGAGGCGGCGATGAGCTGGGAGTGCTTCACCCCGACATTGTTGGCCAACCGGTCCTTCACCGTGACGAACGCGGCCTGGGCAGGCTCAACCCCACCCCTCACCAGAGGCGACAGGGCCGAGGAGGTCGGGTCCACATCGTCGGTGTTGACGATGACGAGGAACGGGGAGTTACGCCCGGCACCGAAACCCTCCTCCAGCATCTCGGCGGACTGGCGCTGGGTGGTGTCCAGCGTGGAGGTCTTGTCCGACGGCAGGGACAGCTGCAGGTTCATCGCCGGCAGGGTCAGCAGCACCAGCGACACGACCACCAGCAGCAGGAACCCGCCGGGCGCGCGGTGCACCAGCTCCACCCAGCGCGTGCCGAGCGGCTTGCCGGACTTCGTGCCGGATGCTGCGCGGGTCGGCTTCTCGTGCTGGCCGTGTTTCCCGCGCTTGCTGCGCTTACTGCGTCTCCCTCGCGAGCCGGACGCCAACGACGCGGCGACGGCCGCGTCCGCCTCCTCCATACTCATGCCCTCGCGCACGCGCGCACCCGTCGCGGCGTCCTTCCGGAAGACGCGGTCGCCGAAGGCGCCGAAGAGTGCGGGGACCAGGGTCAGTGCCACGAAGACGGACAGCAGCACCGTCGCCGCCGCGGCGTAACCCATGTAGGAGAGGAACTCGATGTTCGCCACGCGTAGGCCGACCAGTGCGATGATCACCGTCAGGCCGGCGAAGACCACCGCCGAACCGGCCGTGCCCACCGCCAGGCCCGTGGCGTCCGCCCGCGATCTGCCGTGACGTAGTTCGTCGCGGTAGCGGCTCATGATGAACAGGGCGTAGTCGATGGCCACGGCCAGGCCCAGCATGATGCCGAGCACCGGGGTGATGTTGTTCAGCGGCACGAAGGCGGTGGCACCGGTGATGCCGAGCGCGCCGAGGCCCACGCCCACGATCGCGCTGATCAGCGGCATGCCCGCGGCGATGAGCGAGCCGAAGGTGATGAACAGGATGATGAACGCCGCCAGCAGGCCGACGGCCTCGCTGATCGGTTCGATCACGATCGGGTCGCCGAAACCGGCGCCACCGGCCTCGGCCTTCAGCCCGGCGTCGCGGGCGATGTCGAGGGCGTCGTTGACGGCGTCCTTGTCCTCGGTGGTCACGTCCGCCGGCAGGTCCACGTCGAAGGAGAAGGACGTGGTGCCGGTGCGCCCGTCCGGGCTGAGCGTGGCGACGTTGGCCGCGTCCGCCTCGGCGACCTCGCGCGAGAGCCCCATCTCCGTCGAGGTGTTGATGACCAGGTCGGTCTGCTCGTCGTTGTAGGTGACCGGGTTGCCGAAGGACGAGTCGTCGCCGAAGTCGTCGACGGTGGTGCGCACGGTGTCGACGACCTCGTCGAGCACCCCCATGTACTTCTCGTCGGCGAGGCTCTCTCCCTCCGGGGCCTGGAACACCAGGTTCACGTCCGAGGCCATGGCCGGGTTGTCGGTGCCCGGGAACTCGTCCATCAGCATGCGCGTGGCGTGCTGCGACGGCACCCCGTCGATGCTGAAGACGTCGTTGTAGCCCTTCTGGATGACCAGCGAACCGCCACCGACGGCGGCGAGCAGGACCGCCCAGATCCCGATGACGAGCCACCGTCTCAGGTAGGACCACCGGCCGAGCCGGAACAGGAGTAGAGCCACGGAGAGGCCAGCCTTCCACGTAGGAGCACAGTGCGAACGCCAATCCTAACCCGTCGACCTGTGGACGGAACCTCTCCGGGCAAGCAACCCCCGCAAGGCGTCGCCGGGGTAAGCGCACGGCGTGAACCGACAACATTCGCACCCCATAAGAGGATGATCATCACATAAGGCCAGGTCAGATTCGCACAGGCTGCTTATGAGGTGCGAAATGTACTCCATCCCCCGTACCTCCACAGCGCCGGTCCTAGGTCGTGTTGCTAAAGGGTTTGTGGCGGCCAGGATGACACCCTCAGGCGTA
>JAKDIS010000098.1 GCA_030450335.1 Corynebacterium sp. | reverse complement strand
TGGAGCTGGTGCGTGTTACCGAGGCGGCGGCCCTGGCGTCCGGCAAGTGGGTCGGCCGAGGGAAGAAGGAGTCCGGCGACGGTGCCGCCGTGGACGCCATGCGCAGGATGATCAACACCGTGCAGATGAACGGCACCGTGATCATCGGCGAGGGCGAGAAGGACGAAGCGCCGATGCTGTTCAACGGTGAGTCCGTCGGCACGGGCGAGGGCCCGGCCGTCGACATCGCCGTGGACCCGGTGGACGGCACCACGCTGATGGCCGAGGGACGCCCCAACGCCATCTCCGTGCTCGCCGCCGCCGAGCGCGGGTCGATGTACGACCCGTCCGCCGTGTTCTACATGAAGAAGATCGCCGTGGGCCCCGAGGCCGCCGGCAGCATCGACATCCAGGCACCCGCCGCCCACAACATCAACGCCGTCGCCAAGGCCAAGGGCGTTCACCCCTCGGACGTCACCGTCGTGGTGCTGGACCGTCCCCGTCACCACGACCTGATCGCGGAGATCCGCGCGGCGGGCGCGAAGGTGCGGCTCATCGGAGACGGCGACGTGGCCGGTGCCGTGGCCGCCGCCGGCGAGAGCCACGCGGTCGACCTGATGATGGGCACCGGCGGCACCCCGGAGGGCATCATCACCGCCTGCGCGATGAAGTGCATGGGCGGCGAGATCCAGGGCGTGCTGGCCCCCACCGACGACACCGAGCGGCAGAAGGCGATCGACGCCGGCCTGTCGCTCGACACCGTCCTGGGCACCAATGACCTGGTGTCCTCCGACAACTGCTACTTCGTCGCCACCGGCGTGACCAACGGCGACATGCTGCGCGGCGTCAGCTACCGCGCCGGCGGCGCGACCACCCGCTCGCTGGTGATGCGCGAGCGTTCCGGCACGATCCGCAGCATCGAGGCCACCCACCAGCTGCAGAAGCTCAAGGACTACTCGGTCCAGGACTACATCTGATCCTCCCCCACCCCCGCAGGCACACCGTCCGGAACGCCTGCGGGTACCCTTATATGTCAGTCGTCACAATAATCAGGAAGGACACGACAGTTCATTATGAGTGAGCAGGAATTCCGCATCGAGCACGACACCATGGGTGAGGTCAAGGTCCCGGCCAAGGCCCTGTGGCGTGCACAGACCCAGCGTGCCGTGGAGAACTTCCCGATCTCCGACCGGCCCCTGGAGGCCGCGCAGATCCGTGCCATGGGCCTGCTGAAGGCAGCCTGCGCCCAGGTCAACAAGGACTCCGGCGCGTTGGACGGCACCAAGGCGGACGCCATCATCGCCGCCGGCAAGGCCATCGCCGAGGGCACCTACAACGACGAGTTCCCGATCGACGTCTTCCAGACCGGTTCGGGCACCTCGTCGAACATGAACACCAACGAGGTCATCGCCTCGCTGGCCAAGCAGGACGGGGTGGACATCCACCCGAACGACGACGTGAACATGGGCCAGTCGTCGAACGACACCTTCCCCACCGCCACGCACGTCGCGGCGACCGAGGCGGCCGTCACCAGCCTGATCCCGGCACTGAAGACCCTGCACTCCTCCCTCGCGGCGAAGGCCACCGAGTGGAAGAACGACGTGAAGTCCGGCCGCACCCACCTCATGGACGCCGTCCCGGTGACCCTGGGCCAGGAGTTCGGCGGCTACGCCCGTCAGATCGAGCTGGGCATCCAGCGCATCGAGGCCACCCTGCCGCGTCTCGGCGAGCTGGCCATCGGCGGCACCGCCACCGGTACCGGCCTGAACACCTCCGCCGACTTCGGCGCGAAGGTCACCGAGGAGCTCAAGAAGCTCACCGGTGTCGAGGAGCTGACCGAGGCGGAGAACCACTTCGAGGCACAGGCCGCCCGCGACGCGCTCGTGGAGTTCTCCGGTGCGATGCGCACCGTGGCCGTCTCGCTGAACAAGATCGCCAACGACATCCGCATGATGGGCTCCGGCCCGCTGACCGGCTTCGGTGAGATCCACCTCCCCGACCTGCAGCCGGGTTCCTCGATCATGCCCGGCAAGGTCAACCCGGTGCTGTGCGAGACCGCCACCCAGGTCGCCGCGCAGGTCATCGGCAACGACGCCGCCATCACCTTCGGTGGTGCACAGGGCCACTTCGAGCTCAACGTGTTCATCCCGATGATGGCCCGCAACGTGCTGGAGTCCGCCAAGCTGCTCGCCAACACCTCCACGGTGTTCGCCGAGCGCCTGGTCGACGGCATCGAGCCGAACAACGAGCGTATGCGCACCCTGGCGGAGTCCTCACCGTCCATCGTGACCCCGCTGAACTCCGCGATCGGCTACGAGGCCGCCGCGAAGGTCGCCAAGACCGCGCTGGCCCAGGGCAAGACCATCCGCCAGACCGTGATCGACCTGGGCTTCGTGCCCGAGACCCTGTCGGAGGAGGAGCTGGACAAGCGCCTCGACGTGCTCGCCATGGCGAACACCGACCGCGACTAACAGCTCCAGCCGTCCCCGCAGTGAGGGGACGACGGGAGAAGAGGGGCACCGCGACACCACCGTCGCGGTGCCCCTCTTCCCATGTCCGTGGCGTGTGGGACGATACCTTGCATGACGATCACCGCAGCCGCTGACGGCTCCGCCCTCGGAAACCCCGGCCCCGCAGGCTGGGCCTGGTACATCGACGACGACACCTGGAAGGCCGGCGGCTGGCCGCACGGCACGAACAACATGGGCGAGCTCAAGGCCGTCCTGGACCTGCTGGAGAGCACGGCCGCGCACCCGGACGCCGCGGGCCAGCACCTGCTGATCCTGTGTGACTCCCAGTACGTGATCAACTCGGTGACGAAGTGGATGCCAGGATGGAAGCGCAAGGGTTGGAAGAAGCGCGACGGCAAGCCGGTGCAGAACGTCGACCTGATGAAGGCGATCGACGCGGCGATGCAGGGCAGGGACGTCGCCTTCGAGTGGGTGAAGGGGCACGCCGGGCACCCGATGAACGAGGCGGCGGACAAGCGGGCGAACGCCGCCGCCACCGCCTTCTCGCAACGCCGCTCCCCCGAGACCGGCCCCGGCCTCGACGGGACAGCCGTACCGGCGCAGGACGCCGCGACGTCCGGCGCGCCCGATGCGTCCGACGCCGCGCAGGACGCAGAGGACGCCGCCGCGCGGGAGCTGGCGCTCTACACCGACGAGGTGCGCGGCAACCGTGAATTCGCCGAGGCACTGCTGCACCCGGACCTGCACGTCGTCGACCGTGACGGGCGGGTTCTCGACCGTGCGGGGTTCCTGGACTCGCTGGCGCCGCTGCGCGGGTTCGACCGGTTGGAGGTCTCCGACGTGGTGACCGAGGCGTTGGGGGACGACGCGGTGCTGGTGCGGTCCACGGCGACGGGGGCCTACGGGACCACGGTGCGCAGCTCGGTGTGGGTGCGTGCCGGCGGAGGCTCCGGGGAGGGTGACGCTCATCTCATTCTGCGTCACCATCAGCAAACCGCGCGGGGCTGACTACCCCCATAATGGGGTTAACGATATTTTTGCATTGCGTGCAAGTTTTCACCGGGTGTAGACCTGTCTCGTGACTGAGACAAGGAATGAATCCGCAACGGGCGCCGACGGGTGTGGCCTCCGCGAGCGAAAGCGCCGGGAGACCCGGCTCCGCATCGAGGACTGCGCCACCGAACTCATCCTCGCCCGCGGGTTCGACCAGGTCACCATCGACGAGATCTGCGAGAAGGCCGACGTGAGCCGCCGGACCTTCTTCAACTACTTCGAGTCAAAGGACCAGGTCGCCGCAGGACGCGGCGTCCCCCCGATCCCGCCGGAGGTGATGGACGCCTTCGCCGCGACCGACTCCCCCAACATCATCCGCGACATCCTCGACTTCATCGGACGTTCGCTGGACGACGACCCCGAGTCCTCGCCGCGCCTGTCCACGGACCCGCGGACCAGCATGAAGATCAGGGAACGGCGACGCCAGATCGTCCAGGAGACCCCGCTGCTGACCGTCGCGGGGATGCGCCGGTTCGACGAACTCGCCGGGGACATCCTGGCCGCGATCGACGCCCACCTCTCCCGTTACCCGCAGCGTCGGCACCTCCCGGACCTCACCGTCCACGAGGAGGCCCTGCTGCTCACCGGCATGGTCCGCACCACCCTGGCCACCGGCGGCCTGTTCCACCGCGACCAGCCGGAGAAGGACCGACGCGAGATCCTCACCTTCGCCGGACGCAACCTCACCCAACTGTCGGCGGCCTACACCACCGGTTGGGACTGACCTTCCGTCCGGCACCACCGTCACCCCCTGCACGACTACTGCGTAAGAAAGCACGAGAAGAGATCCTCCATGAGCACAGTTGAGAAAGTAGAGTCGTCGCCGACGACTCCAGAGGACACCACCGCCTCGAAGAACAACATCCCCCTGGTCTTCGCCAGCCTCATGCTCGGCATGCTGCTGGTCTCCCTGGGCCAGACCATCTTCGCCACCGCCCTGCCGACCGTCGTCGGCGAGCTCGGCGGCGTGGACCAGATGAGCTGGGTGATCACCGCCTTCCTGCTCGCCCAGACCATCGGCCTGCCGATCTACGGCAAGCTCGGTGACCAGATCGGCCGCAAGCCGCTGTTCATCTTCGCCCTGAGCATGTACCTGATCGGCTCGGTCGTCGGTGCACTGGGCCAGAACATCTGGATCATCATCGTCGCCCGCGCCATCCAGGGCCTCGGCGGCGGCGGCATGATGGTGCTGTCCCAGGCGATCATCGCCGACATCATCCCCGCCCGCCAGCGCGGCAAGTACATGGGCCTGATGGGCTCCGTCTTCGGCCTGTCCTCCGTGCTGGGCCCGTTGCTCGGCGGTTTCTTCACCGACGGTCCCGGCTGGCGCTGGGCACTGTGGTTCAACGTTCCGCTGGCCCTGGTCGCCATCGCGATCGCCGTCTTCGCCATGCACCTGCCGGCACGCGGCAGCGGACACGCCAAGCTCGACATGTGGGGCACGGTCTTCATGGCCGGCTTCGCCACCTGCCTGATCCTCTTCCTCAGCTGGGGCGGCAAGGACTACGAGTGGGGTTCGGTCACCATCATCGGCCTGATCATCGCCACCGTGGTCTGCGCGGTGCTCTTCGTCTTCGTCGAGCTCAGGGCGGATGAACCGCTGATCCCGATGACCCTGTTCACCAACCGCAACTTCGTGCTGTGCACCCTCGCCGGCCTCGTCATCGGCGTGGTCATGCTGGGCACCCTGTCCTACATGCCGACCTACATCCAGATGGTCCACGGGATGTCCCCGACCAAGGCCGGCCTGATGATGATCCCGATGATCCTCGGCATGATGCCGACCTCGATCGTGGTGGGCATCATCGTCAGCCGCACGGGCAACTACAAGTGGTACCCGGTGGTCGGCATGTTCGTCACCGCCGTCGGCCTGTTCCTGCTCGGCGGTCTGGAGACCCACGACAGCCTGCTGCACCTGGGCCTGGTCCTGTTCGTCTTCGGCTTCGGCCTGGGCTGCGCGATGCAGATCCTCGTGCTGATCGTGCAGAACGCGTTCCCGGTCAGCATGGTCGGCACGGCCACCGCCTCGAACAACTTCTTCCGCCAGATCGGCATGTCCGTCGGTTCGGCCGTCGTCGGTTCGGTGTTCACCTCGCGCCTGCAGTCGCTGATGGGTGACCGCGTCCCGGTGGCCATGCAGGAGATGGGTCCGGACGCGGCGAACTACGCCGACTCCTTCTCGGACTCCGGCTCGCACAGCATCACCCCGGACATGGTCAGCCACCTGCCCGGCGCCCTGCACGAGGCCGTGATCACCAGCTACAACGATGCACTGGTGCCGATCTTCACCGTGCTGATCCCCCTGGCGGTCGTCGCCGGCGTCGTCCTGATCTTCACCCGTCAGGAGAAGCTCAAGGACACCGTCGACTAACCGCCCACGCGTTCCCGGTACTCCGGGTACGCGGGCCCTCCCTCGAGGATCTTCTCCAGCAGGAGGATGTCGCGCCAGCGACCCTCCATCGGCCCGTAGTTCATACGGGCCATCGTGTGTGCCACGCCGATCTCGGTGAAACCACGCGAGAGGTGCAGCTTCAACGACCCCTGGTTCTCCGGGAACACCGCGGAGTGCATCGCCCAGTATCCGGCGTCGGTCGCCGCCTGGATCATGTGGTCAAGCAGCGCCCCGGCGACCCCGCGGCCGGCGGCGTCCGGCGCGATGTAGACCGAGTCCTCCACCACCCCGGCGAACACCTCGCGGCGCGACGCCTTGGCCGCCGAGACCCACCCCAGGACGTCCCCGTCCTCGTCGGCGACGAACATCAGGTCACCGATCTTGTGCTCGGTGAAACCGTCCCAGGTGGGGGCCTCCCCCTCGTAGGTCGCGTGTCCGGTGTCCATGCCCGACTGCTGGATGCGCGCCACCTGGGCGTAGTCGTCCCTCCGCATGGGACGAATCTTGAATGTCATGCAAGGCATTGTAAACGTGCCGGGACCTCGGCGCAGCCGTGCAGCGCATCAGCCCTTTTCAAGCAGGCTGGTGACCAGTTCCGCGACGGCTGAACGCTCGGACCGGGTCAGGGTGACGTGCGCGAACAGCGGGTTGCCCTTGAGCTTCTCGACCACGGCGAGCACACCGTCGTGGCGTCCCACGCGCAGGTTGTCGCGCTGGGCCACGTCGTGGGTGAGCACCACCCGGGAGTTGCGCCCCAGCCGGGACAGCACGGTGAGCAGCACGTTGCGTTCCATCGACTGCGCCTCGTCGACGATGACGAAGCTGTCGTGGATGCTCCGCCCGCGGATGTGCGTCAGCGGCAGCACCTCCAGCAGCCCGCGGTCGTCGATCTCGTCGAGGACGTTCTCACTGACCAGCCCGTCGAGCGTGTCGTACACCGCCTGTGTCCACGGGTTCATCTTCTCGACGCCGTCGCCGGGCAGGTAGCCGAGGTCCTGGCCGCCGACGGCGTGCAGCGGGCGGAAGACCACGATCCGACGGTGCGACTGGCGTTCCAGCACCGCCTCCAGCCCGGCGCACAGCGCCAGCGCCGATTTGCCCGTGCCGGCGGAGCCGCCGAGCGAGACGATGCCCACCTCCTCGTCGAGCAGGATGTCCAGCGCCACGCGCTGGCGGGCGCTGCGTCCCCGCAGGCCGAAGGCCTCCCGGTCCTGCGGGACCTGGCGCAGCACCCCGTTGGACGCCACGCGCGCGAGCGCCGACTGGCTGCCGGCGGTCAGCTGGACGCCGCAGTGCACCGGAAGGTCCACGGCGTCCTCCACCTCCCCGGTGGCGTCCACCGCGCCGTCGGTGAAGAGCCCGTCGATGAGACCGGCGCTGACCTCGGCGGTCACCATGCCCTCGTAGCCGGTGAGGACGACGTCCTGCGCGCGGTACTCGTCGGCGTCCAGCCCCACCGCGCCGGCCTTCACGCGCAGCGGGACGTCCTTCGTGACCAGGGTGACGGTGTCGCCCTCGGCGCGCAGGTTCAGTGCGGAGGCGAGGATGCGACGGTCGTTGTCCGCGCCGTCGTCCGGGCGGGCGCGCAGCCCGGCGGGCAGGACGGACTGGTCGACGTGGTTGAGCTCCACGCGCAGCGTCCCGCCGTCCGGGGTGACCTCGATGGCACGGTCCAGCCGCCCACTGGTGCGGCGCAGGTCCTCGAGCAGGCCGAGCGCCTGGCGGGCGAACCAGCCGAGTTCGGGGTGCTGACGCTTGGCCTCCAGCTCACTGACCACCACGATGGGCAGGACCACGTGGTGCTCGGCAAACTTCAGCAGTGCCCACGGGTCGGAGAGCAGGACGGAGGTGTCGACGACGTACGTGCGGACCGCGTCCGGGGTTCCGGAGGCGGTGGAGGTGGCTGCTGACGGGGCGGCGGAGGGGGCGGTTGAGGTGGTGACGGTGGCTCTGGTCATGCCCCCGAGGCTAGGAAGCACACGTGTAGATCACATGGTTGTGAGATGAAGTCTGGGTGAACTCACCGGGAAACCAGCCGAAGACTACCGGGAGCTGGAGGAACGCCTGCCACGGCAGATTCCGACGAACTGCTGCACGACCTCGTCATCGCGCTCACGCAGCCACACCAGTGCGATCCGGGTCGGCGCCTGCCCCGCCAGGCGCCGGTGGACGACACCGCGCCGGTTCACCGCGCGCAGCAGCGGACGCGGGGCGACGACCACGCCGACGTTCGCGGCGACCACGTCGAGGTGCTCACGCACCGCCACCGGGTCCACGCCGCGGTAGAGCACCATCTCCCCGTCCATGTCGGACGCGGTGACCTCCTCGTTCTCCCCCACCGCCTCCAGCACGTGCTCCTTGGGCACCGCGACCCCCGGCTGCTCCTCGTAGAGCACGACCCGGTGCAGGCCGAGACGGTTCATCGCCGCCTCGTCCACGTTACTGCCCGGCATGCCCTCCCACTCGCCGGGCAACCGGACGAGGGCGATGTCGGCGGCACCGCTGCGGACGTGGGCGAGCGGGTCGTCGGCCGCGGCGGAGGCGACCTTCCAGCCGTCCACCCTCCCGTCGAACCTGCCGAACCATTTACCGGGGACGACACCGGGCGCGAAGACGACCTTCAGGTAGTGCATGGCGACCATCGTATCCCCCACGGGCCGACCGGTTAGACTCTGCAGGTATGAGTGAACGGATGAAACCCCAGACCGCGGCGAAGAAGCTGAACATCTACCTCCCCGCGACCCCGGCCGCCTTCCAGGAAGGCACGCTCGGCCACGACGAGTTCGTGGCCCTGCAGAACAACCCGCCCGAGTGGCTGCAGGACCTGCGCCGCGAAGGCCCGCACCCGCGCCCGGAGGTGGCCCGCAAGCTCGGGATCACCATCACCGCGCTGAAGGCCAACGACATGGACAAGCCGCTGACGACCGCCGACATCAAGGCCCTGCTGGAGAACCAGCCCGACTGGCTGCGCAGTGCCCGGAGTTCCCTGGCGGAGAACCGCACGACCGGCGACGCCGAGGCCGACTCGCAGGAGTAGGGGCCTCCCCGCCGCGCAGGGGCAGGGCGCTCGATCTTGGCCCCTGACGGGGGTTCGCAATGAAAAGAGTGAGGGCCCCGTCCTCCCGGGTGACGAACCGGGAGGGCGGGGCCCTCGTGGAGAGCGCGAGCGCCGGGTGACGAATCCGGTGTCGCGAAGTTTCTCCGCTGTGCCGCGACGGGCAGGTGAACTGCAGTCCAGGGCAGCGCGTTGGAGGTGCCGCAGCCCGAGCGCGTCGATCCGGTGAGAAGAGGAAGCCGGATCGTGCGGATTCGGACTGAACCCTGGGTTCCACCTGCCGTTGCGGCTGATTCACAACTGCAGTGCGTCGAGGTGACTAGCCTTCGACACATCCATGAGGTTAGCGAGACCTAAACCGGGATGTCAACAATTAGACAACATTCACGTGATGTAATTCGTGCGAGCCTGCCCTAACTTAGCCTGACCTGCCGTTTCGTCCGTGACGCTTTCCGCTCACGGTGCCACCCCCACCGCCTGCCCCCGCCAAT
>JAKDIS010000097.1 GCA_030450335.1 Corynebacterium sp. | reverse complement strand
CCATTTACCCTGCTAGAAACATAGCTGTGCACTGATGGTGCAATTTTGCGTGGAGAGTGCAATAATATCGCGCATGGCTAAACTCCTCTACCGGATCGGACGATCCGCATACCTCCACCGGTGGCGCTTCATCGCCGTCTGGCTCCTGCTCCTCATCGGTGCGGGCACCGCCGCCGCGACCATGATGAAGCCCACCTCCATGTCCTTCACCATCCCCGGGCTCGAATCCGTCGAGACCCAGGAGGAGATGGGTGAGCTCTTCCCCGGCGACGGCGACGACATGGAGGCCCCCACCGGCACCGTCGTGGTCCGCGCCCCCGAAGGCGGCTCCCTGACCGACCCCGCCACCAAGGCCGACCTCGACGCCCTCATCGCCGACCTGCAGGGTGAGGACGCCCTGGTCGACACCGAGTCCATCGTGGACCCGGTGACCGCCGCCGCAGGCATGGAGCAGCAGCTCACCGCGGCCAAGGCCGAGCAGGGCATGCCCGAGGAGCAGATCCAGGCCGACCTGCAGGCACTCTCCCCGCTCAGCGAGGACGGCCGCACCGGCACCTTCACCGTGACCTTCCAGGGCGACACCGCCCAGGACGTCTCGAGCGAGGACATCACCGCCGTCACCGACACCCTCGACGGTGCCGTCACCGACAACCTCGACGTCTCCTACAACGGCAACGTCTTCCAGGTGCAGGAGATCGGCGGCACCGCCGAGCTCATCGGCATGGCCGTCGCCGCTCTCGTGCTGATCATCACCTTCGGCTCCTTCGTGGCCGCCGGACTGCCGCTGATCACCGCCGTCGTCGGCGTGGGCACCGGCATCATGCTGATCTACGCCGGCACCGCACTGACCGACTCGATCAACAACATGACCCCGACCCTGGCCTCCATGATCGGCCTGGCCGTGGGCATCGACTACGCCCTGTTCATCGTGTCCAGGTTCAGGAATGAACTCGTCGCCTTCTCCGGCGGCAACAACATGACACCGAAGGAACTCGCCCAGGCGATCAAGGGCACCACGCACCGGCAACGCGCGCACCTGGCCGGACTGGCCGTGGGCAAGGCCGGCTCCGCCGTCTGCTTCGCCGGACTGACCGTGATCATCGCGCTGACCGCGCTGTCGATCATCAACATCCCCTTCCTCACCGCCATGGCCCTGGCAGCGGCCCTGACCGTGTTCATCGCCGTGATCGTGGCGATCACCCTGCTGCCCGCCATCCTCGGCGCCTTCGGCACCAAGTCCTTCGCCGGACGCGCCCCGTTCGTCAAGGCGCCGGACCCCGAGGACGAGAAGCCCACCATGGGCCTGAAGTGGGTCCGCCAGATCCGCAAGCGTCCCCTGGTCTTCGCCCTGAGCTCCGTGCTGCTGCTCGTGATCCTGGCGATCCCCGCCCTGGGGCTGCAGCTCGCCATGCCCACCGACGACTCCGCCAAGCTCGGCAGCCCGCAGCGCACCGCCTCCGAGTGGGTCAACGAGGACTTCGGCCCGGGGCGTAACGCCCCCATGGTCGCCCTCGTCCAGACCGACGACCCGGAGCAGGGCATGGCCGCCTTCGGCACCGCCGTGGAGCAGATCAGCCAGGTCGACGGCGTCTCCAACGCCCAGATCGCCCAGGTCTCCGAGGACGGCACCGCCGCCCAGGTTCTGATCACCCCGACCACCGGCGCCACCGACGAGGCCACCAACGACACCCTCCAGGCCCTGCGCGACGCCGAGACCACCTTCGCCGCCGACACCGGCGCGAACTACTCGGTCACCGGCGTGACCCCGATCTTCGAGGACATCTCCGACCGACTGTCCGACGTGCTCATCCCCTACGTGGCCATCGTGGTGGTGCTCGCGTTCGTCCTGCTGGTCGTCGTGTTCCGCTCCCTGTGGGTCCCGCTGATCGCCGCACTCGGCTTCGCCCTGTCCGTGGCCGCCACCTTCGGCCTGACCGTGGGCATCTGGCAGTGGGGCTGGCTCGGCATCACCAACGACCCGCAGCCGATCATCTCCTTCCTGCCGATCATGCTCATCGGCATCGTCTTCGGACTCGCCATGGACTACCAGGTGTTCCTGGTGACCCGCATGCGCGAGGGCTACGTCCACGGCAAGACCGCCGGCAACGCGGTGGCCAACGGCTTCAAGCACGGTGCCCGCGTGGTCACCGCCGCCGCCCTGATCATGATCTCGGTGTTCGCCGCCTTCATCCTCATGGACGAGCCGTTCATCGCCGTGATGGGCTCCGCCCTGGCCATGGCCGTGCTGATCGACGCCTTCGTGGTCCGCATGACGATCGTCCCCGCCGTGCTGTTCCTGCTCGGCGACCGGGCGTGGAAGCTGCCGAAGTGGCTGGACAAGATCCTGCCCAGCGTCGACGTCGAGGGTGAGGGCCTCGTCGGCCTCGAGGCCCCGGAGGACACCGGGACCACCGGCAAGCACGAGAAGCAGCCCGCCGCCGTCGGCGCCGACACCCCGGACGGCACCCACGGCGAGCACAGCGCTCAGGACGCCGACCAGCCCGGTGAGACCGATGGCCGCTGAGGAAGCACTCTCGCTGCGGGAGCAGAAGAAGGAGGAGACCCGGCGCGCCCTCGCCCGGGCGTCCGCCGAGCTCCTGCTCGCCGAGGGCAGTGACGGCATGACCGTCGCCGCCGTCGCCGAGCGGGCCGGCGTGTCCACCCGGACATTCCACAACTACTTCCCCCGCAGGGAGGACGCCCTGCTCCTCTTCATCGAGGAGACCATCGACGAACTGCGCCAGCAGGTCGAGGACGCCCCGGCCGAGGAGCACCCCCTCGACATCCTGCGACGGCTCATCACCGACCGCATCGACGAGGACGGGACCCCGTCCGACGACCCGGGCACGCTGCTCAACCTGCGTTCCATCGGCGACCACCTGAGCTACAGCACCGGCCGCGAGGACCGGGAACGGGTTCTGCACATCGCCGACGGACTGCTGGACGCCCTGCACAAGCGGTCCGAGTCGACGATGAGCCGCCAGGCCACCGCCCTGATGCTGATCTCGTCCCTCGCGGCGGGTTCCATCGCGGTGGAGGCCAGCGCCGTGGGCGACAAGCGCGCGTGCATGGTGCTGTCACCCGGGTGGGCGTCGTCCGACCGCAACGCCTCGGAGATCATCGACGAGGAGTTCGGGCTGCTGCGCGAGGGCTTCGGCGCCTGACGCGACCTGCCGATAACTGCCAACGACGGTTTCTGTCTAACGGCCGGGACGAAGTAGCCACTTCGCCCCGGACGCCGGACGGAAACCGTCGTTGTGCGTTCGGGACGCCCCGGCCCGCTCAGAGCAGCGCCGCGACCGCCATCGACAGCAGCAGCACCGCCGTCGCGAGCATGATCAGTGAGAGGACGACTGCGCCGATGCGTCCTCCCCTGGTCGCGACGTTGAAGGTGAAGTTCGTGCCGCTGCCGGTGTCCACCATCACCCGGTCGCTGCCGGGGATCTCCACGAAGAGCAGCCAGCGTCGCCGCCGTCCGTCGGAGTGGGGATACTTCTTGGCGATGGCGTCCGACTTACGTCCGCCCACCACCAACAGCCATATGGTGGCGGCGAGGATGCCGAGCATGCCGAGGGCGTCGAGCAGCCCGGCGATGCTGCGCAGCCACGGGGCGTTCAGGCCGAGCATCAGCAGCGTCAGCGAGGTCGACAGCATCACGCAGTACCAGCCCAACAGCGGCTGCATCACGCGCAGTTCGTGCCAATGCCGTCGAGCGTCGCCGAGCGTCTTCGATCCGCCCGGCTCGAACAGGGTGCCGGAGTGCATCTGGAGGAACGCTCCGGCACCGGCCATCGCCAGCACGCACAGCAGTGGCCCGAGCAGGATGTTGACCAGCAGCGTCCCCATCGACTTCGGCGCCCAGGCGTCCGGTTCGCCGGTGAACCCCCAGTGCGTGGGCATCGGGTCCGGCAGCGAGCCGTAGGACGCGACCAGGGCCAACGCGGCCAGAACGGGCGGCACCACGGCCAGTAGATAGAGGTGGCCCGGCATCTTTACCGGCGGGTGGTCTGCTTTCCGAGGTTTTTCGTGTGATTCCGCCGACATGCTCTCAGAGAGTATCAGTCCGAATGAGCCTAACCTCCGACACGCCGTCGCGGCAGGTGTAACGTGACGTCGGTAAGCATTCTCAGGGCGGGGTGGAAGTCCCCACCGGCGGTGAAAGCCCGCGAGCGCCACCTCCACCAGGTGGGTCAAGCAGACCCGGTGTAATTCCGGGGCCGACGGTCATAGTCCGGACGGGAGAGAAAGGCTGGACACCTCATGTCCGCAGTACTGTCGTCCCTCCAGGACGGCCTCACGACATTCCTCAACGCCCAGTGGACGATCGGCGACTCCGCCGTCCTCTGGCGCGAGATCATCGGCAACGGTTTCGGCATCGCCTCCGCCATCGGCGGTATGCGGAGGGTGGTGTGGGCCTGGCCGGTGGGCATCGCGGGCAACGTCCTGCTGTTCACCGTCTTCCTCGGCGGTGTCTTCCACACCCCGCAGGACCTGGACCTCTACGGGCAGGCCGGACGCCAGGTCATGTTCCTCATCGTCAGCGTCTACGGCTGGTGGCAGTGGCAGCGCGCGAAGACCGCCGGGCTGCGCGAGCCGGCGGACACCGACCCGTCGCGCTCGATCCTCTCGGAACCGGCGGACACCTACGAGGCGGTGCAGCCGCACTGGGCGTCGAACCGGGAGCGGGTGGGCATGCTCGTGGTCGCGGTCGTGGGCACCTGCGGTTTCGCGTGGGTGTTCAGTGCACTGGGGTCCTGGGGTCCGTGGGCGGACGCCTGGATCTTCACCGGCTCGCTGCTCGCGACCTTCGGCATGGCAAGAGGCTGGACGGAGTTCTGGCTGATCTGGATCGCGGTGGACGTCGTCGGCGTGCCGTTGCTGTTCACCGCCGGCTACTACCCCAGCGCCGTGCTCTACCTGGTCTACGGCGTGTTCGTGGCCTGGGGTTTCGTGGTCTGGGTGCGGGTTCAGCGCAGGAGCGCCGAGGTCACGCCTGAGCCACTGTCCGTCTGAGCTCCCCGACCTGCTCGTCGGTGACCTCGGCGACGCTGGCCGGGGTGAAGTGGGCGTCGCGGTCCTTGTCGACCAGCACGGCGCGCACCCCCTCGGGGAAGTTCGGCTGGCGGCGCAGCAGGCGTCCCAGCGCGTACTCGGCGTCGAGCGCGCCGCGCAGCGTCGCGTCCGCCGAGTGGTTCAGCAGGACGGCCGCGGCGAACAGCGACAGCGGGTTGGCGGGCGCGAGCAGGCCGCGGACCTCCTCGGCGAAGTCGCCGGACGCCGCGGCGAGGCGCGCGTCGACCGCCGCCCAGTCGTCGCCGGCGAAGGTCTCGGCGATCCACCCGAGGTTCTCCTCCAGGCAGGACGCCTCCTCGGGGCGGTGGGTGAGCGTGAGCGCGGCGTCCAGGCCGTCCTGCAGCAGGACGTCCTGGAAGCGCTCGGCCTCACCGTCCGGCAGACGGTGGGTCGCCAGGCCGCTCCACAGCAGGTCGGCGGCGGTGATGCGGTAACCCGTGGTCGCCAGGAACAGGCCCACGGCGGTCCGGGCGTCCTCCGGGACGTTCGGCAGGTGGGTGAAGGCGTGGGAGATGCCGACGTCGGTGATGAAGCCGATCGCCATCTCCGGCATCGACGCCCACGTCCGGTCGGTGACGACACGGACGTCGGCGTGTGCGGAGACGCCGAGGCCGCCGCCCATGGTGATGCCGTCGACGAGGGCGACGGTGGGCTTCGGGAACGTCGCCAGCGCGTGGTTCATGTCGTACTCGTCGCGGAAGAGGTCGTCGCCGGCGGTGTAGTCGCCGGTGAGGTCTGACTCGCGGACGGAGCGCACGTCCCCGCCGGAGCAGTAGGCCTTCTCCCCCGCCGAGCACAGCAGCACCTGGCGGACGTCCGCGTCGTCGCTGAACCGGTCGAGCGCGGCGGCGACGGCGTTGATCATCTCGTGGTTGAGCGCGTTGAGCGCCTTCGGCCGGTCGAGGGTGACGATGCCGGTGCCGTGCAGGGACTCGACACGCACGAGAGGACTTTCGGGGTACGGGGACGAGGTAGCGGAAGCCATGTCGGCCATGGTGGCACGGAACCGCGGAAGATGCTTCGGGAAACACCGGTCACCACACAGTCATTTTGCTATCGTGACACAAAGCACACCTTCGTCCCGGATGGAGTCCGAATGACACCTTCGCCCAGCCCAGCGCCCGCCACCGTGCGCATCGACCCCGCGGTCCGGTCCGTGGGGCACATGCTCCGCAACCGTATCGGGGCCACACCCGACCGTAGGGCCTACAGCTACCCCGTGTCGCACGCGGGCGGGGACGAGACCTGGGAGGCCGTCACCTGGGCCGAGCTCGGGACGCAGGCCACCGAGGTCGCCGGCGGACTGATGTCGTTGGGGATCGAGGCGGAGGACCGCGTCGCCATCGCCAGCTCAACGCGCTACGAGTGGGCGTTGGCGAACTACGGGATCATGTACGCCTCCGCGGCCACGGTGACGGTCTACCCCACCTCCATCGCCGACGACGTGGCGTACATCCTCGACGACTCCGGCTCCCGCCTGGTCTTCGCCGAGGACGCCGACCAGCTGGGCAAGCTCCTCTCCCTGCGCGAGTCGATCCCGGACGTGGGCACCGTGGTCCTGCTGGAGGGTGAGGTCCCCGCGGAACTCGCGCAGGACGCTACCGGATGGGCGGTCACGCTCGACGAGCTCCGCGCCACCGGCCGGGAGTACATGGACGCCAACCCCACCGCCGTCGACGACCGGATCGACGCCACCACCCTGGAGCACCTCTCCACCCTGATCTACACCTCCGGGACGACCGGACGGCCCAAGGGTGTGCGGCTCCCCCACCGCGTGTGGGTGTTCGAGGCGCACGCGTCCGAGCAGACCTCCAACTCCGGGCCGGAGGACCTGCTCACCATCGACGACAAGCAGTTCCTGTGGCTCCCCCTGGCCCATGTGATGGGCAAGCTGCTGCTCGTGCTGCCGTTGCAGATCGGTTTCGAGACCGCCATCGACGGGCGGATCGACAAGATCGTGGAGAACCTCGGCGTGGTGAAGCCGACGTTCATGGGCTCGGCCCCGCGCATCTTCGAGAAGGCCTACAACGGTGTGGCGACGATGATGGCCAACGAGGGCGGGGTGAAGGAGAAGCTCTTCCACTGGGCCAGCCGGGTGGGCGTGCAGGTCTTCGACGCCGACAACGGCGTCGGCTCCGCGGGCACGTGGGTCCGGCTGCAGGCGAAGATCGGCGACAAGCTGGTCATGTCGAAGATCCGGGAACGTTTCGGCAACAACGTGCACTACTTCATCTCCGGCTCGGCGGCGTTGAACACGGACGTGGCGCGTTGGTTCGGCGCGGCCGGCATGCCGATCCTCGAGGGGTACGGGCTGACCGAGTCGAGTGCGGCGTCCTGTCTGACGCGGCCGCAGACCTACCGGGCCGGCTACGTGGGCCCGCCCCTGGACGGCGTGGAGGTGCGCATCGCCGACGACGGGGAGGTGCAGCTGCGCGGGCAGGGTGTGATGGACGGCTACCACAACAACCCCGAGGCCACCGCCGAGGTGCTCGACGCCGACGGGTGGTTCTCCACGGGTGACATCGGCGAGATCGACGAGGAGGGCCGGGTCAGGATCACCGACCGCAAGAAGGAGCTGTTCAAGACCTCGAACGGCAAGTACGTGGCACCGGCCCAGATCGAGGCGAAGTTCAAGGGCCTCTGCCCGGTGGCCAGTCAGATCGTGACCGTGGGGGACGACCACAGTTTCGTCTCCGCGCTGATCACCCTGGACGACGAGGCGGTCACAGCCTGGGCCGCACGCCAGGGACTGTCGGGCAGCTACAAGGACATCGTGCGTGCCCCGGAGACCCGGGAGATGGTGCAGGGCTACGTGGACGAGCTCAACAGCCACCTCAACCGCTGGGAGCAGGTGAAGAAGTTCACGATCCTGCACCGTGACCTCGGCGTGGAGTACCAGGAGGTCACCCCGTCACTGAAGCTGCGCCGCAAGGTGATCCACGAGCACTTCGAGCGGGAGATCGAGGCGCACTACGCCTGAGGGGCTACTTGCCCTTCTTCTTGTTCTTCTTGGGCTTGCGCTCCAGCTTCGACGCCAGGTCCGGCACGTAGCGGAACTCGGTACGCGGGGGACGCTCGTAGTCGGAGGCCACCTCCGGGCGCTCGGGGATGTGCGGCGGGGTGTGCTCGACCTTCTCCCACGGCACGGAGGACAGCAGGTGGTTGATCACGTTGATGCGTGAACGCTTCTTGTCCTCGCTCTCCACCGTGTACCAGGGGGCGGTGGGGGTGTCGGTGTGGGCGAACATCTCGTCCTTCGCCCGGGAGTAGTCCTCCCACCGGGTGATGGACTGCAGGTCCATCGGGGAGAGCTTCCACTGGCGCAGCGGGTCCTCGCGGCGGGAGGTGAAGCGGGCGACCTGCTCCTCGTCGGAGACGGAGAACCAGTACTTGCGCAGCATGATGCCGTCCTCCACGAGGAGCCGCTCGAAGATGGGTGCCTGGTGCAGGAAGCGGCGGTACTCCGGGGCGGTGCAGAAGCCCATGACCCGCTCCACGCCGGCGCGGTTGTACCAGGAGCGGTCGAAGATCACGATCTCACCGGCCGAGGGCAGCTTCTCCACGTAGCGCTGGAAGTACCACTGCCCCTGTTCGCGGGACGTCGGTGCGGGCAGTGCCTCGACCCGGCAGTAGCGGGGGTTGAGGTACTGGGTGATGCGCTTGATGGCCGAGCCCTTGCCGGCGGCGTCGCGGCCCTCCATGATGACCACCACGCGGGCACCGGTCTCCCGCACCCACTGCTGCATGTCGACGAGGTCCGCCTGGAGCTTCTTGAGCTCCTTCTCGTAGGCGACCTTGTCGAGCTTCGGCGGGCGGGTCGCGGTCGGGTTTTCGGCAGGTGCGTTCCGTGACGTCATGTCTGACGAGTTTACCCCGTCACTCCACGGAGAACTCCGCCATACGGTCCCACTCCCTCTTTCCGGGGATGGAGGTATTAACGATCTGCGGGGTCTCGGACAGCACCGTGGGGAAGAGCTCGCAGGCGGCCTTGAAGTGGTCGCTTTCCACGTGGGCCCCGTCGGCCCCGTCCTCGAAGGCCTCCACCAGGAAGTACTCGGTGGGGTCGTCGGTGCCGCGGAACCAGTCGAACCACAGGTTGCCGGCCTCGGCGCGAGTGGCGTCGGTGAAGTCGGCGACGACCTCCCGGAAGTTCTCGACGTACTCGGGCAGCGGGCGGAATCGGACGTTGATGAGGATCATGACGGCGATTCTACGCGTGTCCGAACATGCAAAACCCCCGCACTGTAGGTGCGGGGGCTGGTGTCGCTAGGGAGCGACTTACGCGTCGGTGTCAGCCTCAGCGCCGGTGATGGAACCGGTGATGGTCTCCAGGGCGGAGGTGAAGAAACCGGCGATGGCGTCAACGATGGAGGAGATGATGTCGATCATGGGAAGACCCTTCGATAGAAGTATATGAGATTCTGCGGCGTTGCTCATGCCTCGCTGCTACAGGAACGATACCGATGAAAGTCCC
>JAKDIS010000194.1 GCA_030450335.1 Corynebacterium sp. | reverse complement strand
CGCGCGATCCCGCTCCCGCCGGTCGCCGAGCACGGCATCGAGGTGCCCGTCACCCCGGACATCCCCGCCGCCGTCGAGCTGTTCGACCGCATCGGCGGGGCGCTCGTGGTCCCGGACGAGTCGCAGATGGCCGTGCTCTCCGCCACCACCGGCGCATGCACCGGGCTGCTGCAGTACATCTCCTCGCTGGTGGACTGGACCGTGGGACGGGGGCTGCCGCAGGACGTGGCCGAACCGTTCATCCGTGGCATGGCGGCGAGCCTCGCGCCGTCGTTGGTGGACACGGCGACGCCGATGCCTGAGGTCATCCGTTCCCACGAGACCCCGGGCGGGCTCAACGAGCAGCTGCGCACCACCTTCTTCGACGACGCCACCACCGGACGCCTCCACGACGCGTTGGACGGCACCTGGCGGCGCGCGGCGCAGGGGTGATGTCGTCCGGAGCATGACACGGGGCACCTGACGGGCGCAGAGCCCACCGTGCCGGTGAATGTAAACCCTCCGGCTCACCCTGATCCGTACCGGCCGGCCTGGCGCGGGACGTCGTCTACGGTTCGTCCACATGAGCATCCGGACCCCTCTCCCCGGCACCCGCACCGTCGCGCGTCGGGTGCTGTCGTCGCTGGTCACCGTCACGACGGTCGGCGCCCTGGCGTCCGCCCCCGCCATGGGGTCCGAGGATCCGGGCTCCCCGCGGCGCGGGCACGGAACCGCACTCATGCACCGTGACCTCGGTTCCACCGACAGTGTCCCGTGGTCAGGGCCCGGTGCGTCACCGTCCGTGGACTTCTCCGTGCCCGGTGGCGCCTGCTCGACGGTCTTCCAGGGCGCCGACGGCATGCCGGTCGCACTGTGCACCAGGTACCTCGGCACCGAGCACGGGCTGACACCGGTCGCACCGTCCGTCGTCCTCTTCGACCCGGCGACCGCCCGGCCCGTGGCGTCGCTGGAGCTGAGGACGACGGGGCTTCTCGGCGGAGTCTACGGGTACCTGGACGACGAGGACCGCCTGGTCGTGGCCGAGGGGCACGCGATCCTGCGTATCACCCACGTCCTGGAGGACGGGCGCTGGACGCTGCAGGTCGAGGAACGCACCGAGCTACCCGACCTCGGCACCGACGCCTCGATCGCCGGGCTCTCCCCCGACGAGAACGGCCGGACCTGGTTCGCCACCGAGGACGCCGTCACCGGATACCTCGACGACACCGGAGCCGTCCGTACCGTGGCACTGGGCACGGACACGCCGGGCGGCGAGACCATCGCCAACGGGCTCACACCACGGCCGAACGGGGTCAGCGTGCTGACCAGCCACGGCCTCCACGACGTCCGCGCCGACAAGGCAGGTTCCCCCACCGTCGCCTGGTCGCGCAACTACGACCGCGGCAGCGCGCGCAAGCCCGGGCAGCTGTCGTGGGGTTCCGGGACGACGCCCACCTTCTTCGGCACCGGCGCCGAGCGCGTGGCGATCGTCGACAACGCCGACGGCTCACCCAACCTCCTGGTGCTCGACGCCGCCACCGGCGACACCGTCTGCTCACTTCCGGCGTTCGACCACGCCGGCCCCGGCACGGAGAACTCCCTGCTCGCCGACGGCGACTCGCTGTGGATCCCCTCCACCTACGGCTACGACTACCCCGGCCTCGCCGTGGACGGCGAGTCCGTTCCGCAGGACGCCGACTTCCGCGGCGGCCTGACCCGCGTCGACCTGCAGAAGGACGCCTCCGGACGCGAACGGTGCGTGCGACAGTGGGAGACCGACACGGCGCTGGACACTCTCCCGGAGCTGACGCGGGAGGACGGCACCATATGGGCGCTGTCCCGCGGGGACGACGACCGGACGGTGAGCGTGGTCGGTGTCGACGCGGAGAGTGGCAGAGAGACCTCCCGAACCCCGGTCGGCGTCCTGCCGTTCGACCAGCCGATGCAGCTCACCGGCATGATCGCCCCGGACGGAACACTGTGGCAGGCCACCGCCACCCGCATGCTCAAGGTCTCACCGGCCGGCTGACGGTGCGCATTCCAGCGAGGCTGACCCGATCAGCGCATCTTCCGCGCCATGGCGCGGGTGATCACCTTGTCGTCGAACTCGGGGATGAAGGTGGAGCACACCACGCCGGTGATGAAGGCTGCCGGAGCGGCCA
>JAKDIS010000193.1 GCA_030450335.1 Corynebacterium sp. | reverse complement strand
AATTGCCGCAGATCACCTTACACCACGTCAGGCATGATTCGCTGCTCCGGCTCGTTCGCCGGGCCGGTCACCACGGCGCGGTGAGCCAGGGGTGCCACCGCCACACCTCCTGGTCGGTGCGCCGGCCCTCGCCTTGCGTGCGCAGACGACGAGTGCGGGTGTGGAGCATCCGGTAGCGCACGGTGTCGACGACCTCGTCCACCACATGCGCAAGCGCACCGCCGATACACCGGTCGGTGTAGCGCAACAGCGCCCACCCCCACCTCGTCGCCATGTTCCCCTTCCACCGGTCGACGACGAAGGTGCGTTCACCCGCCTTCGCCCCACCGGCACCGTGGAAGGCGAAGCTGTCGATCTCGACGAGCACCCTGGCCTCCGGGATCACGATGTCGAACCGGTAGCCGCGGATCTTGTGGTTGACCAGCACGCTGACACCGTCGATCCCCGCAGCCGCGAGTCCCTCCCTGATCGCAGTGACCGCCCGCGCCTCCAGGTTGCTGGCGGTGCCGGTGACGACCCCGTCGAGCAGCCCTGCCACCGCGCCCCGGCGGCTGCGCGACAGCGCAGCGATGTCGGACGCCAGGACGTCGTTTCCCTTCACCCCCCGGGTACGCACGCGCGAGCATCTCGCAGAGACCTTGCGCCGGGACGTCCTGCATCAGCTCGGCCGCGGTCTGCACCGGCGTGATCACGTCGAGCCCCTCGACGCGCCGCGTCCGGGGACGCGCGCGGGTCCGGACGTCCAACAGCGCTCCTCCGCTGCGGGCCCCGCCCCGCGGAAGGTAGGCCTGCGCCGGCCAGCTCATCTTCTCGCACCCCCCATAGATCGCGCCGGCCGTGGTCCCGCGGAGCACCAGGCCGTCGTGCCCGGCGGCGAGGGCCTGCAGCACCTGCATCTCGGAGACGTCCCCGGCCGCGTAGTACCCGCGGGCGAGCCGGATCAACTCCCCGTTCGCCACCTTCGTCGCAATCCCGTGGCGTGTGAGTCCCCGCGCCGACAGTTGCGCGGTGCTCCACACCGCATGATCCTTCCCCACCCCACCCATGGTCACCCTCCCCGGTACCGTGTCGTTCTGCACACGAACACTACGGCACTCCCCTGCCCCCGGGGGATGGTCCTGCGTAAAGTCTGCACATCTGCACCGACCGTGGCAGCGAGGGAACCGAAATGCAGGGATTGCGCCGGCCGCCCCCGTCACCACACGCGAAAAACCCCGCGGAATGAATCCGCGGGGTCACTGGGAGAGGTCGACTAGCGACGCAGGCCCAGGCGCTCGATCAGGGAACGGTAACGCTCGACGTTGTTCTCCTGCAGGTACTTCAGCAGTCGCTTGCGACGACCGACCAGCAGCAGCAGGCCGCGGCGGGAGTGGTGGTCGTGCTTGTGGAACTTGAGGTGCTCAGTGAGCTGACGAATACGCACGGTCATCAGCGCGACCTGCGCCTCGGGGGAGCCGGTGTCGGTCTCGTGGAGACCGAACTCCTTGAGGGTGTCAGCCTTCTGGTCCTTGGTCAGAGCCATGGTGATTCTCCTGATTGTTGTTTCAGTCCGCGCAAAAAGTAGACGTTCGACACGCCGTTGTGACTACCGCGAACCACAGTCACAGACCGACCGACACTATCATCCGCGCTCGGCCGGGACCAATCGTCGGGTGGCGGCAACGTCGTTGCCGATGGCGGTGACCAGTTCGTCCAGCCCGTCGTAGGTCTCCTGGCCACGGATGTGCTCGATGAAGCTGACGGTGACCTTGCGTCCGTACAGGTCGGCGTCGCGGTCCAGGACGAAGGCCTCCACGCTGCGGGTCTCGTCGCCGAAGGTGGGGTTGGTGCCCACGGAGATCGCCGCGGGCAGGTGCACGTCGACGGGCATGTCGCCGACGAGCGCGCCGGCGGGATCCTTCTGCGTCGGCAGGATGCGCAGGTCGCCGGCGTAGACGCCGTCGGAGGGCAGCGCCTGGCTGTCCGGGAAGTAGAGGTTGGCGGTCGGGAACCCCAACGCGGCCCCGCCACGTCCTGCACCGCGGGTGACCACGCCACGCACGGTGAAGTTGCGGCCGATCGCGCCGGCGGCGGAGGCGACGTCGCCGGCGGCGAGGCGTTCGCGGATCCAGGACGAGCACACGGTGTGGCCGTCGTCTCCCCCGTCCTCGTCACCGTCCTCGTCACCGTCGCGCAGCAGCCCGTGCACGACGACCT
>JAKDIS010000192.1 GCA_030450335.1 Corynebacterium sp. | reverse complement strand
GGCGTCCTTCCCCGCTCATGCGGTGCGACGCCGCAGCGTGAGGGCGGCGAGCGCGACCGAGACCACGGTGAAACCGAGCACCACGGCGAGGTCCACGGTGAAGTCGGCGTTCCAGCCGGACACGTGGGTCAGGCGGGTGAAGGAGTCGGCGGCGTAGCTCAACGGCAGGACGTCGGAGATGCGGGTCAGCACCACGGCCATGCTGTCGCGCGGGGCGAGCAACCCGCACAACAGCAGCTGCGGGATCACCACCAACGGCATGAACTGGACGGCCTGGAACTCCGTCCGGGCGAAGGCGGACGCCAGCAGTCCCAGTGAGGTGCCCAGCAGGGCGTTGGCGACGGCGAACACGACCAGCACCCACGGGGAGTCGACCTCCAGCCCGAGGAACAGGATGCCCACGGCGGAGGTCACCGTGGCCTGCACCAGCCCGGCCGCACCGAAGGCGAGGGCGTAGCCGGCGATGAACTCCCCGCGACGCAGGCGGGTGGTCAGCAGGCGTTCCAGCGTGCCGGAGGTGCGCTCGCGGACCATGGTCACAGAGGTCAGCAGGAACATGAGGATGAAGGGGAACAGTCCGAGCATCTGCGGACCCACCTGCTGGAAGGTCGCCGGGCTGTCGTCGAAGACGTACCTGAACAGGCACAACAGCACCGACGGCAGGACGAGGACGAGGGCCAGCGTGCGTGGGTCGTGCAGCAGCTGCGCGGCCACGCGGCGCGCGGTGGCGAGGGTGCGGGTCATGGTGCTGTCCTTCCTGTGTCTCTTGTGCCTTCGGTGCCTTCGGCGCCTTCGGCGAGTGCGAGGAAGGCCTGCTCGAGGTCGTCCTGCCCGGTGCGTCGGCGCAGTTCGTCCGGCGTGGCGTCGGCGATCAGCTGTCCTTCGCGTAACAGCAGCACGCGGTCGCACCGGGCGGCCTCGTCCATGACGTGGCTGGACACCAGCAGCGTTCTTCCCCGGTGGGCGAGGTCGGTGAACAGCGCCCAGAGGTCGCGGCGCAGGACGGGGTCCAGACCCACGGTGGGTTCGTCGAGCAGGTACAGCTCGGCATCGCCGAGCAGGGCGGCCGCGAGGGAGACGCGCGTGCGTTGGCCGCCGGAGAGGCTGCCGGTCAGGTCGCCCTCCCGGCCGGTCAGTCCCACGCTGGCGACCGCCGCGTCGACGGCGTCCTGCCCGACCCCGCTGAGCCGGGCGAAGTAGCGGAGGTTCTGGGCCACGGTGAGGTCCGGGTAGACGGAGCTGGCCTGGGTCACGTACGCCACGCGTGCGCGGTTCACGGCGTTGCCCGCCGGCTCCCCGAGCACGGTGACTGAACCCGATTGGATGATCTGGATACCGGCGATGGCCCTGATCAGGGTGGTCTTCCCGCAGCCGCTGGGGCCGAGGATGCCCGTGATGGTGCCGGCCGGGAGTGTGAGCTCGAGGCCGGTGAGGACGCGGTGCTTCCCGCGGGTCACGTGGAGGTCGGTGACGGTGACGGCTGGTTTATTCACCATGTGTTTAATATATGGCACTCATTCATCCGGGGCAACGGTTCTTGCTGTGTCTTCTCGGTGTCTTCCCTGCGTGTACTCCGCCGGGTTTCGCTACAGTACGGAGTCATGAGCGGGGCACAGGAGAGCAGGGACACAGGCGACACCGGTGTTGCCCGCATGCGCGAACTCTCCGACGACTGGGCGGAGACCTTCCGCCTGCTCGGCGACCCCACCCGGCTGCGGCTGCTCACCGTCCTGCACTACGAGGGGCCCGGCACGTTGAGCATGTCGGAGCTCGCTGAGCGCGCCGGGGTGCGAACCGCCACGGCCTCGGCGGCGTTGCGGCTGCTCACCACGGCCGGCATCGTGACGGCCACGCGGGACGGAAGGATGATGCGCTACGCGCTCACCGACGAGCGCGTCCACCGCCTGCTGCACCACCTCGGCGGCACGCACGCGCACCACACGCACGAGGAAGACTGAGCACCTGCCGTGAGCTGGCTGCTGCTCCTCGCCGGGTTCGCCGTCCTCGTCGTGGGCGGCGAGCTTCTGGTGCGTGGGGCCTCGGCACTGTCCGCGCGTATGGGGATCTCCCCGATGGTCGTCGGGCTCACCGTGGTGGCGATCGGCAGCAGCCTGCCGGAGCTGGCCGTCGGCGTCGACGCCGCGGTGCGTGGCAGTCCCGGCCTGGTGACCGGCAACATCGTGGGCACGAACATCGTCAACCTGCTGCTCGTGCTCGGGTTGGCCGCGGCGATCCAGCCGATCATCACCGCACG
>JAKDIS010000191.1 GCA_030450335.1 Corynebacterium sp. | reverse complement strand
CTGGTGACCACGGTGGTGGCCACGCTGCGCGGTCAGGCGTCCATGGCGGTCGGCAACCTCATCGGATCCAGCGTGTACAACATCGTGTTCATCCTCGGCGCCACGGTGCTGGTCGCCCCGGACGGCATCCCGGTGCCGGACGAGGTGCTGCGGGTCGACATGCCGGTGCTCGTGGTGGTCTCGCTGCTGGTGGTCCTGATGTTCCGGACCGGCCGCAGGATGAGCCGCTGGGAGGGGCTGCTGCTGGTGGCGTTCTACGCCGTCTACCTGACCTACCTGCTGCTCGCAAGGGTGTGACCGGCACGGGCACACGCATGCCGGCACAGTCCGTATCCTCGAACCTGCACATCATTCTCGTACCGAGGAGGTCGAGCACCATGAGCACCATCACCACACGTGACGGGGTGAACCTGCACGTCGACGACAGTGGGGAGGCAGGTGACCTGGGACGCACCGTCGTGCTGATCCACGGTTGGCCGTTGTCCGCCGAGTCCTGGTCGGCGCAGACGGAGGTCCTGCGCAAGGAGGGCTACCGCGTGGTCGCCTACGACCGTCGCGGGTTCGGACGCTCCGGCAAGCCGGACGATCCGGAATCCGCCTACGGTTACGACACCCTCGCCCGCGACCTCGAGGACGTGCTCACCGCCCTCGAGCTCACCGACGTGACGCTGGTGGGCTTCTCGATGGGTGGCGGCGAGGTCGCCCGCTACTTCAGCGTGGGCGACCCCTCGCGGATCCGCAGCGTGGTGTTCGCCGCGGCGGTGCCGCCGTTCATGATGAACGGCGACGACAACCCGGACGGACCGCTCACGCAGGACGCCGCGAAGGGCATGGAGGACGGCCTGCGCGCCGACCGCGACGCCTTCTTCGAGGACTTCACCACCGGTTTCTACTCCGTCGGCGACGACCTCAAGGTCAGCGAGGCGACCAGGAAGGAGGCGGTGCGCCTGGCGCAGCAGAGCGACCAGGACGCCGCCCTGGGCTGCATGGAGGCGTTCGGCACCACCGACTTCCGCGATGACCTGCCGAAGATCGAGGTGCCGGCGTTGATCATCCACGGGGACTCCGACGACATCGTGCCGTTCGAGGGGTCCGGCAAGCGCACCGCCGAGGCCGTCGCGCACAGCAGGACGACCGTGATCCAGGGCGCGCCCCACGGGTTGAACGACAGCCACGCCGCGGAGTTCAACGCCTCGTTGCTGGAGTTCCTCGCCGACTGAGCTACGCGAACTGCCGCTCCACCGACTCGACGAGCCAGCGGGTGTACTTCTCCATCGACCATCCCGAGCCCAGGACGAGCTGGCGGTGGGCTTCCGGGGCCCACAGGAAGGACAGCTCGTCGGCGAAGTCGTCGAGTTCCCGTTCGTTGGCGCGCCAGGCGACCAGCCCCCTGCTGATGAGGGAGGTCGCGAGCGCACGGTAGTCGTCGCGCCGACGGGCGAGCAGCTTGCCCACCGAGTCGGCGATCTTGTCGTCCGAGGTGGCTGCGCTGAGGAGTTCGCCCCACAGCATGCTGGTGCGTGCGTTCGCTGCGGCCACGAGGGAGGCGGCGGCCTCCAGGTACTTTCCCTCGTCGGGGTCCGCGGCGATTCGGGGTGCGTCCTCATTGTCTGCGGGGGAGCGCTGGCCCTCGCTGCCCGCGTAGGCCTGTTGGAAGGACGCCAGAAGGAGTTCCCTCTTGCGGCCGACGGTCAGCACGGCGTCGATGGAGACCTTGGCCTCCCTGGCGATGTGCGTCAGGGTGGTTCCTGGGTAGCCGTTGGTGGAGTAGCAGGCTGCCGCGGCATCGAGGATGCGCCGCCGGAGCCTGGCTACGCGGTTGGCACGAAGGGCCGAGCCGAAACTGCGGATGCTGGGAGACAAATCGATTCACCTCAGTGGTCAATCCGGCGGGATGGTTGATTCACGAGAACGCCATCCGACGCTAGCACCGCGGAGTTACGTGCGGCGCCGCTCATCCTTTCCGCTACCCCCCTCAGCCGAGGCTTTTATACCGGCGGTCACCGCCGGGGAGTTCCTCCGGTACCTCTCTCGACGGGGCCTTCCACAGCACACCGAAAGAAGCGTTTAATGGAGAGGGCACTTAAGTTTCCCGACACAACAGGAGCTGACATGACCGACAACACCGACAACACCGAGAACACCGAGAGCTCAGCGAACACCGGCTGGACCGGCGGGCAGAACGCCTTCGGCGACTTTGCTCCCGGCATGGTGCACTACACCGACAAGGTGCTGTTCGACGAGGTCTGGGAGC
>JAKDIS010000096.1 GCA_030450335.1 Corynebacterium sp. | reverse complement strand
ACGCCTGAGGGTGTCATCCTGGCCGCCACAAACCCTTTAGCAACACGACCTAGAAACAACCCGCGAAAGTACCCCCGAAGAACTGTCTGAACTGCACCGTTAGTCCGTTTGCGGCCTGCTGGATGCCGAGAAGCTCTTGCAGAGTTCTTTTGGAGTTGTGTGAAGAACCCTCAAAGAACCACCCGGCCACCGCGTGCGGCCCCACCACACCGGTCGACTGGCATACTGGTGGGCATGAGTCCGATCCAGCCCATGTCAGTACCGCCAGTACCGTCAGAACCCTCGCCTGAGCCCCAGTCCGGGACCGGCCCCGCGGGTAACGCGACCACCACCTGGGCGTCCGTCACCGGGGCGGACCCCGCCCACTCGCAGCGCTACATCGCCCGGTGGGAGGGCTTCGAGCACGAGGGCAAGGACATCGACGGTGAGGCCCGGCTGGTCGACGCGATGGCACCGCGCCACGCCCGCGTCCTCGACGCCGGCTCCGGCACCGGACGCGTCGCCGCCGTCCTGGCCGCCCGCGGCCACCTCGTCGCCGCCGTCGACATCGACCCGCAGCTCGTCGAGTACGCGCGCGGGCGCTACGCCGGCTCCGGCGTGGAGTGGGCGGTCGGCGACCTGGCGTCCGACGCGGAGGTGCCGTCCGGCCCGTTCGACATCATCGTCTCCGCCGGCAACGTCCTGGCGTTCATCCCCGACGCCGCGCACCGCCAGGCGCTCGGCGTCCTGGCGTCCCGCCTGGCCCCGGCAGGACGCCTCGTCGTCGGCTTCGGCCTGTCGCGCGGGCGCTCCGTCGAGGAGTTCGCGCAGGACGTCACGGCCGCCGGCCTGCGTCTCGTCCAGCGGTTCTCCTCGTGGGAGCTGCAGCCGTTCACCGACGGCACAGAGGGAACCGACGCGAGCGACTTCATGGTCGCCGTGCTGCAGCTCGCCGAGCCCGCCGGAGGTGACCACGATGAGTGAGCCCACCCCCGTGTCGAACTCCGTGGCGCAGGTCGTGTTCCGCCACGACCCCACCGCCGCGCCGCAGTGGACCTACTACGGCATCAACGCGCCGATGACCGGCAGCGCGCAGAAACTCTCCGAGGCGAAGTACGCCGCCAACCGTGACCTGCAGTTCCTCTCCGGCGAGGAGAAGCCGGCGATGCGCAGCTACGCCGAGTGGGCCGTGGACCAGGAGACCAGCCCCGAGGCCATGCCGCACGGCGGGTCCCACGGCGGGCCTCCCAGCGGGCCGGGCATGTTCGTGCGCTCCCTGCAGGACGAGGACACCAACCAGCGCCTGCACCGGCAGAACCTCGCGCAGGCCTACCTCGAGGGGATCCGTTCCACCCCGGAGATCCGCAGCACCCTGCCCGCGCTCGTCGCCGGCGACACCGGTGAGGACGACTCAGGCGAGGACGCCGCAGGTGCCGACGGGAACGACGGCGCCGAGGGCCCGTCCGACGTCATCCTCGTGACCCTGTTCCCCCACGACCTGCTCGGTGACGCGCTGCTGAACCTCACCGCGATGGACACCGTGATCTTCTGCCTGCCCGACGGAGACTCCCTCGGATTCCTGCCCGTCGCCGGCACCGAGGTGTGGCCGACCGACGGCTCCACCGGCATGCTGGAGCGCTTCGGCCTGGACGAGTTCGCCACCGTGCAGGACCTCATGGACGCCAGCGACGGCGACGGGGTCGTGGAGGGCTGAGCCCGCCGCGCCGCCGCGCCCCGCGCCGTCCTACTTCGGCTCCCGGCTCCCCAGCCGGACCTTCTCGACCTCGCGTCCCTTGTCCACGTCGGAGTCCTTGAACCCGAAGAACCAGGTCAGGGTGAACGCCACGGCGAGCGCCACGGCGGAGGCGACGAGGTAGCCCCAGAAGCTGGCGTCCACCCCGTCGTCGGGGTTGACGAAGGAGGTGAAGCCGATCAGCGACCCGGTGAAGCCCCACATGTTCACGTTGAACAGGCCGGTCAGCAGCCCGCCGACCGCACCACCGACGGACGCCATGATGAACACGCGCCCGTACTTCAGGTTCACCCCGTACATCGCCGGCTCGGTGATGCCGCAGAACGCGGAGATCGCCGCCGGGCCGGACAGGGTCTTGATCTTCTCGATCCGGGTGCGCAGGAACACCGCGAGCACCGCGCCACCCTGTGCGACCATCGTCACGGAGATGATGGCGTTGAGGTAGGAGTTCCCGTTCGCCGCGATGTCCTGCGCCACCAGCGGGATCACCGCCCAGTGCAGCCCGAAGATCACCAGCGACTGGTACAGCGCACCGATGACCGTGCCGGACACCGTGGGCGAGAGGTCGTAGAGCCCCTGGATCAGGTTCGCGATGCCCGTGGACACGAACATGACCACCGGCCCCAGGATCAGCAGGATCGCCAGGGACACGATGACGACCTCGAACAACGGCACGAAGATCATGCGCACCATGTTCGGGATCACCCGCTTCAGCCACGGCTCGAGCACGGAGGCCAGCCAGGCGGCGACGATCATCGGGAAGATCGAGTACGAGTAGCTCGCCACGTGGAAGGGGATGCCGAAGAAGTCGGAGTTCAGCGACATACCCAGCAGCGCGCTGTCGCCCTCGGTCTCGGACATGTCCACCAGGCTCGGGTAGCAGAGCACGCCGCCGATGATCGAGACGATGATCGGGTCCGCCCCCAGCCTGCGTGCGGCGGTGAACCCGACGAAGATCGGCAGGAAGAAGAACACCGCGTCGCTCATCGCGTTGATGATCTGGTAGGTGTTCGAGTCCTCGGCGATCAGGTCGAAGTTCAGCAGCAGCGACAGGACGCCCTTGATGATGCCGGACGCCGCGAGCAGCCCGATCACCGGGATCATCGACCCGGTGATCACGCCGATCAGCTCGGAGAACCCGTACTTCACCCACCCCACCGCGGTGGTGGGGCGTTCGCGCGGCTCCGCGTCGGACGCACCGGCGCCTGTGTCTCCGCCGCCCGCGCCTCCCGCGCCGGACGCCTCGAGCCGCCGCTCGACGGCGTCGTAGACGTCCTCCACGTCGGCACCGATGACGACCTGGTACTGCCCGCCGGCGCGCACCACGTCGATGACCCCGTCGAGGTCCGCGACGGCGGTGTCGTCGGCGAGGTCGGCGTCCTTCAGGTAGAAGCGCACCCGCGTGATGCAGTGCGTGACGCTGCGGACGTTCTCCGCGCCGCCGATGTTGTCCAGGATCTCCCACGCGGTGAGGTCGAAACCGTCCAGACCCGCAGGACGCCCCGAGGCTTCCGGCGCTTCCGGCGCTTCCGCCGCCGGCGCGGCGGCCGGTGCGTCCTGCGTGGCGGCCGCGCCGGCGAGGAACACCTGCGCCACCACGTCGCCGCGCTCCGCCTCGCCGACGGTCACGTCGAGGTGGTCGACCATCTTCTTCGAGTTCGTCACCACCACCACGGTCGTGGTGGACTTGCCGGCCTCGGTGATCGCCGCGACGTCCATGGTGGCGATCTTCTGACCCGCGGTCACCGTGTCACCCTTGGCGACGTCGACGGTGAAGGGGCGGCCCTCCAGCTCCACGGTGTCCAGACCCAGGTGGACCAGGTACTGCAGGCCGGAGTCGGTCGCGATCCCCACCGCGTGGCCGGTCTTGGCCACCATCACCACCTCCCCGGTGACCGGGGAGCAGACCTCGCCGCCCGGGGTGTCGGTGATGCCGAAGCCGACCCCCATCGCCTCGCGGGCGAACACCGGGTCGGGGACCTCCGACATCTCGATGACGGTGCCCGCCAACGGGCACACCATCTCTTCCTGGCTCATCTCACACTCCTCATTGCACGCTCCTGGGGTAGCTACGGGATTGCACCAGGCTACGGCAACCGCGGCGTCCTACCGTCTGTGCCAGTCGTGCACGCTGCGGTCCGTGGGGATCTCCTCGACCCGTAACTTGCGGGTGCGCCGGTTGGCCAGGTTGAACAGCACGGTGTCGAGCACCTCCGCGCCGATCTCGCGGGCGGCGTGATCGACGCTGGCATCCGGGTAGCGCAGCAGCGTCCAGCCCCACCGCACCGCCGCATTGCCCTTCCACCGGTCGGCCACGAAGTCCTCGCGTCGCGCGGAGCCGGCCGCATGGTACTGACGACTGTCGATCTCGATGCACACCCGCGCCTCCGGGATGACGATGTCGAAGTAGTAGCCACGGATCTGCGCGTTGACCTGCACGGTCACGTCCACCCCGTCGAGGGCGCTCACGATGATGCACACGGCCTTGTACTCCAGTTCGCTGGCGGTGCCGGTGATCACGCCGCCGGCGAGCTCCACCGCCCGTGCCCTGCGCGACGGCTCCAGGGCGGCAAGATCCTCCGCCAGTCGCCGGTTGCCACGGAACCCGCCGTAGTTGCGCATCAGCAGGGAGCCGCGCATGCTCTCGGTGATGTCGGCACCCTGCGCGGTGACGGCGGTGGCCAGCCCGTTGAGGGTGGGCAGGCCGCGGCGGTACTCGGTGGCGCCGCGGCGCGCGGTGCTGAGCTGCAGCAACGTCCCGCCGTCCCGGCTTCTCCCGCGCGGCACGCTCGCCTGCGCCGGCCAGGCCATGGGCACCATGGAGTGCAGGAACGCCGCGGTGCGTCCGGTGTAGACCAGGCCCTCGCGCGCCCAGGCCAGGGCGGCGAGCACGACCAGGTCAGTGGGTTCCTCGGTGCTGTACAGGCCGCGGACGATGCGGTGGATCGCGCCGCGCGCGCATTCCCCGCGCAGCGAGTCGGGCGTCCTGCCCGACGCGATCAGCTCGGTGGTCGTCCAGAACTTCTTGTCGTTTCCCGCCATGTGCGGTCCCCTCCCCCGGGTAGGACAGCCCCCTGCCGTCCCGCGTTCCCCTCACGCTACCGGGCGACCCCGCGTGCCGTGCCGGATCCGGTGGTTCCGTGCCGCGGGAAGGACGGATCGGGCACGCGGCGCGGGGTCAGGCGGTCACCACTGGGGCGCGTAGCCGTACCCCGGGTCCACGTAGCCCGGATCCTGGTAGCCGTAGCCGGGATCCACGTAGCCGGGGTCCTGGTACCCGTACCCCGGATCGACGTAGCCGGGGTCGACCCAGCCCTGGTCGGGAGCGGGGTCCGGCACGGGGTCGGACGCGCCGCCGTCGCCGCCGTCGGCGCCGTCGGCACCGTCCTCCTCGCCGGGCTTCGGCAGGCGGAAGACGTCCTTCTGCACCTCACCGTCCGGCGAGTCGGGTCCGGGGGACGCTTCCTGCTCACGCTCGGTCTCCTCCAGCGCCTCCGGGTCGTACATCTGCCGGGAGATCTCCGGGGCGAGCATCGCGGCGAAGAGGTTCGTGAAGTGCTGCGCGTCGCGGTAGACCAGTACGTTGCCGACCACGCCGGGGCAGCGTCCGTCGCGGCACACCGCGTCGGTGACGTCGATGTTGGTCAGGTCGAGCCCACGGTAGGCGGCCAGCGCCGGGTTCACCGGTGCCAGCGACTCCTCCTCGTCGACACCGCAGTCCTCGTCGCCGCGATCCTCGGCCACGCACAGCCGCGCGTTGCCCTGCACCCCGGGGGAGTCCAGCACCCAGGGGGTGTCGCGCACGCCCCAGGTGTGGATGCCGGCGTCGGAGAGCTTGCGCACCATCTCCACGTACTCGTTCGGCACCTGGTCGGGCCCGTCGCCCTCGATGGTGGTCGGACGTGTCACCGTCATGAAGATGCCCTCGGACGGCGGGTTCTCGAAGATGAAGTCCTCGGCCTTCTTCTGCCACTCGCGGCACTCGGGGTAGTCCGAGCCGTCCCACTTGGGGATGTCCATGCCGATCACGCAGCCGAGCTTCAGGATCGGGACGATCTTGAAGTTGCGCTGCTTGGCGATGCGCTCCAGCGCCGGCAGGTAGTGCTCGGAGTGGGAACCGCCGACGAGGTACATCGTGCGGTCGGACTCCAGGTCACCGTAGGCGCAGGGCTCGTCCTCCTCGTTGAACCACTTGGTCATCACCAGGTCGGTGTGGCCGAAGTGGGCGAGGCAGCCGTCCTTCAGGGTGTTGGCGAGCATCGGTGCGTCGTCGGACGGGTCGGGCAGGACGGGCAGTCCGTCCGGCACGTCGGCGTCCTGCAGGAAGGCGTTGGGACCGGGGTACTCGGCGGGGTCGACGTCCTGCACGCCGAGCTCGCGGGCCCGGTTGTCGATGCGTGCCTGGGCGACGGGCCCGAAGGCGAACACCGCGCCGGTGACCAGGACGATGACCAGGGTGGCGACGACCTTGCCGCGCGAGCGCAGCGACGCCCGCCAGTAGCCGCGGTCGAAGAGCACCCACGAGTGGTGCGGCTTCTTCTTCTGACGCAGCGGGGTCTCCACGAAGCGGTGGGTGAGCCACGCCAGCAGCAGGGACAGGGCGATCACGCCGGTGCCGACGAGGGCACCGTTGAGCGGGCCGAGCGTGGCGGTGATGCCGCGCAGCCCGCCGGCCTGCGAGGCCGTCGAGGTGGAGAACCAGAACGTCGCCAGGGTCAGCAGCGGCCAGTGCCACAGGTACAGGCTGTAAGAGGTGCGCCCCAGGAACTGGAAGATCCGTCCGTCGAGCAGACGGCTCACGCCGGTGGACGGCGCGGGCAGCTTCTCCCCCGCTGCGGCGGACGGGTCAGACGCGTCGGACGTATCGGATTCCGGGTTGCCGGCGAAGATGACCAGCATCGCGCCGGCGAGCGGCAGCAGAGTCCAGGGGCCGGGGAACTGGGCTGCACCGTCGAGGAACAGGCCCGTGGCGATGATCAGAGCCAGGCCCGCCAGGCCGGCCGGCCAGCGCAGCCACCGCAGTGAGCGCGGGATGGCGATACCCAGCAGCCAGATACCGAACAGGCCACCCAGCCCGATCTCCCAGAAGCGGGAGAACGGCGAGTAGTAGTTCACGGCCTGGTCGTGCTGGCCCAGCCAGGTGGCGTAGCCGAAGCTGGCGGCGGTGCCGATGACCAGCAGCAGGTGCAGCAGGTTCGTGCCGAGTTTCGCCTTCTTGCGGAACAGGGTCGCCAGCAGGGCGATGACCAGCAACGACCCGAGGTAGATCTGCATCTGCACCGACATCGACCAGATGTGCTGGTAGAGGCTCACGTCCCGGTTGATGGCGGTGTACTCCTGGCCTTCACTGGCCAGGTGGAAGTTCTGGATGTAGAGCAGCGAGGCGGAGGCGTCGTTGCCGGCGTTGACCCACCGGACCTCGGCGTAGACCACCACGGCGAGCACCAGGGTGGCGGCGACGACGGTGATCAGGGCCGGGTACAGGCGGCGCAGGATGCGCAGGAACGACTGGACGACGGTGAGGCCTGCGGGGTTCAGCGCGTTGCGGATCTGCGGGGCGAAGAAGAAGATGCCGCCGACGAGGAGGAACACATCCACGCCCGACGAGACCCGTCCGACGAAGACGTGGAAGACGACGACCAGTGCGATCGCCAGTCCACGGAGCCCGTCGATGTCCCGGCGGTGTGAGGCCCGGGGACGCCCTGTGGACGCGCTGGACGTCCCTGGCTGCGAGGAGGAAGAGTTCATGGCGCGCTACAGCATACCGCCCACCGACCCGGAATACTGAACACGCCAGGGCCCCGGAGCGTTACACGGGGGTGTCGGGCAAGGTAATGCTTCAGTAAGGCGGAGCGTAGCCCGGATCCACGTAGCCCGGGTCGACGTAGCCGGGATCGACCCAACCGGGGTCCACGTATCCCGGATCCACGTAGCCGGGGTCGACCCATTCCTGCGCGGGCTCCGGCACCGGCTCCGGCACGGGCTCCGGCACAGGCTCCGTCTCCGGGCGCGGCAGTACGAAGACGTCCTTCGGCGCCAGCGCCGGCGCGGTGGCACCGCCCGAACTGCCGGAACCGCCGGACGCCGCGTCGCCGCTGGCGCGCACGGCGTCCGCCACCACGCGGCGTTGCTCGTCGGCCGGGGCGGGGTCGTACATCTGCCGTTCGATCTCGGGGGCCATCATCGCCGACCAGGTGGGCGTGAAGTGGTTGCCGTCTCGGTAGACCAGCACGTTGCCGACGACCGCGGGGCACACCCCGTCGTGGCAGTAGGCGGCGGTGAGGTCGAGGTGGGTGACGTCGAGCCCGCGGTAGGCGTCCTGCGCGGGGTTGGTCTCCAGCAGTTCGGCGGCAGAGGGGCCGCAGTCCTCCGGTGAGCCGCCGTCGGCGACGCAGAGCATGGAGTTGCCCAGCGACCCGTCGACCTGACGCCACGGGTTGTCGCGCACCGCCCAGGTGTGGATGCCGGCGTCGCTGAACCGGCGCACGGTGTCCACGTACCCGTCGGGCACCTGGTCGGGCCCGGCGCCGGTCCGCGCGGTGGGGCGGGTGGAGGTCATGAACACCCCGTCGGTGGGCGGGTTGTCGAGGATGTGGTCCTCGACCTTGTCCTGCCAGGCGTAGCACTCATCGTAGTCGTCGCCGTTCATCCGCTCGATCCGCGCGCCGAGCACGCAGCCGACCTTGACCAGCGGCAGGATCCGGATGCCCCGCTCGCGCCCGATGGCGTCGAGGGCGGGCAGGTAGTGCTCGGAGTGCGAGCCGCCGGCGAGGTACATGGTGCGTGTCGAGTCCACGTCGCCGTAGGCGCAGGGCTCGTCGGAGGTGTTGTTCTCCTTGGTCAGCACCAGGTCCTCGCCCTCGATGCCCACGAGGCAGCCGTCGAGGGAGGTCTCCGGCAGCATCACGGACTTGTCCCATACGGGTGCGGGACGCACCGGCACGTCGTCGGGGACGCCGGTGCCGTCGTCGAGAAAGGCGCGCGGCCCCGGGTAGTCGTCGGACGTGCCGTCGGTGGCGCCGGAGCCCACGTCCTCCGCGGCGAGGCTGGGCCCGATGACCCGGTCCTGCACGATGCGCTCCGACGAGAGCACGACCGCACTGGCCAGCACGATGGCGGTCACCGTGACCAGCTTCCCGCGGGAGCGCAGCAGCGACGCCCAGTAGCGCCGGTCGGTCAGCATCCAGGAGCGTTCCGGTTTGCCGTGCTGGCGCAGCGGGGTCTCCACGAACCGGTGGGTGGCCCACGCCAGCAGCAGCGAGACGACCACCACGCCGGTACCGACGGCGACGCCGCGCCCGGTGCCCAACGTGGCGGTGATGCCGGCCAGGCCGTCCGACGCCGACTCACCGGTCCCGCCGGTCTCCCCTGTGCCGGAGGTGCCGGCCGAGCCAGCCTCGGCGAAGAGGTAGGTCGCCAGCACCAGCAGCGGCCAGTGCCACAGGTACAGACCGTAGGAGGTGCGCCCCAGGAACTGGAAGATCCGTCCGTCGAGCAGACGGGTGACCCCCACCGACGCGACGGTGCGTCCCTCCGCCGCCGCACGCGCCCGGTTGCCGTCCGGCTCGGCGACGGGCGTGCCCGCCACGATGACGAGCATCGCCCCGGTCAGCGGCACGAGCGTCCAGGGGCCGGGGAACTGGGCGGCGCCGTCGAGCAGCAGGCCGGTGGCCACGATGAGCACCAGGCCCACCACCCCGGCCGGCCAGCGCAGCCAGCGCCACACCCACGGGATGCTGCGGCCGACCATCCAGATGCCGAACAGGCCGCCCAGCCCGATCTCCCAGAAGCGCGACAACGGCGAGTAGTAGTTCAGCGCCTGGTCGTGCACGCCCAGCCACACCGCGTAGGCGAAGCTGGCCACCGTGGCCACCGACAGCGCGCGGTGCAGCAGCCGGTTGCCGGTGCGCGGGTGACGCCGGAACAGCGCCGCGAGCACCACGATGACCAGCAGGGACCCGAGGTAGATCTGCATCTGCACGGACATCGACCAGATGTGCTGGAACAGGCTCACGTCCCGGTTGATCGCCGAGTACTCCTTGCCTTCGGCGGCCAGGTGCAGGTTCTGAACGTAGAGCAGGGAGGACGCCGCGTCGCCCGCGGCCTGCGTCCACCGCGACACCGGGTAGACCGCCAACGCGAGCAGCATCACCAGGCAGACCACGGTGAGCAGTGCGGGGTAGAGGCGGCGCACGATGCGCACCACCGACTGCACCAGGGTCAACCCGGCGGTGTTCAGCGCGTTGCGGATCTGCGGGGCGAAGAAGAAGATGCCGCCGATGAGCAGGAACACGTCCACCCCGGCGGACACCCGGCCCACGAACACGTGGAAGACGACCACCAGGGCGATGGCCAGGCCACGCAGCCCGTCGATGTCACGGCGGTGGGTACGCCGCGACGACCGCCGCCCGCCGAGCAC
>JAKDIS010000001.1 GCA_030450335.1 Corynebacterium sp. | reverse complement strand
GTCGACAGTGGCTGGTTCGTCGGTGGTGGTCATGTCCCCGGTTCCCCCTTCTTCCGTTTGTTGGACGAAGTGTATACCAGGGCCCGGACATGAAACGCGCACGTGTTCGAACAGGGTGCACAAAAGAAGGCCCACCAGGCACGATACCTGGTGGGCCCAACCGGAGGAATCCGCTAGCGCGGGTCCGCGGCGGCGTCGACGTGCAGCACGGTCCGGCGCGAACCGGACACCCCGGCCGCCGGCCACTGGGCGGGATCCTCACCGGAGACGACCTCGCCGGCCGCCTCCCGCTTGGCCTCGCCGGTGACCAGCAGCCACACCTCGGAGGCGGTGGCGATGGCCTCACGGGTCAACGACACCCGCTCCGACGGCGGCTTCGGGCACTCACGCACCGCCACCACGGAGGTGCCCGCGGCGGGGGAGAGCTCGGCGGTGTGGGGGAACAGGGAGTTCACGTGCCCCTCCGGCCCCATGCCGAGCAGGTGCAGGTCGAAACCGTCCGGAGCGAAGGCGGCCACGGCCTCACCGTAGGCCTCCGCCGCAGCGTCCAACCCGGACCCGTCGACCGGCTCGTCGTCGCGGGGAACGCCCACGCGGTGGACGTTGGCCTCCGGGACGTCGACGTGGCAGAGCAGTTCGGCGTGCGCCAGGTCGTCGTTGCGCGCCGTGGCACCGGTGGTGCCGGTCGGCACGAAACGCTCGTCGCCGAAGAAGACGTGCACCTTCGCCCAGTCGATCGCGGTGACGGGGAAGGAGTCGGCGGACGCACGGGCGGCGTGGTCGAGGGCGGCGAGCTGGCGCAGCACCGCACCGCCGGCGCCACCGCCGGTCAGCACGATCCTGGCGAAACCGTCCTCGCTCACCCCACCGTCGCGCTGGACGCCGGCGACGAGATCCACGATGTCGCGGGCCACGCCGGCGGCCAGGGCGTCGCCGTCCTGCCAGCCGACGACCTCGAGGTTCCTGCCGCCGCTCACCGGGTGCTCTCCTGCGCGGAGAAGGGGATCGAGGCGGTCATGCCGTCACGCGGGGTCCGCACACGCGGCAGCCCGTGCAGGGCCTGGCCGAAGGCACGGTCGGGCTCCAGGTGACGCAGTTCCTCGGCGAGGCAGTCGCCGACCTGACGCCGCGCCAGGTTCACCAGGGTGTCCGTGCCCACGCCGGTGCTCACCCGCACCGAGCGGTGGTTGACGACGGCGAGCTCCACCGACCCGTTGGAGCAGGTGATCACCGTGCGCTGAATCGGGGACATCGGCTTGCCCTCGTCGTCGAGGGGGACCGCCGGCGAGCCGTCGGCGCACCGGGTCACCGGCACGTTGAGACGGTCGGCCAGCCACCCGGCGGCGATGTCCACCGCCGGGTCGTCCGCCGGTCCGGAGACCTCCGCGGACAGGAAGGTGTCGCCGACCCGCTGATCCAGCGCACTGGACAGCAGCCCGCGCCACGGGGTGATACGGCTCCACACCAGGTCGGAGTCACCGAGGGAGTAGCCGATGCGTCGGCGGAAGATCGCCTCGGCACCGCGTCCCGCCGCCGCGTCGGCGAAGCTGTCGGTGATCCGTCGGGTCGCCAGTGCGCCGAGGGAGTCGGCCGCCGGGTTGCGCGGAGAGGTGAACGGCCACCAGACGACCACCGGGGTGTCCGGCAGCAGCAGGGGCATCACCGCGTGGTCGGCGTGGTCGGCCAGTTCCCCGTGCAGGCGCATCAGGATCATCTCCGAGGCGCCCGCGGTACCGCCCAGGTGGATCGCCGCGTCCATGCTGACCTCGTCGGTCGAGCGGTCGTGCACGACGAAGATCACCCGGGCCGGGTGCTCACGTGAGGCGTCCACGGTGGCGTTGACCACCGTGTCCAGGTCCTCCTCGGAGCGCACCGACACGATCAGCGTGAGCACGCGGCCGGTGGCGATCTCGCCCCGGTCCTCACGCAGCTGGTGCAGCCGGTCGGTCAACTCGTGTGTGGTGGTGGTTCCCAGGTCGACGACCGCGGCGTGGTCGCCGGCGTCGGTGAACGTCTTCCATGGCATCAGGGACGCCTCCAATTCCTGCCGTGTCGGGACAGCATCCGGTCGGCCCCCGAAGGGCCCCAGGTGCCCGGGTCGTAGTCTTCGGGGCGTCCGGCGTCGGCCCAGTAGTTGAGCACCGGGTCCAGGATCCGCCAGGACTCCTCGACCTCCTCGTTGGTGGGGAAGAGGCTCGCCTCGTCCAGCAGGGCGTCGAGGATCAGCCGCTCGTAGGCCTCCGGCGACTGCTCGGTGAACGCCTCCGAGTAGGAGAAGTCCATGTTCACGTCGCGCACGTCCATCGCCGAGCCCGGCACCTTCGAGCCAAAGCGCAGCAGCACACCTTCGTCGGGCTGCACGCGGATCACGAGCACGTTGGACTGCTGTGCCTCGGTCTGCTCCGGGCTGAACGACTGGTGCGGGGCGTCCTTGAACACCAGGGCGATCTCGGTCACCCGACGGCCCAGACGCTTGCCGGTACGCAGGTAGAACGGCACACCGGCCCACCGCCGAGAGTTGATCTCGAAGGTCGCCGCCGCATAGGTCTCCGTCGTCGAGGACGGGTCGAAACCCTCCTCGTCGCGCAGTCCGGGGACGTGCTCGGAACCCTGCCACCCGGAGGTGTACTGGCCACGCGCGGTCGTCTGCGCGAAGGGCCCCACCGGGCGGGTGGCCTTGAGCACCTTGAGCTTCTCGGCCTTGAGCTCGTCGGGGGAGAAGGTCACCGGCTCGTCCATCGCCACCAGGGCCAGCAGCTGGAGCAGGTGGTTCTGCATCACGTCGCGGGCGGCACCGATGCCGTCGTAGTAGCCGGCACGCCCGCCCAGGCCGATGTCCTCGGCCATGGTGACCTGCACGTGATCGATGTAGCCGGAGCTGAACAGCGGCTCGAACATCTGGTTGGCGAAACGCAGCACCAGGATGTTCTGGACGGTCTCCTTGCCGAGGTAGTGGTCGATGCGGAACACCGAGGACTCCGGGAAGACGGAGTTCACGATCCGGTTGAGCTCGGTCGCGGACTCCTCGTCGTGGCCGAAGGGCTTTTCGATGACCACGCGCTTCCACCCGTCGGTCGAGTCGGCGAGACCCGAACGCTCCAGCTGGTTGCACACCTCGGAGAAGTACTGCGGCGGGACGGAGAGGTAGTAGGCCCAGTTTCCGCCGGTGCCACGCTCCTCGTCCATCTTCTTCGTCATCGCGGCGAGGTCGTCGAAGGCGGAGTCGGTGACGAAGTCGCCCTTGACGAACTGGATGCCTGCGGCGAGCTGCTCCCACACGGCCTGACGCCAGGGGGTACGCACCCGCTCGCGGACGGCGTCGAGCACCTCGGCCTCGAACTCCTCCTTCGTCCAGTCACGACGCCCGTAACCGATCAGGCTGAAGCCGGCCGGCAGCAGGCCCCGGTTGGCGAGGTCGTACACGGCGGGCAGGAGCTTACGGCGGGCCAGGTCGCCGGTGACCCCGAAGATCACCAGGCCGCTGGGCCCGGCGATCCGCGGGACGCGCCGGTCGGCGGCGTCGCGCAGCGGATTCTCCCACTGTGGTGACTCGGAGCTCACAGACGCTCCCCGATGGTGTCGAGAAGCTCCTGCCAGGAGCTGACGAACTTGTCGACGCCCTCGTGCTCCAGGACGAGGAAGACGTCCTTGAGGTCCACGCCGAGGTCCTCGAGGGCGGCGAAGATCTCGCGGGAGTCCTCGCCGGTGCCGCTGAGCGTGTCACCGGAGACCGTGGCGTGGTCCAGGGTGGCGTTGAGGGTGTCCTCCGGCATGGTGTTCACCGTGTCCGGTCCGACGAGGCCGGAGACGTACAGGGTGTCGGGGTAGTCGGGGTTCTTCACGCCGGTGGACGCCCACAGCGGACGCTGCGGGTGCGCGCCGGCGGCCTCGAGCTGCTGCCAGCGCGAGTCCTGGCGCAGCTCGGACTCGAAGGCCTCGTAGGCCAGGCGGGCGTTGGCGAGACCGGCCTTGCCGCGCACGGCCAGGGCCGCGGCGGTGCCGATCTCGTCGAGGCGACGGTCGATCTCGGTGTCCACGCGGGAGACGAAGAAGCTGGCCACCGAGTGGATCTTCGAGATGTCCTGGCCGTTGGCCTGGGCCTGGGCGATTCCCTCGACGAAGGCGGCGATGACCTGGCGGTAGCGCTCCACGCTGAAGATCAGGGTCACGTTCACGCTGATGCCGTCGGCGAGCACCTCGGTGATCGCCGGCAGGCACGCCTCGGTGGCGGGGATCTTGATCATCACGTTCTCGCGTGCGACGTCCATGTACAGCTGGCGTGCCTGCGCCACCGTGCCCTCGCGGTCGTCGGCGAGACCCGGGTCGACCTCGATGGAGACCCGGCCGTCGACGCCGTCGGAGGACTCGTAGACCTCGGAGAAGACGTCGCAGGCGTTGCGGACGTCCTGCACGGCCATGGAGAACACGGCGGCGGAGACGTCCGAGCCGGCGGCCTTGAGCTCGGCGACCTGGGCGTCGTAGGCGGTGCCGACGGACATGGCCTTGGCGAAGATCGCCGGGTTGGTGGTGACCCCGACGATGCCGGAGTCGGCGATGAGCTCGGCGAGGTTACCGGTGTCGAGACGGTCGCGGGACAGGTCGTCCAGCCACACGGAGGTTCCGGCGGCGGCGAGTTCGGTGACGTGGTTCACGGGTGATCAACCAACTTTCTACGAAATGGGTGCGTGGTTCTCTGGGGGTGTTAGAGGATGTCGCGGGCGGCGGTGGCGACCGCCTCAGCGGTGATGCCGAACTCGCGGTAGAGGGTCTTGTAGTCGGCGGAGGCGCCGAAGTGCTCCAGCGAGACGTTGCGTCCGGCGAAACCGGTGTAGCCCTTCCACGGCATCGCGATGCCCGCCTCGACGGACACGCGCGCCGTGACCCCGGACGGCAGGACGGACTCGCGGTACTCGGCGTCCTGCTGCTCGAACCACTCCATGCAGGGCACGGAGACGACGCGGGTGCCGATGCCCTCGGACTCCAGCGCGGCGGCCGCCTCGACGGCCAGCTGCACCTCGGAGCCCGAGCCCATCAGGATCACCTGCGGGGTCTCGGTGGACGACTCGACGAGCACGTAGGCACCGCGGGCGACACCCTCGGCGGCCTTCTCCTTCGAGCCCTCCAGCACCGGCACACCCTGACGGGTGAGGATCAGTGCCTTCGGAGCGGCCGGGGCCTTGAGTGCTGCGGACCACGCCTGGGCGGTCTCGTTGGCGTCCGCGGGACGGATCACCGAGAGGTTCGGGATGGCGCGCAGCGCGGCGAGGTGCTCGACGGGCTGGTGGGTCGGGCCGTCCTCGCCGAGGCCGATGGAGTCGTGCGTCCACACGTGGTAGACGTCGCTGCTCATCAGCGCGCCGAGGCGCACCGCGCCACGCGCGTAGTCGGAGAACTGCAGGAACGTCGCGCCGTAGGGACGCGTCGCGCCGTGCAGGGCGATGCCGTTGAGGATCGCGGCCATGCCGTGCTCGCGGATGCCGAAGTGCAGGTTACGGCCGTAGGGGGTCGCCGACCAGGCGTCGGTGGAGATGGACTCCGGGCCCACGCTCTTGTCGCCCTTGATGATGGTGTTGGTGGAGCCGGCGAGGTCGGCGGAGCCGCCCCACAGCTCCGGCAGCGTGGCGCCGAGGGCCTGCAGCGCGGCCTCGGAGGCCTTGCGGGTGGCCAGGTTGTCGCCGTCGTCCCAGGTGGGAAGCTCGGCGTCGAAACCCTCCGGGAGCTCGCGGGCGGCGATGCGCGCGTGCAGCGCGGCGGCCTCCGGGTTGCTCTGCGCCCAGGCGTCGAAGCCGTCCTGCCAGGAGGTGTGCGCCTCGCGGCCACGCTCCACGAGACCGCGGGCGTGCGCCAGGACCTCGTCCTCCACCGGGAAGTCGACGTCGGTGGGGAAGCCGAGGGCCTTCTTCACCCCGGCGATCTCCTCGCCGCCGAGGGCGGCGCCGTGGGCGGCACCGGTGTTCATCTTCGTCGGCGCCGGGTAGCCGATCACCGAACGCACGCGCACGAACGTCGGACGCACCGTGTCGGCCTTGGCCTCCTCGACGGCGACGAGGATGCCCGTCACGTCCTCCGCGTTGACCTCCAGGGTCTGCCAGCCGTAGGCCTCGTAGCGGGCCACGACGTCCTCGCCGAAGGCGATGTCGGTGTTGTCCTCGATGGAGATGCTGTTGTCGTCCCAGAAGACCACCAGGTTGCCCAGCTGCTGGGTGCCGGCGAAGGACGACGCCTCGGACGTCACGCCCTCCTGCAGGTCACCGTCGGAGGCGATGACGTAGATGTGGTGGTCGAACGGGGAGGTCCCCTCCGCCGCGGACGGGTCGAACAGACCGCGCTCACGGCGCGACGCCACGGCCATGCCCACGGCGGACGCCAGGCCCTGGCCGAGCGGGCCGGTGGTGATCTCCACACCGTCGGTGTGGCCGACCTCCGGGTGTCCCGGGGTCTTCGAGCCCCAGGTGCGCAGCGCCTTGAGGTCGTCGAGCTCCAGGCCGAAACCGCCGAGGTACAGCTGGATGTACTGCGTCAGCGAGCTGTGGCCGGCCGACAGGACGAAGCGGTCGCGCCCGGCCCAGTTGTGGTCGGACGGATCGTGGCGCAGGACGCGCTGGTACAGCGTGTACGCCAGGGGGGCGAGGGACATCGCGGTGCCCGGGTGGCCGGATCCGCAGTTCTCCACGGCGTCGGCCGCGAGGACGCGGACCGTGTCCACCGCACGGGTGTCCAACTCCGACCAGTCGTCCGGGTACTTCCGGACCGTACGGGCTTCGAGGTCCTTGGGGAGTGTCACGCTGGGTAGCCTTCCTGTCGTCGGGGGACATAAAGAGGACACGGGCGCGGTGACCACAGCTGGTCGCAGGACGCGGCCCGTGTAACCCCGACCAGTGTAGTGGGCGGAGGTCGACCGTGTCACTGGCGGATCACCGGCAGGCCCGGAGGCGACAGCGGTTTTCGGTCCCACCACCGGCTCGGGTAACCTGTCCGTTTGGCAGATCCGTGTGTCCCGACAACCAGGAACACACGGTGACGATGGCGTTTATGGAGGCGGACTGACCGGTGGACAAGATCAAGGCGTATATCTCGCTGACGAAACCCCGGGTCATCGAGCTGCTGCTTGTCGCCGCCATCCCGTCCATGCTCCAGGCGCAGCGCGGTGAGGTGAACCTCGGCCTGATCCTGCTGACACTGGTCGGCGGGTGGATGGGCGCCGCCGCGGCGAACACCTTCAACATGGTCGCCGACTACGACATCGACCAGAAGATGCGTCGCACGCACCGTAGGCCGCTGGCCAAGCACACGGTGAACAAGACCGAGGCCCGCATCTTCGCCTGGGCGCTGACCGTAGGCAGTGTGCTGTGGCTCGGCCTGCTGTGCCACTCGTGGCTGGCCGCCGGATTCATCCTGCTGACCATCTGGTTCTACATCTTCGTGTACACCAAGTGGCTCAAGCGTCGGACCTGGCAGAACGTGATCTGGGGCGGGGCGGCCGGCTGTATGCCGGTGATGGTCGGCTGGGCCACCGTGACCGAGGCCAACGGCGGTTCCTTCAACGCCGGCTGGGCGTCCTGGGGCCAGGCGCTGCTGCTGTTCCTGATCATCTTCTTCTGGACGCCGCCGCACACCTGGGCGCTGGGCATGCGCTACCGCGAGGACTACGAGGCCGCCGGCGTGCCGATGATGCCCGTCGTCAAGCCCCCGCTCGAGGTCACCCGCCAGATCCTCTGGTACACGTGGGCGACGGTGATCACATCGCTGCTGCTCGTCCCGGCGACCGGCTGGGTCTACGCCGTGGTGGCGCTGCTCAGCGGTGCGTGGTTCATCCTGCGCGCCCACGGGCTGCACAACGGGGTGAAGAAGGGCGTGAAGGTCAAGCCGATGAACCTCTTCTTCCTGTCGAACAACTATCTCTCGGTGCTCTTCGTGGGTCTGTCGGTGGACGCCGTCCTCGGCCTGGAGACCGTCAGCGAGATGCTCGGCCGCTAAGGGCCCCAACTCCAGCGTCCAACCCCACAGATCGGTCAGAGACCACCCTGTGGGGTTGTTCTCTGCCCGGCGCAATCATTGCATTCGGGCCCGGTCACTGGCTGTTACGGTACGGTATTGCAGTGATTGCGCCGTGGTGTGGGCACGAGCTACGTCGGGCTACTCGGAATCAGCGGACGCAGACCGGCCGTGGAGTACCGGTCACGGACACACATCTTGACCATCGACCGGGAGGGGACGGGGAGGGACACGAGAGCGGGCGGGAGGGCCCCGGCAACGAGCACCCCCCCCCCAGGTCGGTAGCACCGACCTGGGGGGATTGCCACGTGCCCGTGGGGAGTGTGGATGGGCGGGGACCACCGCCGGACGCTACGAGGCGTCCACTGTGTCCGCGGCGTCCTCGGTGTCGTAGTCGCGGTCCGCGGCGTCCTCGCCACGGCGGAAGCGCATCGCCCACAGCAGGCCCGTGGCGGCGGTCACGACCGCGGAGCCGAGGACGTGCGGCGGCACCGTCCAGCGCGGCACACCGAGGTTGTACTGCACCACGCCGACCACGCCCTGGATCACGATCCCCAGGATCAGCACCAGGGCGGCGGTCTTGATCCGACGGTCCACGTGCACGGCCAGCAGGCCGGCGAGCAGGCCGATGGTGATGCCCATGTACAGGTACATCGCGTGGGCGTGCATGTTGGCGATCTCGAACAGGGCGATCTGCAGTCGGTCGCCCTCCATGATCGCCTCGTCGCCGGCGTGCGGGCCGGAGCTGGTGGTCATCGTGCCGGTGACCAGTGTGATCGCCAGGCCGAGCGCCGAACCCCAGGTGGCCCACCGCAACGGCCGCGGCATGGTGGCGCGACGCGGGGCGTCGTCGTCCTCACCGATCTTGACGAGCATCACCGCAGCGAAGAAGACCAGCACCATCGAGGGCAGGAAGTGGGCCATCACGATCCACCACGCCAGGTCCAGGTGCACGGTGATGCCGCCGATGACCGCCTGGGCGATGATGCCGATGCCCTGCAGGAAGGCGATGTGCAGGATCGAGTTGCGACGGGCCGCCCGCAGGACCGTCAGGAAGGCCACCAGGGCGGCGACGATGAGAACGAAGGTCAGCATCCGGTTGCCGAACTCGATGGCCTGGTGGATCGCCGGGGTCGTCCCGGACTCCGGCACCAGCGAGCCGGGGTGGCACTGCGGCCAGGTGGGGCAGCCCAGACCCGAGCCGGTGACGCGCACCAGCGAACCGGTGAAGGTGATGCCGCCCTGGCAGACCATGAGGATGATCGCGTACAGGCGCTGGCGTTTCACCGTGGGCACCGGCGACCACGCGCACAGGGCGAGGATCGCGGCGTAGAAGCGCAGGAAGCCCCGGTTCACCGGGTTGGAGGTGTGTTGCACACGGTCGCGCATCGCCACCAGTGTGGTGTCCCTCACCCGGGGCACGACCCCGGGGTCCGTGCTGGTTGTCGGGCTGCCGTCCTGGGGTTTCTGCGAGACCTTCACGGTGTGCCAGTCTATCGCTACAGGGCGCGACGGCCGTAATCTGAACGGCTCAGTCGTCGGCTCAGTCGTCGTCCATGGTGAAGGAGAAGAACCGCACGGCCAGTGCGCCGCCCACCACACCCCAGGCGGCAAGGACGAGCAGGGCGGGCAGGTTCATCGTGCCGGCGGAGGCGTCCACCAGCCCGTCGGTCAGCGCCACGGACGGCAGGACGCGCAGTCCGGCGTGCACCGGGCCGGGCAGGTCGGTGTCCATCGCCGCGACGACGGCGGCCCCCATGAGCACGAACCAGATCGTGTTGCCGAGTGCGAGCACCAGTTCGGAGCTCAGCGTCCCGCCGAGCAGCAGTCCCAGGGCGGTGAAGGTGGCCACGCCCACGAGGATGAACAGGGCCGCGGGCAGGGCGCCGGCCGCGCTCGGCGACCAGCCCAGCAGCAGCGCCACGGCGGTGAGGACGACGAGCTGCACGAGCACCGCGGCGCCCACGGCCATGATCTTGCCCGCGATCAGGACGCGGCGCGGAACGCCGCACGCGCCGATGCGTTTCAGCGCCCCGTAGCGTCGGTCGAAGGCCACGGCGATGGCCTGTCCGGTGAACCCGGCGCTCATCAGCGCGATGCCCACGGTCATCGGGTACACGTTCTGCACCGCGTCGTCCAGCGGGACCACGGGGATCAGGCTCAGGGCCACGAGCAGGCCCAGCGGGATCACCAGCGACAGCAGCTGCTGTTCGCCGTGGCGCAGGAAGAGCAGCGTCTCGATGCGGGCCTGGGCCAGCAGCATCCGCCCGGTCGGCGCCTGGTGCGGGTCGGGCGTGAACTGGCCGGGGGCGAAACGCCCGGAGGTCTGACGGGACCGGATCATGCGCGGATCTCCCTTCCGGTGATGTCGAGGAACACGCTCTCCAGGCTGCGCTGGTCGACCTCCAGGGAGGTCACGAGCACGTCCTGGCGGGCTGCCTCGGCGGTGATCTCGGCGACGAGCGCGGGGGTCACCGTCGCGGACACGGAGATCCGCGCGGGCCGGGTCACCGAGACGGTGGCGCCGGACGGTGCGAGCCGTTCGGCCAGGGCCGCCACGTCCAGCTCGCGGTCGGTGCACACGGTGACGCGCGGGTCGGAGGTGCTGGTGAGCTCGCTGATCGTGCCCTGGGCCACCGCCTTGCCGTGGTCGATGATGACCACGTGGTCGGCGAGCGCCTCGGCCTCGTCCATGAGGTGGGTGGTGAGCACCACCGACACCCCGTCGCCGCGCAGCGCGGTGATCAGGTCCCACACCGCCAGGCGCGACTGGGCGTCCAGCCCCGCGGTCGGTTCGTCGAGGAAGACCAGCTCGGGACGTCCCACCAGGGCCAGCGCCAGCGAGAGGCGCTGCTGCTGGCCGCCGGACAGGCGGCGGTAGCTGGACTTCTCGTGGCCGGTCAGGCCCACGGTCTCGAGCAGCCAGGCCGGGTCGAGGGGGTCGGCGGAGTAGGACGCCGCGAGGTCGAGCATCTCGCCGACGCGGATGCCCGGGTACGCCCCGCCGCCCTGCAGCATCACGCCGATGCGTCCGCGCAGCCGGTCGGTGTCGCGCGAGGGGTCGGTGCCGAGCACCTCGACGGTGCCCTCGTCGGGGGCCAGGAAGCCCTCGCACATCTCCACCGTCGTCGTCTTGCCCGCCCCGTTGGGGCCCAGCAGGGCAAGGACCTCGGCCTGCCCGACGGTGAGGTCCAGGCCGTCCACCGCGGTGACGTCCCCGTACCTCTTGACGACCCCGCGTAAACGGAGTGCAGCCCGGCTGCCCGCGTCCTTCCCTGCGCTAACCACGGTGCCAGAGTCTATCCGTTGCGCTGACGGCGTTGGTAAAGCAGCCAGCCCACCACCATGAACACCACCGAGAACAGCGCCGACATCAGGTACATCACCGCCACCGTCGCCGGCGGCAGGTTCAGCCCGCGCGGCAGGATGAAGTAGCTCAGGATCGCCGAGTAGGCCACCACGGCCACCCGGAACGTGCCGCGGTTGGCCCACGCCGCCAGCGGCATCACCGCCCACAGCACGTACCAGGGGTGCACCACGGGGAAGAAGACGACGAGGAAGAAGGTCGCCACGCCCAGCCCGCCGACGGGGTGCACGCGTCCGCGGAAGGACGCCCACAGCATGCGCACCACCCAGAACCCGCCGATCATCAACCCGATCAGCCGGGCGGTGGACAGGGCGGCGTCGGTGTGGTCGCCCAGCCCCAGCCACATGCCGCTGTTCGCGGTGAGCAGGCCGATGTCGGTGGTCACCGACATCCAGCTGATCACCTCGGTCGCCCCGCCCTGCACGGTGATCCAGCCGAAGCCGAGCCCGGAGGCCAGCGACACGGCGACGACCACCACGCCCGTGCCGACGGCGTAGATCGCCGCGGCGGCGAAGAGGTCGCGGAAGCGTCCCCCGAGGTAGCGGGCCAGTGCCACGCCGACGAAGCCGAGGGCGAGGAAGGCGGTGACCTTGACCATGCCCGCCGCACTGATCAGCACGATGCCGGACGCACCCCACAGCCACCGGCGCACGGCCGGCACCGGGCCGGCGTCCACCGCGCGCAGGCCGCACTCCACGCCGGCGAGCAGCATGCCCATCATCACCGACTCGTTGTGCACCCCGGCGACCAGGTGCAGGTAGACCAGCGGGTTGAGGATGCCCAGCCACAACGCCGCCTGCGGGTGCACACCGCAGCGGCGCGCCAGACGCACCACCGCCCACGCCGCCACGAACACGCCGACCACGGAGATCAGCCGGTGGGCGATCACCCCGAGGGCGATGACGTCGCCGGTGAGCTTCGAGATCACCGCCGCCATTCCCACGGCGACCGGGCCGTAGGGGGCGGGGGAGTGCGACCACTCGAAGGGCACGGAGCGGGCCAGGTCGTTGTCCACGCCGAGCAGGTCCACCGGCCCGGCGGAGTAGGGGTCCATCCCCTGGGCTGCGATGGATCCCTGGGCCAGGTAGGAGTAGATGTCCTGGGTGAACATCGGTGCGGTGGCCAGCAACGGCAGCACCCACAGCACGCCGATGCGCACCAGCGACGCCGTCGGCAGCAACGGCACGTCGGCGTCCCGCCGTGGCACGCAGTAGCGCCAGAGCAGCAGCCACCCCACGATCAGCAGACTGATGCCCACGAAGACCGCAACGGTGGTGGTGTGCAGCATGCGGGAGAGGAATCCGCTGATCGGCAACGACCACAGGGTGTTGCCGACCACGGGCAGCGCCCCGGCACCCACGCCGCCGACGGCGATCAATACCGAGCCGATGATGCCGGTGAACACGCCGAGCCGCAGGCGCAGCAGTTCACCGCCGGTGAAACGGCGGACGGGGGCCGCCGGGCTGGTGGTGTGCAGGGTGGCACTGCGCGAGCCGGCGGTGCCGATGTTCGGCAGCAGGCCGAACATCCGGGTCAGGCCACGTCCCCCCGCCTGCCGCCGCTCCGGGGACTCCTGTGCCGGGTCGTCGGTCACAGGGCTCTCGGAGGGGGGTGGCTGAGTCACACCGGCATTCTACGGGTCGGGCCGCGTGGACCGTGGCAGACACCCTGCCGTTGCGAAAATAGGACTGTCGGTAGAGCAGAGAAACAACAGGTCAGCCTGCCCTTATTAGACAACGGGAATGATTTACGCGACACTCGTGTTGTCTAATCATGACCCGCTGCCACAACTGTCGTCGAGGAGGGAACAGCTCATGAGCGAACGGGACACCCGTCGTGAAGTTCTGGCGCAGATCCTCCGGAACGGTCCGGTCAGCGCCACCGACATCAGCGACGCGCTCGGACTGAGCGCCGCCGGTGTGCGACGGCACCTGGACAACATCGTCTCGGACGGTCTCGCGGAGACCGTGGAGGCCCCGCGGTCGGCCAACGGCCGCACGCGCGGCCGCCCGGCCAGGCAGTACCGCCTGACCGACGCGGGACGCGGACGTTTCGGCCATGATTACGACACACTCGCGCTCCTGGCCCTGCGGGCCCTCCGGGAGACCGGAGGGGACGACGCGGTCGCGGCGTTCGCCGACCAGCGCATGCAGGAACTGTTCGGGTCGGTGGAGGACGACGAGTCCGGGGACGCCCCCGGGGCCGTGGTGGACCGCGCCGGACGCATCGCCGAGGCGTTGACGGACCGCGGTTACGCCGCGACGGTCAACGAGGCCGCGACCGGCGTGCAGATCTGCCGCCACCACTGTCCGATCCAGGACGTCGCCCACGAGTTCCCCGAACTCTGCGCGGCGGAGCACCGGGTGGTCACCGAACTCCTCGGCCACCACACCCAACCACTGGCGACCATCGCCGACGGCAACGGAATATGCACGACCCACATCCCGCTGACCACAATCCACCCTTCATCCACGAAGGAGAGCTGACATGACTCAAGCTGCACAACTACCTGACAACAAGCCCCAGAATGCGCCCCAGAACGCACCGCAGACCGATGACGAGATCATCGACTCGATCGGTGCCTACGGCTACGGCTGGCACGACTCGGACGCCGCGGGTGCCGCGGCCGAGCGTGGCCTGTCCGAGGCCGTGGTGAGGGACATCTCCGCCAAGAAGAACGAGCCCGAGTGGATGCTCGAACGTCGTCTCAAGGCGCTGAGCACCTTCGACCGCAAGCCGATGCCGACCTGGGGTGCCGACCTCGGCGGGATCGACTTCGACAACATCAAGTACTTCGTGCGTTCCACGGAGAAGCAGGCCCAGACCTGGGAGGACCTGCCGGACGACATCAAGGAGACCTACGACAAGCTGGGTATCCCCGAGGCGGAGAAGCAGCGTCTGGTCGCCGGTGTGGCCGCGCAGTACGAGTCGGAGGTCGTCTACCACCAGATCCGAGAGGACCTGGAGAGCCAGGGCGTGATCTTCCTGGACACCGACTCCGCCCTCAAGGAGTACCCGGAGCTGTTCAAGGAGCACTTCGGCACCGTCATCCCCGCCGGTGACAACAAGTTCTCCGCCCTGAACACCGCCGTGTGGTCCGGTGGCTCGTTCATCTACGTGCCCAAGGGCGTGCACGTCGACATCCCGCTGCAGGCCTACTTCCGGATCAACACCGAGAACATGGGCCAGTTCGAGCGCACGCTGATCATCGTCGACGAGGACGCCTACGTCCACTACGTCGAGGGTTGCACCGCGCCGATCTACAAGTCGGACTCCCTGCACTCCGCGGTCGTGGAGATCGTGGTGAAGAAGGGCGGTCGTTGCCGCTACACGACCATCCAGAACTGGTCGAACAACGTCTACAACCTGGTCACCAAGCGCACCCGTGCCGAGGAGGGCGCCACCATGGAGTGGGTCGACGGCAACATCGGCTCCAAGGTGACCATGAAGTACCCCGCGGTGTGGATGACCGGTCCGCACGCCAAGGGTGAGGTGCTCTCCGTGGCCTTCGCCGGCGAGAACCAGGTGCAGGACACGGGCGCGAAGATGGTGCACATGGCGCCGTACACCTCCAGCAACATCGTCTCGAAGTCGGTGGCGCGTTCCGGTGGCCGTGCCGCCTACCGCGGTCTGGTGCAGATCAACAAGGAGGCGCACCACTCCAAGGCGAACGTGGAGTGCGACGCCCTGCTGGTCGACTCGATCTCGCGGTCGGACACATACCCCTACAACGACATCCGCAACGACCACGTGACCCTCGGCCACGAGGCGACGGTCTCGCAGGTGTCCGAGGACCAGCTGTTCTACCTCATGAGCCGCGGGCTCGAGGAGGACGAGGCGATGGCGATGATCGTGCGCGGCTTCGTCGAGCCGATCGCCAAGGAACTCCCGATGGAGTACGCCCTGGAGCTCAACCGACTGATCGAACTGCAGATGGAAGGATCCGTGGGTTAACCGATGACCACACCTGTCACCACCCCTGAAGACAACGCCGTCACCCCGGCGAACAGCATGCCGACGAAGGGCGACCGCTACCAGTCGGCCGACCCGGCGTCGTTCCCCGTGCCGCACGGCAAGGACGAGGACTGGCGGTTCACGCCGCTGCGTCGTCTGCGTGGCCTGGAGGACACCTCGGCGGGCAAGGCCGCACCGGCGGCCCGCACGAAGATCTCCGTGGACACCGGCGACCAGGACGGCGTGAGCTACTCCGAGCTCGCCATGGACGACGAGCGCACCGGACGCGCCGGCCTGCCGGTCGACCGTCCCGCGGCGGAGGCCTGGGTCAACAGCCCGGTCGCCGACCACGTGCTGGTCGCCAAGGACACCGTCCTGGCCGAGCCGGTCACCGTGACCGTCACCGGTTCCGGTGACGAGGTGACCACCTACGGCACCACCGTCATCGAGCTGGAGCCCCACGCCGAGGCGATCGTGGTGCTGCGGTACCAGGGCGAGGGTGCGCACTCCGACAACCTGGAGTTCGTCGTCGGCGACGGCGCCCGCCTGACCACCGTGGTGTGGGAGGACTGGGGCCGCACCGCGGTGCACCTGTCCAACTCGCACATCCTCGTCGGACGCGACGCGACGGTGCGCCACACCGTGGCGACCTTCGGCGGCGACGTCGTCCGCTCCGTGCCGCACGTGCGGTTCACCGGCCCCGGCGGCGACGCCGAGCTGCTGGGCGTGTCCTTCGCCGACGCCGGCCAGTACTTCGAGCAGCGCCTGCTGGTCGACCATAGCGAGCCGAACTGCCGCTCCAACGTGCTCTACAAGTCCGCGCTGCAGGGCGAGACCGGGCGCCACGGGTCCGAGGCCCGCACCGTGTGGATCGGTGACGTGCTGATCCGTCCGGAGGCGACCGGCACGGACACCTACGAGACGAACAAGAACCTGGTGCTCACCGAGGGTGCGCGTGCCGACGCGGTGCCGAACCTGGAGATCCAGACGGGCGAGATCGTCGGTGCCGGCCACGCCGCCACCGTCGGACGCTTCGACGACGAGCACATGTTCTACCTGATGTCGCGCGGCATCCCGGACGACGAGGCCCGCCGTCTGATCATCCGCGGCTTCTTCACCGACGTCATCCGTCGCGTCCCCGTCGACGGCGTCCGCGAGAACCTCGAGGACGTCGTCGAGCAGGAACTCGCCAACACGGTCCTCTGATCCACCCCACACCCCGGTAAGGAACTAGAAAGAACAATGAGCACTCTCGAGATCAAGAACCTGCACGCACAGGTCGTCCCCCAGGACGAGAACGAGGATCCCAAGCCGATCCTCCACGGTGTGAACCTCACCGTGAACTCCGGCGAGACCCACGCCATCATGGGCCCGAACGGCTCCGGCAAGTCCACGCTGTCCTACGCCATCGCCGGTCACCCGCGTTACGAGATCACCGAGGGCGAGGTGCTGCTCGACGGGGAGAACCTGCTGGACATGGACGTCTCCGAGCGCGCCCGCGCCGGCCTGTTCCTCGCCATGCAGTACCCGGTCGAGGTCCCCGGTGTGTCGATGGCCAACTTCCTGCGCTCCTCGGCCACCGCTGTGCGCGGCGAGGCCCCGAAGCTGCGCCAGTGGGTCAAGGAGGCGCGCACCGCCATGGACGAGCTGGAGATCGACCCGGCGTTCTCCGAGCGTTCGGTCAACGAGGGTTTCTCCGGCGGCGAGAAGAAGCGCCACGAGATCCTGCAGCTCTCCCTGCTCAAGCCGAAGTTCGCCATCCTCGACGAGACCGACTCCGGCCTCGACGTGGACGCGCTGCGCACCGTCTCCGAGGGCATCAACCGGTACAAGGAGCGTGAGGACGGTGGCCTGATCATGATCACCCACTACCAGCGCATCCTGAACTACGTGAAGCCCGACTTCGTGCACGTCTTCGCCAAGGGACGCGTCGTGGAGTCCGGCGGCCCCGAGCTCGCCCAGGAGCTCGAGGAGCACGGCTACGAGCGATTCACCGCAAAGGCCTGATATCGAATGACCCCACTGGACACCGCCGCCATCAGGGCGGACTTCCCGATCCTGTCGCGCACGGTGCGGGACGGTCGTCCACTCGTGTACCTGGACTCCGGTGCGACTGCGCAGCGGCCGCTGCAGGTCCTCGACGCCGAGCGGACCTTCCTCACCGAGCACAACGCACCGGTGCACCGTGGCGCCTACGAGATCGCCGAGGAGGCGACGGACTCCTACGAGTCCGCGCGCGACGCCGTGGCGTCCTTCGTCGGTGCCGCAGGCCACGAGATCGCGTTCACCAAGAACGCCACCGAGGCGCTCAACGAGGTCGCCTACGTCCTGGGCGACCCGCGTGCCGGTGACCTGTGCGTGGGCGCGGACGACGAGATCGTGATCTCCGAGCTCGAGCACCACGCGAACCTGGTGCCGTGGCAGGAGCTCGCCCAGCGCACGGGCGCCACGTTGCGCTGGTACACCGCGACCGCCGACGGGCGCATCGACCTCGACAGCCTCGAGCTCTCGGAGCGCACGAAGGTCGTCGCCCTGTCCCACCAGTCGAACGTGACCGGTGCGCAGCTCGACGTCGACGAGGTCGTGCGGCGTGCCCGCGCCGTCGGCGCACTGGTGGTGCTGGACGCCTGCCAGTCGGTGCCGCACATGCCGGTGGACTTCCACGCGTTGGACGTGGACTTCGCCGCGTTCTCCGGGCACAAGATGCTCGGACCCAACGGTGTGGGCGTGCTCTACGGCAAGGCGGAGCTGCTGGAGGCGCTGCCGCCCTTCCTCACCGGCGGCTCGATGATCGAGATCGTCACGATGGAGAAGACCACCTTCGCCGAGGTCCCGCAGCGTTTCGAGGCCGGAACCCAGATGACCTCCCAGGTCGTGGGCCTGGGTGCGGCGGTGCGGTACCTGGAGCAGGTGGGCATGGACAACGTCGCCGCCCACGAGCACGCGATCACCGGCTACGCGCTGGAGCGTCTGTCCTCGGTGGAGGGTCTGCGGATCGTGGGCCCGGCGGAGAACGTGGACCGTGGTTCGGCGGTGAGTTTCGTCGTCGACGGGATCCACCCGCACGACCTGGGCCAGGTGCTCGACGACAACGGCGTGTGCATCCGGGTCGGCCACCACTGCGCGTGGCCGGCGCACCGCGCGCTCGGCGTGCAGGCCACCGCGCGGGCGAGCTTCTACCTGTACAACACCACCGGGGAGGTCGACGCCCTGGTCGACGCCATCGGTACCGCCCAGCGGTTCTTCGGCACGCTCGAGGACCGGGGCAGTGAAGAGAACGTGGACGAGAACGTGAGGCAGCCGCAGTGAAACTGGAGCAGATGTACCAGGAGGTCATCCTGGACCACTACAAGCACCCGCAGCACGCGGGGCTGCGCGCCCCCTTCAACGCCGAGGTCCACCACGTGAACACCTCGTGCGGCGACGAGGTGACCCTTCGGGTCACCCTGTCGGAGGACCTGGGCACCGTCGCCGACATCTCCTACGACGCGACCGGCTGCTCGATCAGCCAGGCGGCGACCTCGGTGATGGCCGAGGAGCTCACCGGGCTGAGCGTGCCGGACGCGATGGCGAAGCTGGCGGAGTTCGAGCACATGGTCACCTCGCGTGGCACGGTCGAGGGCGACGAGGACGTGATCGGCGACGGCGTGGCCTTCGCCGGGGTGTCCAAGTACCCCGCCCGTGTGAAATGTGCACTGCTCGGCTGGAAGGCCTTCGAGGCCGCCACGAGCGAGTCAACCAACAAGCAGTACGAGTAGTAAGGACGCACCATGAGTGACGACACCACCACCGAACCCACCTCCCCGCAGATGGACCCGAACCCGCTGGACGCCGTCCCGGAGCCTCCGAAGGACATCCCGCAGGAGGACGTGATGCTCTCCGACCAGATCGAGGAGGCGATGCTCGACGTGATCGACCCCGAGCTGGGCATCAACGTCGTGGACCTCGGGCTGGTCTACCAGGTGTGGGTCGAGCACACCGACGTCGGCACCGAGGCGGTCATCAACATGACCCTGACCTCGCCGGCGTGTCCGCTGACCGACATGCTGGAGGACCAGGCGAACACCGCCGTGGTCGACGGGATCGAGAAGGTCTCCGCCCTGCGCATCAACTGGGTCTGGTCGCCGCCGTGGGGCCCGCACATGATCAACGCCGACGGCCGCGAGCAGCTGCGCTACCTCGGCTTCAGCGTCTAACTTCAGCGTCTGGCAACCCGCCGCAACGCGGCGGGGGTGTTGCGCAGGAACGGCAGGACGCGGCGGGGGTGGCGTGCCAGGGCGAGCATCGCCAGCGCGACGCGTCCCGCGTCCTGCCCGGCGAGGTAGGACGCCTGCCGGTGGGTGGGGAGCCCGAAGAAAGCGTCGAAGAAGCTGCGTAGCGTGGGGGCGTCGGCGAGCACGAGGAGTTCGGCGCCGAAGCCACGCAGCCGGTGGGCCCATGCGGCCGACAGGCGTTCCCGCCGGGGAAGTGCACCGTGGCTGAGCAGGTGCAGCATGCGGTCGGCAGTGGCCGCCGAGGCCGCCACGGAGTAGCCGGTGGCGGGGTGGGTCAGCCCACCGGACGCCCCGAACACGGCCACCCCGTCACGCACCCCGGAGTACCAGCCGCGGACACGCCGGTCGGTGGGGAAGTGCACGGTCTCCGTGAGCGTGTGGCCCCCCGGCAAGCCACCCAGGCGCTGCTCCAGGCGCCGTTGCAGCACCTCCAGCGTCTCCCGCGTCGCCGCCCTGGTCACCAGGACGGTCTCCTCGTACAGGGTGCCGCCGGCGACGGGCTGGACGTAGAGGAAGCTCGGCGGCCCGGCGTCCTGCGGCCCCGGGACGGCCGCCGGACGCCAGTCCATGAACACCGACGGGGCGTCCTGCAGCTCAGGGACCACCACCCCGTAGGCGACCTGGCGGATGGCCCCGGGACGGTCGACCACACCACGGCAGTCGACGACCACGTCGACGCCCAGCTCCCGGGGATCCGGAGCATCGACCTTGCGTCGGTGCAGGCGGATGCCGGGGTGGTGCAGGCGCCGCGTCGTGGCGCCGCAGTCGACGATGGCGTAGGTGCGCCCGTGCAGGCGACGGGAGTGGGCGGTGTGCACCTGCGGCTCCGGCACGACCGCCGAGAAGACCAGGGCCTCGCGGGCCCACGACGGCAGGTCCTCCAGGAACATTCCGTAGGTGTTGCGCCAGCGTGGCAGCGTCTCCCCGGCGTCCGGCCCCGTCCCGCACGCCGGGTCGTAGCCGTCGACGGTCCAGCCCAGACATGCCGCGCGGTGGGCGAGCAGGGCACCGGCAGGACCGAGGCCGACGACGGCGATGTGCACGGGGACTCCTGTACTGGATCGGTTCACTGGGCTGGGGGAGATATGCGGGGACCACCCGGGACCACCCCCGTCGACATGGGCTTTGCACAGCCTCGCCTCACATCAACAATAGTTATGCTCACTAGGCGGGATGCAGGTCGACGAATGTGCGGTGCGCCGGACGGGACGTCCGGCATTCTACCCCCGGCTATAAGCCGAGGGGTAAGTATCATTCACGAAACACTATTCAAACAGGATCGAAAAGTTTATATTGATATCTGTCCAACAGGCCCCGGCCGAGCGGACCGGACGTCTGGGGTCATCCCGTTCGCCGGAAGATTCAGCGGAAGTGGCGGGTGGGACGCCCTCGGACCTCGAACCTGAGGACCGACGCGGCTCTCTCCTCTCGGGGGGAGAAGGAGAGCGCGGCGCCCACCTCCACGACTGCTGACAGGCGGTGTTAGGATGTACCGTTGTGATTGTTACTCAGGACCTCGAGGTGCGCGTGGGGGCACGCACCCTCCTCAATGCCCCCGGCCAACAGCTTCGCGTGCAGCCGGGCGACCGTATCGGCCTCGTCGGCCGCAACGGTGCCGGCAAGACCACGTCGATGCGCATCCTCGCCGGCGAGGGCGAGCCCTACGGCGGCACGGTGACCCGCGCCGGCGAGATCGGATACCTCCCGCAGGACTCCAAGGAGGGCGACATCAACCAGTCCGCCCGCGACCGGGTGCTCTCCGCGCGTGGACTCGACGAGCTGCGTTCCTCGATGGACCGTCAGCAGGAGCTCATGGAGACCGGGACCGACTCCCAGCGCGACGCCGCCATCCTCAAGTACAGCCGGCTGGAGGAGCGCTACTCCGCGCTCGGCGGCTACGAGGCCGACTCCGAGGCCGCCCGGATCTGTGACGGCCTCGGGCTGCCGCAGCGCGTGCTCGACCAGCAGCTCAAGACCCTGTCCGGCGGACAGCGTCGCCGTGTGGAGCTCGCGCAGATCCTCTTCGCCGCCACCTCCGGCTCCGGCCGATCGGCGACCACCCTGCTGCTCGACGAGCCCACCAACCACCTCGACGCCGACTCCATCACCTGGCTGCGCGACTTCCTGCAGCGCCACGAGGGTGGACTGGTCATGATCTCCCACGACGTGGACCTGCTGGCCGCGGTGGTCAACAAGGTCTGGTTCCTCGACGCCGTGCGTGGCGAGGCCGACGTCTACAACATGACGTGGAAGAAGTACCTCGACGCCCGCGCCACCGACGAGGCCCGTCGTCGTCGCGAGAAGGCCAACGCCGAGAAGAAGGCCGGCGCACTGCGCCAGCAGGCCGCGAAGCTGGGTGCGAAGGCCACCAAGGCCGCCGCTGCCAAGCAGATGATCGCCCGTGCCGACCGGATGATCGACGACCTCGACGAGGTCCGTCAGGACGACAAGTACGCCAGCATCTCCTTCCCGGAGCCCGCCCCCTGCGGCAAGACCCCGATGAACGCCACGGGTCTGACGAAGATGTACGGCTCCCTGGAGGTCTTCGCCGGTGTGGACCTGGCGGTGGACCGCGGTTCCCGCGTGGTCGTCCTCGGCTTCAACGGTGCCGGCAAGACGACGCTGCTCAAGCTGTTGGCCGGGGTGGAGCGCACCGACGGCGAGGGCGGCATCGTGTCCGGCTACGGGCTGAAGGTCGGTTACTTCGCCCAGGAGCACGACACCATCGACCCGGACGCCAGCGTGTGGGACAACGCCATCAGCGCCTGCCCCGAAGCCGGCGAGCAGGACCTACGTGGCCTGCTCGGCGCGTTCATGTTCTCCGGCGAGCAGCTCAACCAGCCGGCCGGCACGCTCTCCGGCGGTGAGAAGACCCGCCTGGCCCTGGCCACGCTGGTCAGCTCGCGTGCGAACGTGCTGCTGCTCGACGAGCCGACGAACAACCTCGACCCCCAGTCCCGCGAGCAGGTGCTCAACGCCCTGCGCACCTACACCGGCGCGGTCATCCTGGTCACCCACGACCCGGGCGCGGTCCGTGCCCTGGAACCGGAGCGCGTGATCGTGCTGCCCGACGGCGACGAGGACCTCTGGTCGGATGCCTACATGGATATCGTGGAGCTGGCCTAGCTAGACCCCAGTTGGGCCGTGCCCGTTCCGGCCCAGACGACCTGATGTCATCTGTGTCATGCCCCAGGGCCGATTTCGGCCGTTTCCTGCCCTGAGGCATGGCTCAGATGACATTGGCGTCTTCAGGGACTCCCAGGGCACCCCATGCCTCCCCAGAACCCGCGGACGCGCCGCCTCAGGCGGGCTGCTGCTGCGTGGCGCAGTGGATGCCGCCGCCACCGGCGGCGATGGCGTCGATGTTGAGCTGGACGACCTCACGCTCGGGGAACAACCGACGCAGCAGGTCACGTGCGGCGGTGTCGGTGTCCTCGGCGCCGAACTCCGGCACGATGACGGCGCCGTTGCACAGGTAGAAGTTGATGTAGCCGGCGGCGACGTCCTCGCTGTCGTACTCCTCGCGCACGCTCGACGGGCTTTCCAGCACCTCCACCTGCAGTTCGCGTCCGGCGGCGTCGGTCGCCCCGCGCAGGATGTCCAGGTGGGTGCGCGTCACGTCGTAGTCGAAGGAGTCTGGGTCGGTCTCCAGGCCGGCCACGACGACGCCGGGCCGGGCGAAGCGGGCGTAGAAGTCGGTGTGCCCGTCGGTGATGTCCATGCCGGCGATGCCGGGCAGCCAGATGACGGTCGTCACGCCGAGCAGTCGCTCGAGCTCCTCCTCGACGTCCTGTTTGGACCAGCCGGGGTTGCGGTTGTCGTTGAGCACGCAGCTCTCGGTGATGATCGCGGTGCCTTCGCCGTCGACCTCCAGTGCGCCGCCCTCCAGGACGAGGTCGGTGCGCAGGTGTTCCACCCCGGCCTCGCCGGTGACGAATCCGGCGACCTCGCGGTCGCTGCGGTGCTCCTGCTTGTCGCCCCAGCCGTTGAAGTTGAAGTCCACTCCGGCACTGACCTCCCCGCCGTCGACCGGGCGCACGAACACCGGGCCGGTGTCACGGACCCAGAGGTCGTCCAGCTCGCAGGCGACGAGGTCCACGCCGGCGGTTCCGGTGAGTTCCCGGGCCAGGTCCATCTCGTGCTCGGGCACGAGCAGGGAGACGGGTTCGAAGGCGGCGATGGCGGTGGCGATGCCGGCGAGGTCGCGTTTCACCCCGGGGGCGAGGTCCCGGCCCCAGATGTCCTTCTCGGCGACGAAGGCCATCCAGGTGCGGGCGTGGCGGTCACCTTCGTCGGGCATGAGCCAGCGACGGGTGTCGTCCGGGTCGACGACGCTCGAGGAGCCGGAGGAGTCGGAGGCACCAGAAGAGTCAGAGGAGCCCAGCCCGCACGAGGCGAGCAGGGCACCTCCGAGCGCAGTGATGGAGGACTGGAGGAAGATCCGGCGGCGCACGATGGGTGTCCCTTAGGGTCGAAGGATGTGGTCAGGGTACTGACCTGCATAAGCCTAGCGCGGGGCACGGATACGGCCGAAACCGTCCGCAGCAGCTTTCGCAGCCGATACCATCGCGGAATGAGGATCACGGACAACACCCAGGGCCCCGGGCGCGCACGGCAGGACGCCATCTACCGCGCGGGCATCGCAGGCCTGCGCCCACAGGTCCCGACGGACGCCGCGGGGCTGGATCGCGCGGCACGGCGCCGGATGTCGCGCAGGGCGTGGGCGTACGTCAACGGCGGGGCGGGGGAGAACCGCACCGCGGTAAACAACCGGCAGGCCTTCGACAGCTACCGGATCGCGCCACGTATGGCACACGGAATCAAGGAACGTGACTTGTCGACGACGTTGTTCGGCAGGACGCACGCCTCGCCGCTGCTGCTGGCGCCAGTGGGCGCCGGCGCGCTCGTCCACCGCGACGCCGACCTGCGCGTCGCCCGCGCCGCCGGCGCCGCGGGCGTCCCCTACGTGGTCAGCAACCAGGGGTCCTCGCCGCTGGAGGACACCGCCGCCGCCTGGAGATCATCGAGCGGGTCAAGTGAAATTCCTGGACACTGGTTCCAGCTGTACTGGTCGACGGACGAGGAGCTCGTCGACAGTCTCATCGCCCGTGCCGAGGCCAGCGGTGCCGGTGCACTGGTGGTCACCCTCGACACCACGGTGCTCGGCTGGCGTCCGCAGGACCTGAACCTGGGGTCGTTGCCGTTCTCCCGCGGGATGGGCATCAGCCAGTACACCTCGGACAGCCGCTTCCTTGGCATCGTGCGCGACCGGCTGGAACGCGGACTGGCCGGCGGGACCGGCGGGGTGCGCGTCACCCCGGCCGCCGCGGCGTCCTTGCTGTCCATCGCACGCCACCACCCGGGCTCCACGCTGCGCAACCTCGTCGCACCGGAGCCGCGCGCGGCGGTGGAGACCTTCCTCGACGTCTACTCCAACCCGGGGCTGGACTGGGACCTGCTGGCGACGCTGAAGGACCGCACATCGTTGCCGGTGGTGTTTCAAGGGCGTCCTGCACCCGGACGACGCCGAGCGTGCCTTCGAGGTCGGTGCGGACGCCGTCGTGGTGTCCAACCACGGGGGACGCCAGGTCGACGGTTCCGTCGCCTCGCTCGACGCACTCGTGGAGATCAGGCAACGGGTCGGCGACGACCGTACCGTCCTGCTCGACTCCGGGGTACGCACGGGACGCGACGTCGCCGTGGCCCTCGCCCTCGGCGCGGACGCCGTCCTGCTGGGCCGTCCCCACCTCTACGGGCTTGCCGTGGCGGGGCAGCGCGGTGTGCGGGAGGTCGTGGACAACGTGCTGGCCGAACTGGACCTGACCATGGCACTGACCGGTGCCCGCGACGTCGCAGGACTACGGGAGCTGGAGCTGCGGCGTGTCTAGGGCTGGTTCCCGGACGCTCAGCGCACCCCGGCGGCGCGCAGCGCGGCCCCGATCTGGTTGAGCGAGAGGTTCGTGGTGACCGTGGAGGAGGCCGCGACGGTGTCGTGGTCGCCGGCGAGGTAACGCACCACCGTCCAGCCGTTGGAGTACTCCGGTTCGAAGACGTCCACCGGGTTCGGCGCGCTGACCAGGTCGTGCGGCGTGCCGGCGTGGTCGGCGAGGGCCTGGAAGGGTGCGGTGGTCACGGTGAAGACCGGTGAGCCGTCGGTGGGGTGGACCTCCAAGAGCGCCCGGAACCAGTACCGGTTGTCCTGGTTGGCGCCCTGGCTGTTCGCCCGCCCGTGGGTGACCAGGCGGTCGACCCACACCGCGCCGACGCGGGCCGGGGCGAAGCGAAGCCACCCGTTGCGCCATGCCGCGGCCAGCGCGAGCAGGCGTCGCCGACGACTGCGTGCGGTGACCAGCGACAGTCCCGCCAGTCCTGCACCCAGCAGGATCAGCACCACGCCCACACCCGTGCCCGAGACCGAGCCGGCGCCGAGCAGCAGCACGCCCACCAGGACCACCGCCACCGCGCAGGCCACCAGCACCAGCTGGGCCGTGGCCAGACCGAACAGGCGGGCCCCGGCGACCGGCATCGTGCCGTTGGCCGACAGCGCGTCGGTCACGGCCTCGTAGTCGGACGGGAAGGGGCAGGCGGTGCCGAAGCGTCCTGCACCGTAGCCGTCCTCGACGAGCCCGCCGGGGTCGGCGATGGTCGTGGCGCTACGCGCGTGGGTGAAGATCCGGGGCACGTCGACGGTCACCGCCTCTCAGTTACGGAAGCCGTGGACGGGGGCGGGGATGTAGCCGCCGCGGGAGATGAACTCCGCGGCGTCCACCGTGCTGACCGGCATGACGGGCGCGTGGCCCAGCAGGCCGCCGAAGTCGACGTCGTCGCCGGGGGAAGAGCCCACCGCAGGCACGACGCGGACGGCCGTGGTCTTGTGGTTCATCACGCCGATGGCCGCCTCGTCGGCGATCATGCCGGCGATGGAGGACGCCGGGGTGTCGCCCGGGATGGCGATCATGTCCAGACCCACCGAACAGATGGCGGTCATCGCCTCGAGCTTCTCGATGGTCAGGTTCCCGGCACGCACCGCGTCGATCATGCCGGCGTCCTCGGAGACCGGGATGAAGGAGCCGGAGAGCCCGCCGACGCGCGAGCAGGCCATCATGCCGCCCTTCTTCACCGCGTCGTTGAGCAGGGCGAGAGCGGCGGTGGTGCCGTGCCCGCCGACCTGACCCAGGCCCATGTGCTCCAGGATGTGGGCGACGGAGTCACCGATGTCGGCCGTCGGGGCCAGCGAGAGGTCCACGATGCCGAAGGGCACGCCCAGACGCTCCGCGGCCATCGTGCCCACGAGCTGGCCGGTGCGGGTCACCTTGAACGCCGCGCGCTTGATCTCCTCGGCGATCTCGTCGAGCCGGGCCTCCGGGCCCAGGGCGGCGACCGCGCGGTCCACGACGCCGGGGCCGGAGACGCCGACGCTGATCACGCAGTCCGGCTCCTCGATGCCGTGGAAGGCACCGGCCATGAAGGGGTTGTCGCCTACCGAGTTGGCGAAGACGACGAGCTTGGCGCAGGCGATCGAACTGCGGTCGGCGGTGGCCTCGGCGCAGTCCTTGACGACCTGGCCCATCTCACGCACCGCGTTCATGTTGATGCCCGCGCGTGAGGACGCGATGTTGACCGACGAGCAGACGACGTCCGTCTCGCTCAGCGCCTCCGGGATGGAGCGGATCAGCCGCTTGTCGCCGGAGGAACCGCCCTTCTCCACGAGGGCGGAGTAGCCGCCGATGAAGTTCACGCCCACGGCGACCGCGGCACGGTCGAGCGCGCGGGCGATGTCCACCGGGTCACAGCCGGGCACCGCGGAGGACACCAGGGCCACCGGGGTGACCGAGATGCGCTTGTTCACGATCGGGATGCCGAGCTCCTCCTCGATGCCGGAACACACCGGGACGAGGTGCTCGGCACGCGAGGTCACCAGGTCGTAGACCGCCTCACAGGTGGCCTCCGGCGTCGCCCGGACGGCGGGCAGGAGGTTGATCCCCATGGTCACCGTGCGGATGTCGAGACGGTAGCGCTGGATCATCTCGATGGTCTCGAGGATCGAGGACGAGGGCAGGAATGCAGTCATGGTGTCCCGGAACCTCAGATCTCGTGCATCGCGTCGAAGATGGCCTGGGACTGGATCGTGATGACCAGCTTCTCCCGCTGTTCCACCTCGCTCATCCGCGCGTTGACCTCGGTGACCGACAGGTCCTCGGGGAGTTCGACGTGCAGGATCATCGTGAACCAGTCGTCCATGATGGTCTGGGAGACGTTGCGGATGTTGATCTGCAGGTCAGCACATGCGGTAGACACGGCTGCGATGATTCCGGTGTGGTCTCGCCCGGTAACGGTCATGATCGCGATCATGAGACACCATGCTACTTGCCGGACGCGACGAGGCACCCACCGGGCCAGGGGGTCTGGCCGGTGGGTGCCTCGGGCGCATTCACGCACGCACACTCACGCGCTGTCGCGGACCTCCGCGGAACGCAGGGACTGCTCGACGATGTCGAGCGCCTCCGGGAGGAGCCCGCTCTCGCGGTCGGACACCAGGTGCGCCATCACGCCCTCGAGTACGAGCTCCAGGAGCTGCAGCGTGGTGGCCGTGGAGATGTCGGTGCGCAGCCGACCGGACTCCCGTTGCTCCTCGAGGCGTTCGGTGACCGCCCCTCGCAGCGCGTTCTGGTCGGCCTCCCACACGCCCCGGAGTTCGTCGTCGAGCCGGATCCGTCGGGTGATCTCCACCCGCAGGCCCCACCACTCGGCGAGTTCGGGGTCCTCCAGGAGGTACCTGATCAGGCCGATCATTCCCCGGTTTCCGGCGAGGTCGGTCATGCGCACCATGTCGCGGTGGGCGACCTCACGGAAGAGGGTCTCCTTGTTGCGGAAGTGGTGGAAGATGGCTCCCCGGGACTTCCCGGTCTCCTTCTCCAGGCGTGACACCGTCGCCCCGTCGTAACCGTAGGTCACGAAGCAGGTCCTGGCTGCGCGGAGGATGTCGGTGCGCCGTTCTGAGAGATCAGTTTCACTGACCTTGGGCATGGACGGGCACCCCTCTCCGGTACACGTCCGCCCGCCTCACGGAGTCCGCGGGGCGGGCGGGGATGGACTACGGGACTAGCCGGACTAGCTGTTTTCCATCATGTTGCGCAGGACGAACTGCAGGATGCCGCCGTTGCGGTAGTACGCGGCCTCACCGGGGGTGTCGATACGGGTGACGGCGTCGAACTCGACGACGTTGCCGTCCTCCTTGGTGGCGGTCACGTGGACGGAGTCCGGGGTGGTGCCCTCGTTCAGGGCCTCGATGCCGGCCAGGTCGAAGGTCTCGGTGCCGTCCAGGCCCAGGGACTTCCAGGACTCGCCCTCCGGGAACTGCAGCGGGATGACACCCATGCCGACCAGGTTGGAGCGGTGGATGCGCTCGAAGCTCTCGGCGATGACGGCCTTGACGCCCAGCAGCAGGGTGCCCTTGGCGGCCCAGTCACGCGAGGAACCGGTGCCGTACTCCTTGCCGCCGAGGACGACCAGCGGGGTCTCCTGCTCGCGGTAGTTGACGGAGGCGTCGTAGATGAACGACTGCGGGCCACCCTCCTGGGTGAAGTCGCGGGTGTAGCCGCCGGTCACGCCGTCGAGCAGCTGGTTCTGCAGACGGATGTTGGCGAAGGTACCGCGGACCATGACCTCGTGGTTGCCACGACGGGCACCCAGCGAGTTGTAGTCCTTGCGCTCGACGCCCTTGGAGTCCAGGTACTGGGCTGCCGGGGTGCCGGGCTTGATGGAGGACGCCGGGGAGATGTGGTCGGTGGTGACCGAGTCGCCCAGCAGCGCCAGGACGCGGGCGCCGCTGACGTCGGAGACGGGGCCCGGGGTGGGCTCCATGCCGTCGAAGTACGGTGCCTTGCGGATGTACGAGGAGGCGTCGTCCCAGGCGAAGGTCTTGCCCTCCGGCACGGGCAGGGACTGCCAGCGCTCGTCGCCCTTGAAGACGTCGGCGTAGTCCTCGGAGTAGAGCTCCTTGGTGATCGAGGACTTGATGACCGACTCGATCTCCTCGGTGGCCGGCCAGATGTCGCGCAGGAAGACGTCGTTGCCGTCGTTGTCCTGGCCCAGCGGCTGGGTCTCGAAGTCGAAGTCCATGGTGCCGGCGATGGCGTAGGCGATCACGAGGATCGGGGACGCCAGGTAGTTCATCTTGATGTCGGGGGAGATACGTCCCTCGAAGTTACGGTTACCGGACAGCACGGCGGTGGCGGCGAGGTCGGCCTCGTTGATGCCCTCGGAGATGGCCTCCGGCAGGGGACCGGAGTTACCGATGCAGGTGGTGCAGCCGTAACCCACGAGGTAGAAGCCCATGGCCTCCAGGTCCTTCCACAGGTCGGCGGCCTCGAAGTAGCCGGTGACGACCTGGGAGCCGGGGGCGATGGAGGTCTTGACCCACGGTGCGGAATGCAGACCCAGCTCCGCAGCCTTGCGGGCCAGCAGGCCGGCGCCGACCATGACGGAGGGGTTCGAGGTGTTGGTGCAGGACGTGATCGACGCGATGCCGACCATGCCGTGGTCCAGGACCATGTCCTTGCCGTCGTAGTTGATCTCGATCGGGTTGGACGGACGGCCCTCGTTGCCGGTGGCTGCGGACGGCAGGTTGCCCTTGGCGTCCGCGGCGGTGGCCGGGTTGCCGGTGTGGCCGCCGACGTTGCCGCCTTCGGCGACGAAGTTCTGGGCGTCGGCGTTGCCGGAGTTGCTGTCGGCGTAGTTGTGCAGGTCCTTACGGAACTGTGCCTTGGAGTCGGAGAGCTCGATGCGGTCCTGGGGACGCTTCGGGCCGGCGATGGAGGGCACGACGGTGGAGAGGTCGAGCTCGAGGTACTCGGAGTACTCGGCGTCGTTCTCCGGGTCGAGCCACATGCCCTGCTCCTTGGCGTAGGCCTCGACGCGGTCCAGGGTCTCCTGGTCGCGACCGGTCAGCGCCAGGTAGTCGACGGTCTCCTTGTCGATGGGGAACATCGCGGCGGTGGAGCCGAACTCCGGGGACATGTTGCCGATGGTGGCACGGTTGGCGAGCGGCAGCTCGGCGACACCCTTGCCGTAGAACTCGACGAACTTGCCGACCACGCCGTGCTGGCGCAGCATGTCGGTGATGGTCAGCACCACGTCGGTGGCGGTGACGCCCACGGGGATCTCACCGGAGAGCTTGAAGCCGACGACGCGGGGGATGAGCATGGAGATCGGCTGGCCGAGCATCGCCGCCTCGGCCTCGATGCCGCCGACGCCCCAGCCCAGGATGCCCAGGCCGTTCTCCATCGTGGTGTGGGAGTCGGTACCGACACAGGTGTCGGGGTAGGCCATGCCGTCCTTGTCGAAGATCGACCGGGCCAGGTACTCGATGTTGACCTGGTGGACGATGCCGGTTCCGGGAGGCACGACGCGGAAGTTGTCGAAGGCGCCGGTGGCCCAACGCAGGAGCTTGTAACGCTCCTCGTTGCGCTGGTACTCGATGGCCACGTTCTGCTCGAGGGCGTTCTCGTCACCGAACGCCTCGATGATGACCGAGTGGTCGATGACCATCTCGGCCGGGTTCAGCGGGTTGACCTGGTCGGCGTCGCCGCCGAGGGCCACGACCGCGTCGCGGATGGTGGCGAGGTCGACCACGCAGGCCACACCGGTGAAGTCCTGCATGACCACACGTGCCGGGGTGAACTGGATCTCGATGCTCGGGTCGGCGGACGGGTCCCAGTTGGCGATGGCCTGGATGTGCTCACTGGTGACGTTCGCGCCGTCCTCGTTGCGGAGAAGGTTCTCTCCGAGGACCTTCAGCGAGTAGGGCAGCTTCTCCATACCCGGGACCGCGCTCAGGCGGTACATCTTGTAGGACCGGTCACCGACCTCCAGAGTCCCCTCTGCTCCAAAAGAATTCTTGCTGTCAGTCACGGCAGTACTCCTGAATCTCTTCTCGTTATCGTCGTCAGTTGTGTTGACGTTCGTCTGACGTCATCCCGCGGCGCGGACCTCACGGACCTCGTCTGGACCTGGTCCCCGGCACCGGGCACGATGGTGCCGTCGCGGACTACCACCATTGTGTCAGCAGTTGTCGCGGATTCCGTCGGAACTACTATAACAGTACGACCGTAATGCTACATAACCGCAGGACGTAGAGATTTATGCGTCCCAACCCCGCGTGTCGGCACCCCCGGACGGCGGGGTCAGGTGCTAGAAATCTATACAGTCAGATAACAAACCCACCCACCTCCAGCGAAATGAGCACGCCGTGGACTTCGAGAACGTCGACCTGCAGGCGGTCCTCGACGACATCGCCGAGACCGGGTACTCGACCTCCCAGGCGGGGGAGCAGCCGTCCGCCTCGGACCTGGCCGGCTACCGGGACCTCGCCGACGACGGCGTGGGGGTCGTGGTCGTCGACACCGACGCACTCCAGTCCACGGACCTGCGCAATCTGGCGCAGACCGTGAAGGACTCCGGCGAGGCGGGCGCGGAGGCGTCGACGGTCGTCGTCAGCGCCCCGAACAACACCCAGGTCGTCAGCGACGTGATGTCGCGCTACCAGATCGAGTCGACCCAGGGCGAGCTCCACGGCTCGACGGGACCGCAGGACGTGGCCGCGTTCCTGTCTTCCGCCGAGGACGCCCAGCCGGCGTTCTCCTGGATCTACGTCCTGGCCGTCGCGGGCGTCCTGCTCGCGGTCGCAGCCACCGCCGTGTTCGCCCGCATCACCTACCGCCGCTGAGCGGAAGCCCGGAGAGCGCCCCCGTGGCGCCCAGACAGTTCTGCAGTTAGAAGCTAGCGCGAGCCATCATAAATAGGGGCGGGGAGCCGCGCGAATACACTAGTCAAGGCACTGGGATTGTCTATGCTCAAGTCAAGGTTCAGAGTTTGAGTTGACCTCGGGGGATCATTGCAACGGGACACGCCGAAGCCACCATCTTTGTGACAAAGATCACATTTAAGGAACTGGCCTCTGTGGCTGCAGGTCAAGGCATTCAGCGTGACAAGTGTGCCTGCTGATTCTTATGTGGTTAGTGGGATTCGGGTTTCGCATGGGTCCGGAGTGGCTTACGGTTCAGTTGTCGTCAATTGGTAACGATCCGATATCGGAACGAGACCTGTTCGTGACATTTCCGGCGGTGATCAACCGGGCCGCCGGAACCTGGGCCCGGGCCCTGGACCACCTCGCGGGGAAGCGCGGTGGACAGGTGGCCGAGACAGGCTGACGTCAAGAACGACGACTTGACCGTAATGACCGGTACGCCATTGCAAGGAGAGACTCACCGTGGCACTTAGGCTGAACACCCGCGGCACCGTCCGCAGGTCGACCGTCCGGTCCACTCGGGCGCTGCTGTCCTTCGCGGTGGCCGCAGGACTCGCTGTCCCCGCCGCCACTGCCGTCGCCGCCCCGTCCGACAGCTCATCGAGCGCTGAAGACCAGACCGCCGAGGCCTACCTCGCCGACCTCGTTGGCACCGTCTCCTCGACAGAGGGTGAGGTGTCTTCACTGGAACTCGAGCTCGGTGGGCTCCGTGAGTCGGTGAACAAGGCTCGCGTCGACGTGGACCGGAGCCAGCGCGCCGCCCAGGAGGCACAGGACAACGTCACCGAGGCGCGTAGCCGTCTCGACGGATCCGACTCCGAGGTCAAGGACGCGCAGTCCACCCTCGACGAGCTGGCCCGCTCCGCATACACCCGCGGCGGCGACTCGGCCCCGATCGCACTGGCCTCCGGGTCGGACGCGACGGGCGACACGATCGACCGCGCGACCTACATGCGGATGGCCGCCGAGAAGCAGCAGGCCGACATCGACAAGCTCGACCTCGCGCGCACCCAGGCCGCCAACGAGGAGTCCTCGTTGCGCGTCTCCCGCGATGACGCCGACGGTCTCGTCACCGCGGCCCGTGACGCACACTCCGCCGCGGAGAAGGCGTTCACCGACGCACAGTCGACGATCTCCGCGAAGTCCGCGGAACTCGAGCGCGTCAAGAACACCCTGTCCGATGCGCAGTCGCGTCTGGCTGCCGCGAAGAAGGCCGTGGACAAGGTCTCCGAGAACGCCGCCGCCAGCTCCTTCGACAAGCGCCGCGCCGCCGAGGCGGCCGCCGACGGTATCGAGTCGACGCCCGCCGTCGACACGAAGGTCGACGTCGACGACGGCAACGGTGAGAGCGACGAGGTCGCCGGTCCGACCGCTGACGAGGCGACCGACGAGGCGACCGACGAAGTCACCGAGGACACCACGGACGAGGCCACCGGTGAGGACGCGGTGACCGAGGAGCCGCTCGACGACCAGCTCGTCGACGACACCGAGGCCGACGAGGCCGACGACGCCGCCGACACCGGTGAGGTGCCCGAGGTCGACGAGATCCCGGGGAGCTTCGACGGCAGCACCGAGGGTGACGCCTTGAGGCAGGCCGCGATCGACGGACTCGTCGGCGCGGCGGGCGATGCCGCGTACGCCGGCATCAGCTCCCACCTCTCCGGCGACCCCGACGGGGCTCTCGAGGCTGCGACGAACGCCGGCCGTGAGTCGGCCGCCAACGCCTACGCAAACCTGCCTGAAGGTACCGAAGGCACCGAGGGCGTCGAGGGTGTCGAGGGCACCGAAGGCGAGGAGGGCGTCCTGCCGGAGGTCAACCCCGGTGAGGGTGAGGAGCCTGCGGAGCCGGACTCCTCCGGTACCAGCGAGGAGCAGATCGAGCGCGTCATCGAGCGCGGCATGGGCCAGCTGGGCGTGACCTACGCCTGGGGCGGCGGCAACGCCGACGGTCCCACCATGGGTGTGCGTGACGGTGGCGTCGCCGACTCCCACGGCGACTACTCCAAGGTCGGTTTCGACTGCTCCGGTCTGATGGTCTACTCCTTCGCCGCGGCCGGCATCCAGCTGGAGAAGTACTCGGGCTACCAGTACACCTCCGGAAACCAGGTCCCGGTCGGCGACGCCAAGCGTGGCGACATGCTCTTCTGGGGTGTGGGCGGCAGCTCCCACGTGGCCCTGTACCTGGGCGACGGGACGATGCTCGAGGCACCGCAGTCCGGCGACGTGGTCAAGGTCTCGCCGGTCCGTTGGGACGGGATCGAGCCGATGGCCGTGCGCATGATCGAGTAGCGCACCCGGGGCCACGGCGGCCCCGTCACACCGACATCACCGCAGGAGTTCACGCATCGCGTGGTCGACTGCGGTGATTCTCGCTGTGCGCACCGCCCCGGACAGCGGCAGCAGCTGCGGGTCGAGTTCGGCGCCGTGGTCGGTCGCGCGGGTGACCTCGATGACGGAGGCGACGACGTCGGCACGGGCCATGAGCTTCTCCGCCCGCGGCGAGACCCCGGGCGGCAGTCCGGGCAGACCGAAGAAGTCGGTCAGGGCGCCGACCGCCAGGCGCGGGGAGTGGTGACGGATCCCGGTCGTGCCGGACGCCTCGACGAGTGCGGCCGCGGCCTCCGTGGCCTCGCGCAGCCGGGTGTCCGCCTCGCCGGGGCCGTAGAACTCGCCGGCGCGCACGCGGCCTTCGCACCGGTACCACACCCACTGCACCAGCGAGTTGTCCACGACCGTGGGCACGACGACATGGGTGACCAGCGGGTCGGCGTCGGCGACGCTGATACCGGCACCGGCGCGTGACACCGCGGCCGCCCCGCGGCTTCCCGCGGGCAGGGCCGGCGGGTCGCCGGGACCGGCGAGGACGAGTCCGACGAGGGGACGCGAGGACAGCTCGACGGGGACGTCACGGGTGACCTCGCGCACGGCGTGCAGCAGGTCGACCAGGCCGGTGGCACGGTCGTCGAAGCGTCCGGCGAAGGGGTCGTCGCCGCCGGGGTCGACGGTCAGGGAGTGCGCCGGGCCCTGGACGTCCTGGAACGCGTCGATGACGTCGTCGGCGGAGACGAGGCCGTGCAGCCACCATCCCAGCCAGACGGTGGTGTTCTGCACCGGGGACCACAGTTGTTCGCGCAGCGGGGTGGCCCGCCTCGTGCCGGTGGCGTCACCGGCGGGGTTTCTTGACGACATTGCACCTAGCCTAGAGTTGGAGCCCATGAGCTTCAACGACAGGTACGGCCGTGACCTCCTCGGGGGTTCCGGAGACGGGCAGGGGGCGGCCGGGGGGCACCGTTCCCGCCAGGCCCCGCCGGCACCGGAAATGCCCGCGAAGCCGGGCACCGTCGTCGAGGTCGCCGACGGGGGCTGGGTCGGCGCCGTCGTCGGTTTCGAGAAGACCTACGACGGGCAGTTCGTCCGGCTGGAGGACCGGCACGGCCGCGACCGTCTGTTCAAGTTGCGTCCCGGGGGCTTCCTCGTCGACGGTCGGCCGGTCACCCTCACCCGCTACGTGGCCCCGTCGCAGACGCCGCAGGACCAGCAGCGCTCGAACTCCGGGTCGCGCAGGGTCAGGGACGTGCGCGCCAAGGTCGCGGCCCCCTCGCGGATCTGGGTGGAGGGGTTGCACGACGCCGCCATCGTCGAGCAGGTGTGGGGCCACGACCTGCGCGTGGAGGGGGTCGTGGTGGAATTCATCGAGGGACTCGACAACCTGCCCGCCATGCTCGAGGAGTTCCGCCCGGGCCCCGGCAGGCGGGTCGGAGTGCTCGCCGACCACCTGGTGGAGGGGTCGAAGGAGACCCGGCTGACCCAGGGTCTCGGACCGGACGTGATGGTGACCGGACACCCGTACATCGACATCTGGGAGGCGGTGAAACCGGCGACCGTCGGCATCCGGGCCTGGCCGAAGGTTCCCTACGGGGAGGACTGGAAGACCGGCGTGTGCCAGCGGCTGGGGTGGGGCACGCCGACCGAGGGGTGGCGGCACGTGTACTCCAAGGTGCGGACGTTCCGGGATCTCGACGCCACCCTCATCGGGGCCGTCGAACGTCTCGTGGACTTCGTCACGGAACCCGGGAACCCCGCGAACTGATATTCTGCGGGCATGGGCCCGATTATCTGGTTGATTGCAGCGGCCGTCCTCGCGGTCGGCGAATTCCTGGTCATGGACTTCACGTTGCTGATGCTCGCGGTCGCCGCCCTGACCACCGCCGGGGTCGCCGTCGTGGACATCCCGGTGTGGGCGGAGGTCGGTGTCTTCGGGGCCACCTCCGCGGCCACGCTGCTGCTGTTGCGCCCGGTGCTTCGGCGCCGCTACATCGCGCAGGGCGAGGTCCGGGAGTTCACCACCAAGGAGCTCGAGGGGCAGCCGGCGCAGGTCCTGACCGACGTCACCTCCGAGAACTCGTCGGGCCAGGTGCGCATCGCCGGCGAGATCTGGTCAGCCCGGGCGGCACACCCCGGGTCCTCATTCAGTGAAGGGGACCGTGTGCAGGTCGTCTCCATTGACGGCACCACAGCCGTGGTGTGGAAAGGAGTGTGACCCGTGGAGATGATCTCGATCCTTCTGATCCTCCTCGTCATCCTCGTCGCAGTAGCCCTGTTCAAGTCCGTGGCCTTGATCCCACAGGGGGAGGCTGCGGTCATCGAGCGACTCGGCCGCTACACCAGGACGGTGTCCGGCGGGCTGACGATCCTCGTGCCGTTCATCGACCGGGTCCGCGACCGGGTGGACACCCGTGAGCAGGTCGTGTCGTTCCCTCCCCAGGCCGTGATCACCCAGGACAACCTGACCGTGGCCATCGACATCGTCGTGACCTTCCAGATCAACGACGCCGCGCGGGCGATCTACGGTGTCAACGACTACATCATCGGCGTCGAGCAGATCTCCGTGGCCACGCTGCGTGACGTCGTCGGCGGCATGACGCTGGAGGAGACGCTGACCTCCCGTGACGTGATCAACCGTCGGCTGCGCGGCGAGCTGGACGCCGCCACCACCCGCTGGGGCCTGCGCATCAGCCGCGTGGAGCTCAAGGCCATCGACCCGCCGCCCTCCATCCAGCAGTCCATGGAGATGCAGATGAAGGCGGACCGTGAGAAGCGTGCGATGATCCTCACCGCCGAGGGCCAGCGCGAGTCGGACATCAAGACCGCCGAGGGTAAGAAGCAGGCCCGGATCCTCGGTGCCGAGGGTGACAAGCACGCCCAGATCCTCTCCGCAGAGGCCGAGCGACAGGCTCGCATGCTGCTGGCCGAGGGTGAGCGTGCCGCGAAGTACCTCGAGGCGCAGGGCCAGGCGAAGGCGATCCAGAAGGTCACCGCCGCCATCAAGTCCTCCCAGGTCACCCCGGAGGTGCTGTCCTACCAGTACCTGGAGAAGCTCCCGGAGATGGCGCAGGGCGACGCGAACAAGGTGTGGATGCTGCCGATGCAGTTCGGCGACTCCCTGGAGCAGTTCGCGAAGGCCTTCGCGAACAAGGACGAGGACGGCACCTTCCGCTACGAGCCGACCCCGGTCGACGAGTCCTTCCGCGACGTCGCCAACGAGACGACCTCGGAGAACTGGTTCAACACCGAGTCCGCCCCCGAGATCGCCAAGGCCGTGGCCGAGGCCAATGCGGTGGCCAACCGCTCGGTCGACGAACCGACCGACGTGCCCACCCCGTCACCTGCGTCCCCGTCCGCCACCTCCTCATCCGCCTCCTCCGCGGCGACCGAGGAGGCGGCGGCGATCACCCGAGGGGAAGAGTCTCCGTCCTGGCCAACATATGGACAGCCAGAAGCCAACCAGCCTGCTCAGCCTGCCACCCCGCAGCAGAAAGACGCTGAGACATAGCCTGTTTCGAGATGCCCAGCATCTCCGCCGCCTCACTCTGCAGGTGGCCCTGCCGGACCAGAGCCGTCGCCTCCCGCCCTTCGGCGGTGCGGCGGTTCAGTACGTGGGAGACCAGGGTGAACGCCGCGGCGATGTCCCCGGCCACGTCCGCGCCACGCCCCACCGCCTGCACGCCACCGGGACCGGCCTGCTCGACCCTCGCACGGATCATGCCGGCACGCCGGGAACCCCGCACCGCCCGGCCGGACGCCGCCACGAGCTGGTCGCGCAGCACGGCGTCCGACGCGTCCTCCCGCCCGTCCGCCTCTCCGTCCCCGCCGACCACGGCGCCGATCCCGATGGCGAAGTCGCCGGCCTGGATGAGGTTCATCACGACGCCCGAGGCACTGTCCGCGTCGTCGGCGAGGACGGCGAGTTCACCGGGCCCCAGGACCCGGACGTCGACGACGTTGTGGGCGTTGCCCAGGGCGTCGGCGACCTGTCGGACGTAGTCGGCCCGCCGGAGTGACGTTCCGCGGTATGTGGCGTGGACGGAGTACATGCCCGCCACCCTACATGTGTGTCTACTGTCAGGGCTTGACCGGCCCGGTCCCCGCCGCCGCGAGTTCGGCCCGCACGCCGCGCAACGCACCGGCGGTGAGCGCCAGGCCCACCACGGCGAGCACCACGCTGAGCAGCAGGAACCACGGTTCACCACCGCCGGCCAGCGTGTCCGCGGAGACTACGAGGGCGACGGTGAGCGGGGCGGAGCCCACCACGGTCGCCAGCACACAGGACACCAGCGGGATGCGGCTCAGCCCGCAGGCGTAGTTCAGCAGGCTGAAGGGGACCAGGGGGACCATGCGCAGCCCGAGGACCGCGAGCCAGCCACGGGCCTCCAGGGCCCGCTGCAGGGCGTGCACGCGCGGCATGGTCTCGGCACGACGCACGGCCGGGCCGCCGATCCAGCGTACGAGGAGCAGCGACAGCGTCACCGACAGGGCCATGCCGGTGAGTGCCAGCACACTGCCGACGAGGGGGCCGAAGAGCACGCCGGCGGACACCGTCCAGATGGTGCGGGGGACAGGCAGCTGGGTGGCGCCGACCATCAGGGCCAGGAAGGTCACCCACGCGACGCTCCCGCTGTTCTCCACGGTGGTGCGCACGGAGTCGAGGTCCGGGGTGGGCAGGAGCACGGCCGCGACCACGACGGCGATCCCCAGAGCCACGAGCCCGGCGAAGGGGAGCAGGTGGTCTCTGGACATGTCGGGTACGCCTTCGCGAGGGTCAGTTGAAACGACGAAGAGGCCCACCGTAGTGGGCCTCTTCTGTGGTGTCCGGAGGGGGACTTGAACCCCCACGTCCGTTAATAGGACACTAGCACCTCAAGCTAGCGCGTCTGCCATTCCGCCACCCGGACATGGATGCGGACGCCGAACACGGTCGCGGCTGATATCCAACCCTGTGTCCGTCGCACTCCGGTAACTATAACGAGTCGGTGCCGCGGTGACAAATCTGTGCCGAATGCCCAGGCCGGCGCGTATATCGGGGCACAGGTCGGGCCACCACAGGCTATGACTTCAGAGTCTTACTGCGGGGTACGAAACACTGCGGCATACTGGTTGCCATGAGTGACAAGACCCACCACCAGCCCACCTACCTCGACGACCGGTTCCCCGCCGCGGACCCCTACGCCCCGCTGACCGACCTGCCGCGCCTGGAGGTCTCCAGCGCGGACTTCGGTGACGGTGACCGTCTGCCCGGCGACCAGCTCGGCGGGAGCGACGTCTCCCCGCAGCTGTCGTGGTCGGGGGCTCCGGAGGGTACGCAGTCCTACGCGGTGACCTGCTTCGACCCGGACGCGCCGACGACGTCGGGCTACTGGCACTGGGCGGTGTTCAACATCCCGGCCTCGGTCACCTCGTTGGACGCCGGCACGGGCGACGCCGAGCTGGCCGGCCTGCCGGACGGGGCGATGGCGCTGCGCGGCGACTCGGGCAGCCGCGGCTACTACGGTGCGATGCCCCCGGCCGGGCACGGTCCGCACCGCTACATCTTCGCCGTGCACGCCCTCCCGCAGTTCCTGGAGATCAACGACCGCTCCACCCCGACGATCCTCGGATTCAACCTGAACTTCACGGCCACCGCCCGCGGCCTGCTCTGGGGCTGGGCCGAGAACTAGACGACCGACCGCCCCCGGGCAGTTCGGCTAGTCCTTCCAGGGAAGTTCGGCACCGACGGCCTCGGAGAGGTTCGTCAGACCGTGCTGCCGCACCTGGTGGGCGATACCGAGGTGGATGTCCCGGATCCAGTCGGGGCCGCCGTAGATGAAGCCGGTGTAGCCCTGCAGCAGGGTCGCCCCGGCGCCGATGCGTTCCCACGCCTGCTCCGGTGTCTCGATGCCGCCGACGCCGATCAGGACGAGACGGTCGCCGGCGCGCTGCCGGATACGCCGCAGCACCTCGAGCGCCCGGTCTGCCACCGGGGCGCCGGAGATCCCGCCGGCACCGAGCGCCTTCACGTCGGAGGCGCCGGTGGCGAGGTTGTCCCGGCTGATGGTCGTGTTCGTGGCGATCAGACCGGTGAGGCCGAACTCCAGGGCCATGTCGGTGACCGCGTCCACGTCCTCGTCGGTGAGGTCGGGGGCGATCTTCACGAACAGGGGCCGGTCGCTGGCCTGGCGCACGGACTCCACGATCGGCCGCAGGCTCTCCACGGCCTGCAGGTCGCGCAGCCCGGGGGTGTTGGGCGAGGAGACGTTGATCACCAGGTAGTCGGCGACGTCGTCGACGGCGCGGGCGGACTCGAAGTAGTCGCCGGGGGCGCACTCCACGGGCGTGTTCTTCGTCTTGCCGAGGTTCACCCCCACCGGTTCGGGGGAGACCCGGGTTCCCAGGCGCTTGGCCGCGGCCAGTGCACCGTCGTTGTTGAAGCCCATCCGGTTGAGCAGCGCCCGGTCGGCCGGGAGGCGGAACAGGCGGGGGGTCGGGTTGCCCGGCTGGTGCACCGCGGTGACGGTGCCGACCTCTGCCGAACCGAATCCGAGCGGGCCCCACACGTCGACCTCGGTGGCGTTCTTGTCGAAGCCGGCGGCCAGCCCCAGCGGGCGGGGGAAGCGGACCCCGGCGACGGTCTGCGCGAGCACCGGGTCGGTGACCACGAGGCAGCGGCGCAGTGCCGCGCGCGCCGCGGCGGACCGGGCGGCCACGGACAGTGCGGACGTCATCAGCCCGTGGATGCGTTCGGCCCGCAGCGTGAACAGCACGCGCAGTGAGGAGTCGTAGACGGCCCCGCGGAAGGCACGGAAGGTGGTCATGAGTCTGGTGTCCTCTCGGGAGGGTTAGCTGGGGAGGTCGTCGGCGGGGATGAGTTCACGGGTCCCGTCGGCGGCGACGAGCAGCAGGTCGCCGCTGCCGTCGTCGATGATGTGGCGCACGTCCGAGGTCGTCGGCACCTTGCCGACCTCCTCCGGTGTGCCGGTCGACAGGTCGTAGCCGGTCAGCGTGTTGTCGCCGGTGGTGGACACCCACATGACCTCACGCTCGGAGTCCCACAGCACCGCCCACGCGCCCTCACCGGTGGGCACCGCCTGGGTGTGCCGGATGACGTCGGTGAGGGTGTAGACCAGTGCCTGTCCGCGACGGGCGTCGGAGGCGACGAGCACCCCGTCGGGCTGCGTGCCGGCGGAGACCGTCCCCACGCCCTGGCCGATGCGCAGCGCGGCCACGCGCGACTCGCCGGCGATGTCGATGTCGGTGACGCTGGTCTGCTGCGCGTCGATGAGCGCGGCGCGCCACTCCGCGTCCTCGTTGTCGGCGTCGTCCTCGTTGTCGGCGTTGCGGGTGTTGCCGACCAGCTGCATGTCGCTGCCGGTGGCGGTCATGTCCTCGGAGCTGGTCTCCTCGCCGTCGGCGTCGAACCAGTGGACGTCGCTGTCGGACTCCACGGTCAACGCCACCTTGCCGTCGGGGTGCACCGCGGCGGCGGTCACCTCGCCGGGGGCCTCGAGACTGCGCACCTCCTGGCCTTCGGCGTCGAGGATGCGCACGGTCGTCCCACAGCCCAGCACGACGCCGTCGACCGCACCGGTCACCGTGGTGCACGTGTCGTCGACGTCCACCGACGGTGCGGAGCCGGACGCCACGTCCTCCAGCGGGCCGATCACCAGCCGCCCCTGCTCCAGCGCGGCGACCGGGGCGGGGGAGTCTTCGGTGACGGACGTCCCCACGCCGGCGCGGACCAGGCCCAGCAGGGCCTCGCCGGAGTCGAGCGTGCCCGTCACGTCGGAGGCGTCGGTGTCGGGGGACTCCAGCGGCTTGGCGGCGACGCCGACCACGGTCTCCCCGTCACCGTCGTCGGAACCGTCGGTCCCGATCATCTGCTCGGCGCACCCCGACAACGTCACCAGCGGCACCATGGCCAGGGCCGCGACGGTCAGGGGCTTGGCCGGGCTCATCCGCGGCTGTGTCAACAGGCTTCTCACGCCAATCACGCTACTACACGCGGTGCGGGACTCCGGCCTGTGTCGGGGCGGGGGGCTGTCGCGAAGTGACGGCGAGGTGATGGCGGGGTCGCGGCAGGGTACTCTCGTCAGCCATGGAGTTTTCCTCACATCTCGCCTCCGACGCCGGCGACGTCGTCACCACCACCGACATGGGGTGGTTGCAGACCATCATCCTCTCGATCGTCCAGGGGCTCACCGAGTTCCTGCCGGTGTCCTCCTCAGGGCACATGCGCATCGTCTCCCAGCTGATCTGGGGGGAGGACGCGGGCGCGTCCTTCACCGCCGTGATCCAGCTGGGTACCGAGCTGGCGGTGCTGGTGTTCTTCGCCAAGGACATCTGGATGATCCTGTCGGCCTGGTTCGCCGGTGTCTTCGACCCGGCCAAGCGCGACAACCAGAACTACCGCATGGGCTGGATGGTCATCGCCGCGACGATCCCGGTCGGTCTGATCGGCTTCCTCGCCAAGGACCTCATCCGCGACAACCTGCGCAACCTGTGGATCACCGCGATCGTGCTGATCCTGTTCTCCTTCGTCTTCATCTGGGCGGAGAAGGTCGGCACCCACCAGCGCAGCTACGACAAGCTCACCATGAAGGACGCCCTGCTCATGGGCTTCGCCCAGTGCCTGGCGCTGATCCCCGGGGTGTCGCGCTCCGGTGCGACGGTGTCCGCCGGCCTGTTCCTCAACCTCGACCGTGAGGTCGCCACCCGCTTCTCCTTCCTGCTGGCCATCCCCGCCGTCCTGGCGTCCGGCCTGTTCAGCCTGCCGGACGCCTTCGACCCCGCCGCCGGGCAGGCCGCCAGCGCGCCCCAGCTGGTCGTGGGCACCGCCATCGCCTTCGTCCTGGGTTACGTCTCGATCGCCTGGTTGCTGAAGTTCGTCGCCAACCACTCCTTCGCCTGGTTCGCCCTGTGGCGCATCCCGGTGGGTGTGATCGTGCTGATCCTGCTGGCCACCGGCATGATCAACGCCTGATCCACGCACCGGCCCCACCGGTGGCGTACCGCCGGGCCCGGGGTGACTAGACTCAGGCCCCATGCGTTCCTGGCCCACCCCCGACGTCCCCGTCCTCGCCGGTGACGGTGTCCCGCTCACTCTCCACGACACCGCCGCCGACCACGTCCTGCCGGTCGACACCGGCACCCTGACACCGGCCGGCGAGGTCGGTGTCTACGTCTGCGGGATCACCCCGTACGACTCCACCCACCTCGGCCACGCGGCCACCTACGTGACCTTCGACCTGGCGATCCGCCAGCTGCTCGACAACGGTCACGGCGTGCACTACGTGCAGAACATCACCGACGTCGACGACCCGCTGTTCGAGCGGGCCGAGCGCGACGGGGTGGACTGGCGCGAGCTCGGCGACAGCCAGATCGACCTCTTCCGCTCGGACATGGCGGCGCTCTCCGTCGTCCCGCCGCGAGACTACGTCGGCGCGATGGAGTCGGTCGACGAGGTCATCGACATGGTCGAGCGCCTGGTCACCGCCGGTGCCGCCTACCGTCTCGACGACGATTTCCCCGACGTCTACGTCGACCACACCTTCACCGAACAGTTCGGCTACGAGTCGCGCTACGACTCCGAGACGATGGCCCGCTTCTTCGGCGAGCGTGGCGGAGACCCGGAGCGTCCCGGCAAGCGGCACCCGATGGACGCGCTGGTCTGGCGCGCCCACCGCGACGGCGAGCCCGCCTGGGACTCGCCCTTCGGCGCCGGACGACCCGGCTGGCACGTGGAGTGCTCCGCCATCGCCACCAACCGCCTGGGCTCCTCGTTCGCCGTCCAGGGCGGCGGCAGTGACCTGCGCTTCCCGCACCACGAGTTCTCCGCGGCCCACGCCGAGGCCGCGCACGGCGTGGAGCGCATGGCCGGGCACTACGTGCACACCGGCATGATCGGTCTGGACGGCACGAAGATGAGCAAGTCGCTGGGCAACCTGGTGTTCGTCTCCCGCCTGACCGCGCAGGGCCACGACCCGGCGGCCATCCGCCTGGGCCTCTACGAGGAGCACTACCGCCGCGACCGCGACTGGTCGGACGCGGTGCTCGCCCGCGCCGAGCGGCGCCTGGCGCACTGGCGCACGGCGGCGGACGCCGCGGTGGACGCCGGGACCGTCACCGCGGTGCGCGCCGCGCTGGCCGACGACCTGGACACCCCGGGCGTCCTGCGTCTCCTCGACTCCTGGTGTGTCGCCTGGGGCGATGCCGGGAGTGACGGGGCACCGGAACCGGACGCACCGACGCTGCGCACCGTGTGCGCGGCCCTGCTGGGGGTGGCACTGTGAACGAGTTCGTCGCCGCGACCGACGCGGCCCGTCAGGAGTTCATCGGGAACCTGCGGTCCATGGCCACCGGCAGCTACCTGCGCGAGGAGGACCGGGAGTTCTGGGAGGCTCCGTTCCCGGAGTCCGTGGTGGACGAGTCCGCCGAGATCCTGCACCGCCTGGTCGCCGGCGTGCGCGCCGACCCGACCGGGGAGGTCGTGCTGCAGGTCATCTCCGCGCACGACGCACTGCGTGCCCTCAGCGACCGGCACGCCGGCGCGGTCTACGAGGACGAGGAGGTCGAGGACTTCCGTGCGCTGGTGACCGTGCTGTGCGAGGAGGTCGGGGCGGACTCCCACGAGGTGCTCGACGACCTCGACAGCATCATCGAGCAGGAGTAGCCGGGGGAGCTACATCACCCGGCCGGCTGCAGCAGCAGCGACTGGCTGGTCGAGCCGAGGGGACCACGGGCGTCGTGGAGGCGTCCGATGGTCAGCCCGACCCCGTCGGGTCCCAGGTTGGCCTCGGCCTGCACCCCGGTCCACCCGTCGCCGGCCCACCCCTGCCCGGGCAGGCGGTGCAGCGACACGGTGAGGTCGGTGTTCATGAACTGCCACTCACGCGGGTCGAGGACGCGGTCGACGCCGTTGGTGGCGTCCGCCACGGCCATCAGGGAGGTCCAGGGGGAGTCGGGGACACCGGCGACGACGGGGATCGTGCTGCGTATCCAGGCCTGGCGTCCGGAGCCGTACATCTCGATGGTGTCGATGTACGGGCTCGCCCAGGCCTCGAGGAACTCCGTGGCGTCGGCGCACCGGTCACGGGGGAGCATCTCCGCGGCGCTGGGCACCTGCGGGTTCTCCACGGCGGTGGTGTCGGTGGTCCTGATCCACCAGGCGCTGCCGCGCACGACCTCGCGGCCGGAGGTGTCGGTGACGACGGCCTCCAGGTAACTGATCCGCCGGCCCGGGCGCACGACCCTGGCGGTGGTGCGCAACCGTGCCACCGGCACGGCGCCGAGCAGTTCGGTGGTGACGCGCACGAGGCGCCCTCCCTGCGGTGCGGCCTTTTCGAGGACGTGGGTGACCAGGGCGGACGGGGGAGCGCCGTGCTGCAGGTCCGGGCCCCAGGGGCTCACGGTGTGCGCGGTGGCGACGTAGTCGGTCCAGGTGGCCCCGAGGTCGTCGGTGGTCACGGCCGCGGGCTCGAAGTAGGCGTCGGTGGAGTGGGCGGGGGTGGAGATGTCTGGGGTGACGGAGGTCATGGTGGGCGATTGTATCGGCCGGTCGTCCCGGCGGGCATGATGGGAAGCATGAAGGCGATTCTCTGGGACATGGACGGCACACTCGTCGACACCGAACCGCTGTGGGGTGAGGCGACGTACGCGATGGCCGCGGCGATGGGCCGTGAACTGACCCCGGAGGTCCGGGCCACGACGGTGGGCGGCACCGCGGACGGGACGGTGCGCCTGGTGGCGCGGTGGGCGGGGCTGGAGCCCACCGACGACGAGGTCGACGGGTGGATCACCTGGCTCTACGACCACGTCTCCGCCCTCTTCGCCGAGGGGCTGGAACTGCGTCCGGGCGTCGGCGGGCTGCTCGCCGAGGGCCACCGGGCCGGTCTGCCGATGATGGTGGTCACGAACACCTTCCGTTCGCTGACGGACCAGGCCCTGGGCTCGATCGGCCACGAGTTCTTCGTCGACTCGGTGTGCGGCGACGAGGTGGCCACGGGCAAACCCGACCCGACGCCCTACCTGTTGGCCGCCGACCGGCTCGGCCTGGCCCCCGACGACTGCCTGGTGATGGAGGACTCCACCAACGGCATGACCTCCGCGGTCGCCGCGGGGTGCCGGGTCGTGGGACTTCCCGCGGACGGGGCTGTGGTGCCGGACGGTGCGGTGCCGGTGGCGGTGCTGCGTGGCGGGGAGCCGAATCTCGGGGGACTGGTCATCGACGACCTGCGCGGCTTCTGGGAACAGCTCGGTCGCGCCCGGGTGGGGTGAGCGGTCGGGGTGACCGCGTCGGCGCGCGGGTGCTGGTCTGTGACAGAATGAGTGCCGTGAAGAACTTCGACTCCCTGTTTGAGGAACTGTCCCAGCGTGCCGCGGATCGTCCCGCCGGCTCCGGAACCGTGGAGGCACTCGACGCTGGGGTGCATTTCCAGGGCAAGAAGATCGTCGAGGAGGCCGGTGAGGTCTGGCTCGCCGCGGAGTACCAGTCCGACGACGAGCTCTCCGAGGAGATCTCCCAGCTGATCTACTGGCTGCAGGTCGTGATGGTCGGCCGCGGCCTGAACCCTGCCGACATCTACAAGTTCCTCTGAGAGGCGGCGGCGTGAGCAATCCAGAGAACAACCAGCCCGACCTGCTGCGGGTCGCGGTCCCCAACAAGGGGTCGCTGTCGGAGACCGCCACGGAGATCCTCTCCGAGGCCGGTTACCCGGGCCGTGGCGACTCCAAGTCCTTGACCGTGGTCGACGCCGACAACGGCGTCGAGTTCTACTTCCTGCGCCCCAAGGACATCGCGATCTACGTGGCCAGCGGCCACCTGGACATGGGCATCACCGGCCGGGACCTGGCCGCGGACACCCGTGAGGAGACCGAGGAGCTCCTCGAGCTCGGCTTCGGCGACTCGACCTTCCGCTACGCCGCGCCCGCCGACCAGGAGTGGACGGTGGAGGGGCTGCAGGGCCGTCGCATCGCGACGTCCTACCCCAACCTCGTGCGCCGCGACCTGCAGTCCCGCGGCATCGACGCCACCGTCGTGCGTCTGGACGGCGCGGTGGAGATCTCGATCCGCCTCGGCGTGGCGGACGCCATCGCCGACGTCGTCTCCACCGGCCGTACCCTGCGCCAGCAGGGGCTGCGTCCCTTCGGCGACCCGGTGATCAGCTCGACGGCGGTGGTCGTGGGGCGTCGCGGTGCCCCCGTCGACGACCGGCAGCGGGTGCTGCTCAAGCGCATCGAGGGGATCCTGCACGCACGCAACTACGTGATGCTGGACTACAACTGCTCCCGGGACATCCTCGACCGGGCCGCGGCGGTCACGCCCGGCCTGTCGGCGCCCACGGTCGCCCCGTTGGCCCAGGACAACTGGGTGGCGGTGCGTGCCATGGTGCCGCGCAAGGACGCCAACACCCTGATGGACAATCTCTCGGCGCTGGGTGCCGAGGCGATCCTCGCCAGCGACATCCGCATCGCACGAATCTGATCTGACCCTCCAACCCCCCTTTCCCGAAAGGCCACGACCTCCCATGACCGTCCCCGAGTACCGGCCCGAGTCTTCGCCGGTCACGTCCTCGACTCAGCTGATCACGGCTGCTGAGACCCATTCCCTCAGCGCCCATGCCGCGGACACCTTCCGCACCGAGGAGGACCTGCTCGGCACCATGCAGGTGCCCGAGCACGCCTACTACGGCGTGCACGCACTGCGTGCGGTGGACAACTTCCAGATCTCCCGGACCACGTTGAACCAGCTGCCGGAGTTCATCCGCGGCATGGTGCAGGTCAAGAAGGCGGCGGCGCTGGCCAACCAGCGGCTGCACACCCTGCCGACGGAGAAGGCCGAGGCGATCGTCTGGGCCTGCGACCGGATCCTGCTCGACCACCGCTGCATGGACCAGTTCCCGATCGACGTCTACCAGGGCGGTGCGGGCACGTCGACGAACATGAACGTCAACGAGGTCGTCGCCAACCTGGCGTTGGAGTACCTGGGCAAGCCCAAGGGCAGCTACGACGTGATCAACCCCAACGACGACGTCAACATGGGCCAGTCCACCAACGACGCCTACCCGACGGGGTTCCGGCTGGGCATCCACACCGCCTTCCAGGACCTGATCCGCCACCTCAGCGCGCTGGAGCGCGCCTTCTCGAACAAGGGTGACGAGTTCCGCGACGTGATCACCATGGGCCGCACCCAGCTGCAGGACGCCGTGCCGGTGAGCCTGGGCGACGAGCTCACCGCCTTCGCCCAGAACCTGTCGGAGGAGCAGGCCCAGCTCGACCGGGCCGCCGGCTTCATGCTGGAGGTCAACCTCGGTGGTACGGCGATCGGCACGGGCGTCAACGCGCACACCGGTTACCGCGCCGAGGTCATCGAGGCGCTGCGTGAGGTCACCGACCTGGACATCGTCTCCGCCAACGACCTGCTCGAGGCCACCAGCGACACCGGCGCGTACGTCAACGCCAGCTCCGTGGTCAAGCGTGTGGCGATGAAGCTGTCGAAGATCTGCAACGACCTCCGCCTGCTGTCCTCGGGTCCGCGTGCCGGGCTCAACGAGATCAACCTGCCGGAGCGTCAGGCGGGGTCGTCGATCATGCCGGCGAAGGTGAACCCGGTGATCCCGGAGGTCGTCAACCAGATCTGCTTCAAGGTCTTCGGCAACGACGTGACCATCTCGATGGCCGCGGAGGCCGGCCAGCTGCAGCTCAACGTGATGGAGCCGGTGATCGCGCAGTCCCTGTTCGAGTCGATCCGTCTGCTCGCCCGCGCCTGCACCACGCTGCGCACGCTGTGCGTGGTGGGCATCACCGCCAACGAGGACGTGTGCCGCTCCTACGTCGAGCACTCCATCGGTATCGTCACCTACCTCAACCCGCTGATCGGCCACCACAACGGTGACCTGGTCGGCAAGGAGTGCGCACGCACGGGCAAGTCGGTGCGTGAGGTCGTGCTGGAGCGCGAGCTGCTGGACGCCGAGACGCTCGACCAGATGCTCAGCAAGGAGAACCTGCTGCACCCGGTGTGGCGCGGCACGCTCTACGACAACTGAGCCCCGACACCCGCCACGGCACCCTGCCACGGCACCGGGGGTGTTCCCCGGGTGTCCCCACGCGGGGGGTGAATCCCGCACGGCCGCCCACGAGGTTAGTTTTCATGACTAACATCATGGGCGTGACATACCCCGCTGACAGCACCAGCACCACCGACACCACCACACTCAGCTACCGCACCATCCTGGGGGAAGTTCCCTGGTCACTGCGTGATATCGCCGTCGTCCGGGACAAGGGGAGACCGGACGACTCCGCCCGTGCCTGGGCACTCAGTCTGCCCCACGGACTCGCCGACGGCAGGATGGTCGACGGCCCCGCCGCCGCACACCCCCCGAACGCGGGGTTCCAGAAGATCTTCGTCGTCGACCCGGGCGAGACCCACCGCCACCACCTGGCCCGCGTCTTCGGCATCCGCTCCGGCCAGGACGCCCTCGACGCCGTCGCCGACCGGCTCTCCGCGGCAGGGGACCCGGCCTACAGTTCACAGCACGGCGTCCTCGCCGACCTGTGCGCCACCGCATGGTCCGAGCGTCCGGCGGCCCACACGGTCCTGGGGCCGGTGGACGCCGACCACCACCACGTGGTCGTGCCGTTCCTGCAGCCCGAGGCGTACCAGGCCCTTCCCCCGACCCCGCCGGAGGACATCTGTGCCTGGGACATCTCGGTCGCCGTACACCTGCTGTGGCTGGCCCACGGCGGGGGACTGCTCACCGAAGAGCAGTGCGATGCACCCCTGGGCCGCGCCCTGGCGATGGCGCGGGACGCCTACGGCAGCTGGACGGACTACGCCGACGGTGTGGTCGTCGGCCGGGCGGTGTCCGACGGGCGCCTGGACGACTCCTGCCACCGCTTCGTCCACGACACCGCCGTGGCGCTGAACCACCCGGACTCGCCGTGGTTCCGCCTGGACCTGCAGGGGTAGCCTGGCGGGCATGCTCCCTGACCTCGTGACCCCGGTCCACCGGTCCGCACTGCGCTCGATCGCCCGGGTCGTCGACGAGACCGCCACACCCACCCCGCCGGACGAGGCGCTGCAGGCGCTCACCGCGCAGCTGCGCGCCACCCCGGCGCTGGTGCTCACCGGCGCCGGGGTGTCCACCGACTCCGGGGTGCCGGACTACCGGGGCCCGTCCGGGTCGTTGACCCGCCACCGTCCGATGACCTACCAGGAGTTCCGGCACGACCCGGACGCCTCGCACCGCTACTGGGCACGCTCCTTCGTCGGCTGGCGCCGCATGGCCGCCGCACGGCCCAACCTCACCCACTACGCCCTCGTCGAGCTTGAGCAGGCGGGTCTGGTCACCGGGGTGGTCACCCAGAACGTCGACGGGTTGCACGCCGCGGCCGGCTCGCACAACCTGCTCAGCCTGCACGGGGATCTGGCGCGGGTGATCTGCCTGGACTGCGGGCACCTCGAGGACCGTCCGTCGTTGGACGCCCGGCTGGAGGAACTCAACCCCGGCTACGCCGAGAGCATCCGGTTGGACGCCTCGCAGGTCAACCCGGACGGCGACGTGAGCCTCGACGAGGCCCACGTCCGCGAGTTCCGCATGGCCGGGTGCCGGCGGTGCGGCAGCATCCTGCTCAAACCGGACGTCGTCTACTTCGGTGAGCCGGTGCCGGCCGAACGAAAGCACCGCGCGGACTCCATGCTGGACACGGCGTCCAGCCTGCTGGTCGTCGGCTCGTCGCTGGCGGTGATGAGCGGGTACCGCCTGGCGTTGGACGCCGCACGCCAGGGCAAGACGGTCGCGGTGGTCAACGGCGGGCCGGGGCGCGCCGACCGCCGCGCCGACGTGCTCTGGCGCACCCCGGTGGCCCCGGCGTTCCTCTCGTTGCTGGACGCCCTCGACCTCTCCTGAGCGCTCAGGCGAACTCCTCAGGCGAACTCCTCGGGCACCCCGGGGTACTCCGGCGGTGTCCCGCCGAAGGCGGGGCAGATGGGCTTGAAGGAGCACCAGCCGCAGAGCTTCGAGGTCTTCGGCGCGAAGTTCCCGCTACGCGCGTCGGCCCCGATACTCGACCAGATGTCACCGAGGTCGCGTTCCACGTAGTTGAGTTCCGCCGGGGTGGGGGAGAGCACCATGTCGTCCTGCACCTTCAGGTACATCAGACGCAGCTGCTCGGGGATGTGGCCGAACAGGCGCCACCACACCAGGGCGTAGAAACGCATCTGGAACACCGCCTGCGCGGAGAACCGGGGGATGGGCTTCTTGCCGGTCTTGTAGTCGACCACCCGGACCTGGCCGGTGGGTGCCACGTCGACACGGTCGATGAACCCGCGCACAGGCACCCCGTTGGGCAGCGTGGTGTCCACGAACTTCTCCACGGACTCGGCGTCGAAACCGCCCGGGTTCTCCATCTGGAAGTACCCCTTGACCAGGGAACGGGCCTCCACCAGGAAGTCCATGGTGGTGTCCTCGGGCACGAGCTCGTCGAGCTGCGGGTCCTTGGCCTTCATCTCCGTCCAGTGCGGGGAGAGCATCTTCACCGCCGCCGGGTAGGTGCGTTCCTCGCGCGGCATGCCGTGCAGGTCCTCGAGCACGGCGTGCACGAGTGTGCCCTTGACCTGGGCGACGGTGCTCGGTTCGGGCAGTCGGTCGATGGCCCGCAGCCGGTAGAGCAGCGGGCACTGGCGGTAGTCGCCGACACGCGACGGGGACAGGGCGAGGGGACGGCGGCTCACAGGTGTTCCAGCATCTTTCCGGGATTGAGGATCGTGGTCGGGTCAAGGGCGCTCTTGACCGCGCGGTGCAGGGCGCGGTTGCCGGCGTCGAGCTCGGTGGGCAGCCAGGCTGCCTTCAGCGCACCGACGCCGTGCTCGCCGGTGATGGTGCCGCCGAGTTCCAGGCCCAGGGCCATGATGCGGTCGAAGGCGGTGGTCGCCGCGGCGACGGAGGTCTCGTCGGCGAGGTCGTGGAACACCGAGGGGTGGACGTTGCCGTCGCCGGCGTGGGCGACCAGGCCCACGGTGGTGCCGGTGTCGTCACGGATGGCCTCCACCCCGGCGCAGAAGTCCGCCAGGCGGCTGCGCGGGACGCACACGTCGTCGATCATCTGCCCGCCGCCGTGGGTGGAGGCGTAGCGTTCATTGGCGACCTGCACCGCCCGCCGGGCGGCGACGAGCAGGTCGGAGTCGACCGGGTTGTCGGCGAAGGCGACGTCGACGGCCCCGTGGGCCTCGGCGACGGCGGCGAAGGCGCGGGTGTCGTCGGCGGCGGTGGTGGCGTCGGACTGCATGAGCAGCACCGCGCCCACGGAAGCGTCCAACCCGAAGTCACCGACCTCGCCGAGCAGCCCGATGGTCATGCCGTCCATCATCTCCAGCATCGACGGGGACGCCCCGGTCGCCATGTAGGCGGCCACGGTCTGCACCGCGGCGGCGACGCTGGGGAAGGTCGCCAGCGCGCTCAGCGGATCGGCCCCTAAGGGAACGACCTTCAGCGTGGCCTCCACGATCACCCCGAGGGTCCCCTCGGACCCGGTGAGCAGGGACACCAGGTCCAGGCCCGCCACGCCCTTGACGGTGCGCTGGCCCAGCCGGGTGAGGGTGCCGTCGGCGAGCACCACGGAGATCTCACGGACGTACTGGCGGGTCACGCCGTACTTCACGCAGCACATGCCGCCGGCGTTGGTGGCGATGTTGCCGCCGACCGAGGAGATCGCCACCGACCCGGGGTCCGGCGGGTAGGCGAGACCGCGGGGACGCAGCGCGTCCTTGAGGTCCTTGTTGATGATGCCGGGTTCCACGGTGACGGTCATGTTCGCCTCGTCGACCTCCAGCACGCGGTCCATGGACGCCACGGACAGCAGGATGCAGCCGTCCACCGCGCACGCACCACCGGACAGCCCGGAGCGCGCACCCTGCGGCACCACCGGGACGCCGTGGGCGTGGGCGAAACGCATCGTGGCGACCACGTCGTCGACGCACCCGGCGCGCACGAGGGCCCGTGCCGCGCCGTCGGCGCGGTGCGCGGACTGGTCGGTGGAGTAGGACGCCAGGACGTCGGCGTCGGTGCTCAGCGAGCCGCTGAGCCGGCCGCGCAGCTCGGCGAGAGCAGTATCGAGACCAGTAGCAGTTTCCGTCACAGGTGCTCCAGCATCTTGCCGGGGTTCAGGATCCCGGTCGGGTCCACGGCGGCCTTGATGTCGCGGTGCAGGCGTCGGCTGCCCTCGTCGAGTTCGGTGGCGAGCCAGTGGCTCTTCAGGTTGCCGACACCGTGCTCGCCGGTGATGGTGCCGCCGAGTTCCAGGCCCAGGGCCATGATGCGGTCGAAGGCGTCCTGCGCGGCGGCCACGGAGGCCTCGTCGGAGGTGTCGAAGAAGACCGAGGGGTGCATGTTGCCGTCGCCGGCGTGGCCGATCACGGTGACCTGGGCGCCGGTGGCGGTGCGCACGTCCTCGATACCGTCACAGAACTCCGCCATGCGGGAGCGCGGCACGCAGACGTCGTCGAGGAGCTGTCCGCCGCCGTGGGCGCGGGCGTAGTGCTCCCAGGCGGGCTGGGCGGAGCGCCGGGCGGCGACGAGGAGTTCGGAGTCCACGGCGTTGTCGGCGAAGGCCACGTCGATCGCCCCGTGCTCACCGGCGACGGCGGCGAAGGCCTCGGTGTCGTCGGCGGCGGTGGTGGCGTCCGACTGCATGATCAGCACCGCGCCGACCGAGGCGTCGAGTCCGAAGTCGCCGAGGTCGTTGACCATGGCGATGGTCGCGGCGTCCATCATCTCCAGCAGCGACGGCGCAGCACCGGTCGCCATGTAGGCCGAGACGGCCTCGGCGGCGGCGCGCACGGTGGGGAAGGTGGCCAGCGCACTCAGCGGGTCCGCCCCCAGGGGCACGACCTTCAAAGTGGCCTCCACGATCACCCCGAGGGTTCCCTCGGAGCCGGTGAACAGGCTGGCGAGGTCGAGACCGGCCACGCCCTTGACGGTGCGGTGTCCCAGGCGGGTCACCGTCCCGTCGGCGAGCACCACGGTAAGTTCACGGACGTACTCGCGGGTCACGCCGTACTTCACGCAGCACATGCCGCCGGCGTTGGTCGAGATATTGCCGCCGATGGAGCACATCGCGTAGCTGCCGGGATCCGGCGGGTACGCCAGCCCACGCGGGCGCAGCGCGTCCTTCAGGTCCTTGTTGATGATGCCGGGCTGCACGGTGACGGTCATGTTCGCCTCGTCAACCTCCAGCACGTGGGTCATCGACGCCAGGGAGAGCAGGATGCCACCGTCGACGGCGTTGGCCGCCCCGGAGATCCCCGAGCGTGCGCCCTGCGGCACCACGGGGACGCCGTGGGCGTGGGCGAAGCGCATCGTGGCGACCACGTCGTCGACGTCCACCGCGCGCACCAGGGCCAGCGGTGTGCCGACCGGGCTGTACAGCGCCTCGTCGGAGGAGTGGGCGGCGAGCACGTCGGGGTCCGTGCTGAGGGAGCCGGTCAGCTGGGCGGCGAGTTCGGCGGTGTCGGGGAAGCTCATTCCCGTCACTGTAGTAGGCGGTGTTCCACCGGTGTTCCGTCGGTGCTCGCCCGCCGTCGCGGTTACCGTGGTGTGCATGCACAGCAACGCACTCTCCGGATCGACGTCCCCGTACCTCCTCGCCCACGCCGACAACCCGGTGCACTGGCGACCCTGGGGTGAGCAGGCCTTCGCCGAGGCCCGGGAGCGCGACGTGCCGGTGCTCGTGTCCGTCGGCTACGCCACCTGCCACTGGTGTCACGTGATGGCCGAGGAGTCCTTCAGCGACCCGCGGATCGCCCGGACCATCAACGAGACGATGGTGGCGGTGAAGGTCGACCGCGAGCAGCACCCGGACGTGGACGCCTACTACATGCAGGCCACGGTGGCGCTCAGCGGCCAGGGCGGGTGGCCCATGACCGTGTTCACCGACCCGGACGGACGCCCGTTCTTCGCCGACACCTACTTCCCGCCGGAACCGCGGCAGGGCCGCCCGTCGTTCTCCCAGGTACTCGACGCGGTCACCCGCACGTGGACGACCGAGCGGGGCCGGGTCGACGAGATCAGCGCCCGGCTCAACGAGGCGATCGGCGGCAGCGAGGAAGAGAGTGACGCGTCCTCGACCGCCTCCTGGGCCGCGCAGGACGCCACGACGCAGCTGCCGACCCGCATCGTGCAGCGCATGCGCGCCGCCGAGCACCCCACCGGCGGCTTCGGCGGGGCGCCGAAGTTCCCGCCGGCCGGCGCACTGCTGGGCCTGGTGCGCTGGGCCGAGCGCACCGGATCGCCGGACGCCGCCACCGAGGTGCTCGACATCGTGGGACGTACCGTCGCCGCGATGCTGCGCGGGGGCCTCTTCGACGCGGTGGACGGCGGGTTCCACCGTTACTGCGTGGACGGTGACTGGACGGTGCCGCACTTCGAGAAGACCCTCTACGACAACGCCCTGCTGCTGCGCGCCCTGTCCGCCTACCTGGTGCGGCGTCCCGACGACGCCCTGGCCGCCGAGGCCTGCGAGCTGACCCGCGGCTTCCTTCGCCGTGACCTGCCTGCCGATGCAACAGACCTGCTCGCCAGCGGGCTGGACGCCGACACCGTCGTCGACGGCGCCCGCGTGGAGGGCTACACGTACACCTGGGCACCCGGCGAACTCGAGGCCGTCGGGCTGACCGGTGAGGGTGACGTGGACGGGCGGGTGGTGCTCACCCGGCGCGAGGGGCTGCCCCTGGACCCGGAGGTGCGCGAGGAGTTGCACCGGACGCGCGCCGGGCGGCCGCGTCCTGCGGTGGACGGCAAGGTCGTCACCGCGTGGAACGCGATGGCCGCCGTCGCGCTCACCGAGGCCGGTGATCCGGAGGCCGGGGCACGCACCACCCTGGCGCTGTGGCACCACGCCGTGGACACCGGAACGGGCGACGGCGACAGCACCGTTCGCGGCGTCCTGCGGTGTGCCGGCACCCCGCACGCCCCGGGCACGTTGGAGGACGGGGCGTGGCTGCTGCTGGCGCTCGTGCGGCTCTGGGAGCACCAGGGGCCGACCTACCGGGGGATGGACGTGGCGGGGTCGGTCTCCGAACTGATCCGTCACCTGCAGGTGACCTTCCACCGCGGTGCGGGCACCTGGTACGACGCGGCGACGCCCGTGGCGTCCACCGGGGTGCGTCCCCGCGACCCCTACGACGGGGCCACGCCCTCGGCGGTGGCGGTGCTGGCCGAGGCGTTGAGCTTCGCCGGGGCGCTGGCGACGGCGATGGACGACGCGGACGTGCGCAGCATGGGCTCGCGCTGGGCGGCGGAGGCCCGGCGCATCCTCGACGCCCACCGCGGGGTCGTCGAGGGCCACCTCGCGCAGGCCGGCGGCTGGTTGTGCGCCCTGGAGTGCCACCTGGCCGGGCCGGTGCAGGCCACGGTGCGCGGCGCGTCCGGCACGCAGGTCGCCGCACTGCGCACCCGGCTGGGGACGTCCTGCCTGGTGCTGGACGTCGCCCACGGTGCGCGCCTCGTCGGCGGGGTGCCTGGCGGCGAGTCTGACGGCACCGCCGCGGTGGCGCAGGTGTGCCGGGCGGGGGTGTGCGGGCTCCCCGAGGCGCTGTGAGTAGCGCGGCACGGTTGACCCGTTACACTGTCCGGGTCACTGCCACACCAACGTAAAGGGGAACCCCGTGGCCTACTCCGGCCCGTTCCAGCCCGGCGACCGGGTCCAGCTGACCGACGCCAAGCGCCGTCACTACACCATCACCCTGGAGACCGGCGGCAGCTACTTCACCCACAAGGGCGAGATCAGCCACGACGACATCATCGGCTCCGACGAGGGCACCGTGGTGGTCTCCCACGTCGGCGGCGAGTACCTGTGCTTCCGGCACCTGCTGGTGGACCACGTGCTGTCCATGCCGCGTGGTGCCGCGGTGATCTACCCCAAGGACGCCGCCCAGATCCTCGTGGAGGGCGACATCTTCCCCGGCGCGAAGGTCCTGGAGGCCGGGGCCGGCTCCGGTGCGCTGTCGATGACCCTGCTGCGCGCGGTGGGCGCCGACGGCCAGCTGATCTCCTACGAGATCCGCGAGGACCACCTCGACTACGCCGAGGCCAACGTCACCGAGTACATGGGGGAGCACCCGGCGAACTGGGACCTTCGCCTCGGGGACCTCAAGGACGTCACCGTCGCCGACACCGACGGGCCGGTCGACCGGGTCATCCTGGACATGCTCGCCCCCTGGGAGTGCCTGGAGACCGTGCGCGACCTGCTGATCCCCGGCGGGGTGTTCATGACCTACGTGGCCACCGTGCCGCAGCTGATGAAGGTCATGGAGGGCATCCGCGAGCTCAAGTGCTTCACGGAGCCCAAGGCGTGGGAGTCCCTGGTGCGCGAGTGGAAGGTCGAGGGTCTGGCCACCCGCCCGGAGCACCGGATGAACGCCCACACCGCCTTCCTGGTCTGGGCCCGACGCCTGGCCGACGGCACCGTGGCGCCGAAGCCGCAGCGCCGGGCACGCAAGTAGCCCCACCACCCCAATTCAGCGTTCCTGGATAGGCTACCTTTCCTTAACATGTAGAGTGGCGCCCTATGACGCAGCACTCCACGGACCAGAATCTCCATGACGGACCGACCGCGCGTGTCGACTCCGGACCTGAGTCCTACCGCCAGCTGCAACTGGCCAACCGGACCCTGGGCACACGCAACGCCAAGCTCACCGAGATGCTCAAGTCCAGCCGCGACAAGCTGGACGAACTCAACTCCCGGCTGGACGCGCTGGCCGACCCGCCGAGCACCTACGGCATCCTGCTGGAGACCGGCGACGGCGCCCTGACCGGCGAGGTCCACACCGCCGGCCGCCGCATGCGCCTGCCCGTCAGCCCGCGGGTGTCACCGGGCGAGCTCACCCCCGGATCCCTGGTGCGCCTGGGGGAGGGCCAGCAGGTCGTGGAGGTCTGCGGCTACGCCGACTCCGGTGACATCGCCACGGTGGTCGAGGTCGCCGACTCCGGGCGCATCGTCGTCGCCGACAAGCTCGGCGAGGAAACGTTGATGAAGTGCGCCGGTGCCCTGACCTCCGAGCTGGCCGCCAAGCAGGTCGGCCCCGGCGACAGCGTGGTCGTCGACCGGCGCGCCGGGTACGCCTTCGAGGTGATCTCCCGGGCCGAGGTGGAGGACCTGGTGCTCGAGGAGGTGCCGGACGTGTCCTACACCGACATCGGCGGCCTGGAGAGCCAGATCGAGCAGCTGCACGACGCCGTGGAGCTGCCCTTCCTGCACCCGGAGCTCTACCGCGACTACGGGCTGCTGCCGCCGAAGGGTGTGCTGCTCTACGGCCCGCCCGGCTGCGGCAAGACGTTGATCGCCAAGGCGGTGGCGTCCTCCCTGTCGCGCAAGATCGCCACCGACGCCGGCACCCCGGACGCCAAGTCCTACTTCCTGAACATCAAGGGCCCGGAGCTGCTGAACAAGTTCGTCGGCGAGACCGAACGCCAGATCCGGCTGATCTTCGAGCGCGCCCGCAAGATCGCCTCCGCCGGCCAGCCGGTGATCATCTTCTTCGACGAGATGGAGGCCATCTTCCGCACCCGTGGCACCGGGGTGTCCTCGGACGTGGAGTCCACGGTGGTCCCGCAGCTGCTCGCCGAGATCGACGGTGTGGAGGGGCTGCGCAACGTGATCGTGATCGGCGCGTCCAACCGTGAGGAGCTCATCGACCCGGCGATCCTGCGCCCGGGGCGTCTGGACGTGAAGATCCGGGTGGAGCGTCCCGACCGTGCGGCCGCAGCCGACATCCTGGAGAAGTACCTCACCGCCGAGGTGCCGATGTCCGCGGGGCTGGCCGCCGCCACCGGCGGGGCCGAGGCCGCCGCGGCGCACCTGCGCGCCCGGGTGATCGACAACCTCTACTCCGACGAGCGGCCGTACCTGACCCTGCACTACGCCGACGGTTCCCGCTCCGACCTGTTCTTCCGCGACTTCACCTCCGGTGCCATGCTGGCCAATATCGTCGACCGGGTGAAGAAGCTCGCCATCAAGGACGTGCTGCGCGGTGAGGGCGACGGTGTCACCGAGGCCCACGTCGACCTGGCCGTCGACGAGGAGTGCCGCGACAACGACGACCTGCCGGACACCACCAACCCCGCCGAGTGGGCCCGGATCTCCGGGCACTCCACCCGACGCGTCGTGGAGATCACCATGGCGGATAGAGCAGAGCGCACAGAGGCAGGAGCAGCACGGTGACCGAGGAGCCCCGCCGTCTGATCGGCACCGAGACCGAGTTCGGCATCATCGCCCCGGACGACCCGCACGCCAGCCCCATCGAGACCTCCACGCAGGCCGTCATCGCCTACGCGGGGGCGACCGGGCTGGGTGTGAACAGGCGCACCCGCTGGGACTACACCGCCGAGTCGCCGCTGCGTGACGTGCGCGGCTTCGACCTGCGCCGCTACCGCACCGCCCCGGTGATCGACCCGAACGCCCTGGGCTCGGCCAACGTGGTGACCACCTCCGGCGCGCGGTTCTACGTCGACCACGCCCACCCCGAGTACTCCTCCCCGGAGACCACCAACGCGTGGGACGCGGTGATCTGGGACAAGGCCGGCGAGCTGGTGATGCACGCCGCCGCGCAGGCCGCCGGCGAGGTGGAGGACCAGCCGGTGCTGAAGATCCACAAGAACAACGTGGACGGCAAGGGGGCGTCCTACGGCGCCCACGAGAACTACCTCTACCCGCGTTCCTACGACACCGCCGCGGTGCAGGCCGCCCTGATCCCGCACTTCGTGACCCGCCAGGTCTACACCGGTGCCGGACGCCTCGGCCTCGGTGCCGAGAGTCAGTCACCGGGCTTCCAGCTCAGCCAGCGCGCCGACTACATCGAGACCACCGTGTCGTTGGAGACCACGCTGAACCGCGGCATCATCAACACCCGCGATGAGTCGCACGTGGGGGAGCGGTGGGCGCGGATGCACGTGATCATCGGGGATGCGAACCTCTCGGAGTACGCCACCTTCCTCAAACTCGGCACCACCGCCCTGGTGCTCGATGCGGTCGGCGCCGGCGCGGACTTCTCCGACCTGGCCCTCCACGAGCCGGTCGCCGCGGTGCAGCAGGTCTCCCGCGACCTGGACTGCACCACCGGGCTGCGGCTCTACGGCAACAAGGAACTCACCGCGGTGCAGCTGCAGCGCGAGATCCGACGCCGGGTGGCCGAGGCCGTGCCCGCCGAGCGGCGGCAGCGCGGCGACGACCTCGTCCTGCAGGTGTGGGGGGAGATCCTCGACGACCTGGAGCGCGACCCGATGAGCACCGCCGACCGGCTGGACTGGACGGCGAAGCTCTCCCTGCTCAACGGCTACCGCGCCCGCGGGCTGGAGTGGGACCACCCCACGATGGCCGTGGTCGACATCCAGTACCACGACATCGACCCGGCCAAGGGCCTGTACAACGCGCTGGTGCGCAAGGGGCGCATGCGCACCCTGGTCCCGGCCGAGGACGTCGCCGCCGCCGCGGCGCACGCCCCGTGCGACACACGCGCCTGGTTGCGCGGAGAGGTCGCCGGACACTTCGCCGATGAACTGCTCGCCGCCAACTGGGACACGCTCGTCCTCGACACGCCCTACGGTGCGTCGTCGACTACGCGCGTGCTGCTCTCCGACCCGTTGGACGGTTCGGCCGCCCAGCTGCGCGAGGCGCTGGCCGACGTCACCGACGCCGCCGGGCTCGTCCGCGTGCTCGGCGAGGTCATTCCCGGCTCCCTCGCCGGGGTCGACTGCTAGTCTGTAGACGTCAAGAACGTGCGGTGAACATCACCTAACATCTCGTACCCATCTCCCGCCCGACGGGCGGGAAACTCGTGAAGGAAGTGGTTCCACATGGCAGCCGGATCAGGCTCGACGGGTGGCTCTAGCCAGGGCCAGGTGCACGGGGGCCGTGGCCCCTCCGACGAGGACGCCGGCACCACCGACCCCTCCGCCTCCGGCCAGGAGCAGCTGCGGGTCAGCGGCACCGACGACCTCCTCGACGAGATCGACGGGCTGCTGGAGTCCAACGCCGAGGAGTTCGTGAAGTCCTACGTCCAGAAGGGCGGGCAGTAGCCACGTCCGCCGCGTCGTCCTCTGCCGGTTCCGGTGAGGTGTTCACCCGTAGGATCATGGGCCTGGAGACGGAGTTCGGCATCACCAGTGTGCTCGACAGCCACCGTCGGCTCGGCCCGGACGAGGTCGCCCGGCACCTGTTCGCCCCGGTGGTGGAGCGCTACCGCAGCAGCAACGTGTACTGGCCCAACGCCTCGCGGGTCTACCTCGACGTCGGCGCGCACCCGGAGTTCGCCACCGCCGAGTGCGACTCCCTGCACCAGCTGGTCACCTACGACCGCGCCGGGGAGCTGATCTTCCACGACCTGGCGTCGCGGTGCGAGGCGTCGCTCAACGAGCGCGGCATCGGCGGCAAGGTGTACCTGCTGAAGAACAACACCGACTCGGTCGGCAACTCCTACGGCTGCCACGAGAACTACCTGGTGGGCCGGGGCATGCCCCTGAAGAGCCTGTCGGCGCAGCTGCTGCCGTTCCTGGTGACCCGCCAGCTGATCTGCGGGGCGGGCAAGATCAGCGTGCCGACCGCCGGCGCCCCGAACGAGAACTTCGGGCCGGGTTACTGCCTGTCCCAGCGTGCCGACCACGTGTGGGAGGGGGTGTCCTCGGCGACGACGCGGTCGCGTCCGATCATCAACACCCGCGACGAGCCGCACGCGGACTCCTCCCGGTTCCGCCGCCTGCACATCATCGTCGGCGACTCGAACATGTCCGAGACCACCACCGCGCTGAAGGTGGGTTCCACGCTGCTGGTGCTGGAGATGATCGAGGCGGGGGTGGCCCTGCCGGACTGCGAGCTGTCCAACGAGATCCGCTCGATCCGGGAGATCGCCCGCGACTTCACCGGCACCACGCCCCTGGAACTGCGCAACGGTGGCACGGCCACGCCGCTGGGCATCCAGCGCGCCTTCCACGCCGCCGCGGTCGACTGGCTGGCCGACCGGCAAGAGGACGCCTCGGGGACCGGCACCCCGAACTCCCAGCTGGCGCCGGTCGTCGACCTGTGGGGCCGGGTGCTCGACTGCGCGGAGTCCGGCGACTTCTCCGGCGTGGACACCGAGATCGACTGGGTGATCAAGAAGAAGCTGCTCGACCGTGTCGCCGGGCGTGGCGGCCTGGACATCACCGACCCTCGTCTGGCGCAGGTCGACCTGACGTACCACGACATCGACCCGCAGCGAGGCCTGTTCCACATGCTCGCCCGCCGCGGGCAGGTCGCCACCCTCACCGACCCGGACGAGGTCGCCGCCACCGCGCACACCGCCCCGCAGACCACCCGCGCGGCGGTCCGCGGCCGCTTCCTCGCCGCCGCCGAGGCCAGCGCCCGGCAGACGACCGTGGACTGGACCCGGCTGAAGGTCAACGGCGACGGCGGCGCCGAGATCGTCCTGCCCGACCCCTTCGACCCCACCGCCGAGGGGCTCGACGACCTGCTGGACATCCTGCACGCCGAACCACACGAGGACCGGCCGTGACCGCTCGCAACCGTCCGACGGAGGTGCACTGGGACGCAGCGTCGTCGCGCCTGCTCAACCTCGTGTTCGCCCTGTCGGAGCGTCCCCGCTCCCTGGCGTGGCTGCGCGCCCACGTCGACTGGTACTCCGGCGAGACGGATGCGGTCCGCAAGCGCTTCGACCGGGACCGGGCCCTCGTCGACGAGCTGGGGCTCAGCGTCGTCGAGTCCACCGGCACCGACGCCGACGGCGACCCCGAACTGCAGTACCAGCTCGACCCCGCCACGAGCTTCCTGCCCGACCTGGAGCTCAGCGACTCCCACTGGCAGGCGTTGCGTCCGGCGGCGCAGTGGGTGCCGAACGAGTCACTGGCCGACCCGGTGCGCCACGCCCTGCAGAAGCTCTCCACCGTGGCACCGGCGTCCGACGTCGAGGGTGGCCCCGGTTTCTCCGCCGCCGTGCCCGACGCGGTGGACATCACCGACGCCGACATCCGCGCGATCAACGTGGCCCTGGACCGCAACCTGAGCCTGCGGTTCAACTACTGGCCGGCGTTGACGAAGGACCCCCAGGTCCGCCACCTCGACCCGTGGGGGGTCGCCGCCGTCGACGGCCGGCTCTACCTCACCGGCCACGACAACGACCGTGACGGGCAGCGGACCTTCCGGCTGTCGCGCATCGCCGACCTCGAGGCGACCGCCACGCTGATCCGGCACCACGCCCCGGACCGTCCCGTCGCCCACCTGGTGGGCGAGGGGCTGCGTGCCTCGTCGACGACGGTGACCGCGCGGGTGCGTTTCCTCACGGACGGTGCCCAGGAGCTGCGCGCGGCCGCCACCCCGGCCGGGCACGGCGAGTACACCGTCGGCCCCGTCGACCGCCGGTGGCTGATCCGCACCGCGGCGTCCTACGCCACCGACGCCCTGGTGGTGGACCCGCCGGACGTCGTCGCCGACATCATCACCCACCTGGAGGACGCGGTGCGGACCTTCGGCCGACCGGGGGAGCAGGCATGACCGGATCACCTGTGCCACGACGACGCACCGCCGGCTTCACCGTCTGGCAGGTGCGCCGCGTACTCGCCGTGACCGCCTGGCTGCGCCAGCACCCGGACGGTTCCCTGATGAGCGCCGCCGCCCAGTTCGGGGTGAGTGTGCCGCAACTGCGCCATGAGCTCAACCAGGCGTCGACCTGCGGACTTCCGCCGTACCTTCCGGGGTCGCTGATGGAGTTCCAGACCTCCGGCATGCACGCGCACGTGGTCAGTTCGCTGGGGATGGACCACGCTCCGGCGTTGACGTCCGCCGAGTCCGGCGCGCTGCTGCTGAGCCTGCAGCGTCTGGCGAGCGTGGTCACGGGCCCGGGACGCGAGGCGGTGGAGTCCGCCGCCGCACTGGTCCGCGACCTGCAGCAGGACCTGCGCGACCGTCGTGACCGGTTCACCCCGGACGAGTTCACCACGCCGGCCCGCCCTGCGGCGGCCCTCACCGCGCAGGACGCCGGACGCGGCGACGGGGGAGAGGACGCCACGTCGGCCGCCCTGGCCCGCAACCTGCCGGCGTTGCGCGAGGGCGTGACCTCGCGACGGTGGGTGGAGCTGACCTACCGTTCGACGTCCTCGGACACGCTGCGCACCCGCACGCTCGTGCCGGACCAGCTGGAGTTCATCGACGGCCAGGCCTACCTCTGGGCGCGCGAAGACGGTACCGACCAGCGGTGCTTCAACGTCTCACGGATGTCGCAGGTCACGGTGACCGAACGCGAGGCGCCGGCGGTGCTGGAGCGGGTGATCGACACGTCCGACCCCTTCGGTTTCGACCGCGACGGCCAACGCTGGGCGGAGATCGAGCTGGAGGACGACGCGGCGTGGATGTTCGAGTACCTGCCGATCTGGCAGGTCGACGAGCCGGGACCGTTGCGCGCGGCGATCCCGGACACCGGCGACTGGCTGGAGCGCTTCCTGCTGGCGTACGCGCCGACGATCCGCGCCGCCGTGCCGCAGGACGGTGAGCGTGATCTCGCCCACCGTGTGGCACGTCGTGCCCGCGCTGCGCTGGATGCCTACCGCACTCTGGCGTAGTGTTACCGGTGACTGATTCATGCGACGGAAAGGCCGGTACCCATGGGTAGCCTTGGAGCACCAGAAATCCTCATCATCCTGCTCGTGGTCCTGTTGCTTTTCGGCGCGGCCAAACTGCCCACGCTGGCCCGGTCCGCCGGCCGGTCGATGCGCATCTTCAAGTCCGAGATGTCGGAGATGAAGAAGGACGGCACCCCTGCCGCCGAGCAGCCCTCGGCGATAGAGACCGGCACCGTCAACGACGTCGCCCAGCCGACGGTCAACCCGACCACCGAAAACGACAAGAAGAACCAGGCCTGACCGGCCGAGGAGAAGACCACATATGATGCCCGGCCCCATGCAACTGCTCATCATCGTCCTGGTGATCGTCCTGTTGTTCGGCGCTGCGAAGCTGCCGACGATGGCCCGATCGCTGGGTCGTTCCATGCGCATCTTCAAGTCCGAGATGAACGAGATGAAGAAGGACGGCACCCCGTCCGCCGTCACCCCCGCCGACACCGTGAACAACGCGCACCCCAACGACATCGCCGCTTCCGAGGTCAAGGCCACGGATGCGAAGGATCTGAAGGCCGACTCCACGACCAATGACTGACAGTTCCCCGGACGCCTCCCGGCGGATCCGTGTGCCCCGCACACGCGGTTCGTCGAAACGTCGCCGCCCGACCGAGGCGGAGATGTCTCTCGTCGAGCACCTCAAGGAACTGCGTCGACGGGTGCTCGTGGCGCTGGCGGCGATTGCCGTCGGCACGGTGTTGGGCTACATGTGGTACGGCAACGGTGTGTTCGGCACACCGAGCCTCGGTGAGCTTCTCAAGGAACCCTACTGCGACCTGCCCGACCACCTGCGTTTCGGTAGCGAGACCAACCGGTGCGCACTGATAGCGACGGCACCGTTCGACATGTTCATGCTGCGCCTGAAGATCGGTTTCATCGCCGGGCTCGTGCTCTCCGCCCCGGTGTGGCTCGGCCAGCTCTGGGGTTTCATCACCCCGGGCCTGAAGAAGAACGAGAAGAAGTGGACCCGGATCTTCGTCACTGCGGCGACCCTGCTGTTCGTCATCGGCGCGGTCCTTGCGTACTTCGTCCTGTCCTTCGGGCTGGAGTTCCTGGTGACGATGGGCGGGGAGACCCAGGTCGCCGCACTGACCGGTGACCGGTACTTCAACTTCCTGCTGATGCTGCTGCTCGTCTTCGGCATCAGTTTCGAGTTCCCGCTGATCATGGTGATGCTCAACGTCCTCGGCATCCTGTCGTACGAGTCGTTGAAGGACAAGCGGCGCTACATCATCCTCGGCCTGTTCATCTTTGCCGCGATCGCCACTCCCGGCGGCGACCCGGTCTCGATGTTGATTCTGTCGATGTCGATGTGCCTGATGATGGAGATCGCGATCCAGATCACGCGGCTCAACGACAAGCGCCGCGCGAAGAACGCCGGCGTGGACGGTCTCGGCGGCCTGCCGGAGGACCTCGACGACGAGTCCGCCTCCTCGATCGCGCCCGCCGCCCCGCTGGCCACACCCCGCGCCACCGCCGCTCCGACCCCGACAAAACCCGCAGCGAATCCCACTGCACACACTTCGACAACCACCAGGATGGACCAGAACAATCTCGACGACCTCCTCTGACGCGACCACCTCTGACGCGACCAGCGCCGACGGCACAGAGCTGCCGGCAGCCGTCGCCGCCTTCGCCGCCGCGTACCCCTTCCCGCTGGACGAGTTCCAGCTCACCGCCGCCACGTCCGTCGCCGAGGGACGCGGCGTCCTGGTCTGCGCACCCACCGGTGCCGGCAAGACGGTGGTGGGGGAGTTCGCCGTGCACGAGGCGATCCGCCGCGAGGGCACGTGCTTCTACACCACCCCGATCAAGGCGCTGAGCAACCAGAAGTACCACGACCTGGTCGCCCGCTACGGCGAGGACCGGGTCGGACTGCTCACCGGCGACGTGAGCATCAACGGCGACGCACCGGTGGTCGTGATGACCACCGAGGTGCTGCGCAACATGATCTACGCCGACTCCGACCGGCTGGACTCGCTGACCCACGTGGTCATGGACGAGGTGCACTTCCTCGCCGACCCGTCGCGCGGGCCGGTGTGGGAGGAGACCATCCTCAACCTCGACCCACGGGTGATCCTGGTCAGCCTGTCGGCGACGGTGAGCAACGCCGAGGAGTTCGGCGCCTGGCTCTCCACCGTCCGCGGACGCACGGACCTGGTGGTCACCACGCACCGTCCGGTGCCGTTGCACCAGTCGATGATGGTGGGTTCGCAGATCCTGCCGCTCTACGGTGACGGCAGGAACGGCAGGGACGCAGACGTCAACCGCGCCGTCGTGGCCGCGTGCAGCCGTGCCGAGGAGTCGGGACGCCGCCAGGGCCCGAAGCGTGCGGACGTCGTCGCGCAGATGCGGGCGGCGTCGATGCTGCCGGCGATCTACTTCATCTTCTCCCGCGCGGGCTGCGACGGGGCGGTCCGTCAGCTGCTCGTCGACCGGGTGCGGCTGACCACCGACGCCGAGCGCGACGAGATCCTGGCCGCCGTGGACAAGGGTGTCGAGGGCATCGCCACCGAGGACCTCGGGGTGCTGGGCTTCCGCCAGTGGCGTCGGGCGTTGGGCAACGGCTTCGGCGCCCACCACGCCGGGATGCTGCCGGCGTTCCGGCACATCGTGGAGGACCTGTTCTCCCGCGGGTTGCTCAAGGTCTGCTTCGCCACCGAGACCCTGGCGTTGGGCATCAACATGCCGGCGCGCACGGTGGTGCTCGAGAAGTTGATCAAGTTCAACGGTGAGGCCCACGTGGACCTCACCCCGGGGCAGTACACCCAGCTCACCGGGCGTGCAGGGCGTCGTGGCATCGACACCGAGGGCAATGCCCTGGTGCTGTGGTCCAAGGGGATCGACCCGTACGCGGTGGCGAACCTGGCGCAGACGCGCACCTACCCGTTGGACTCCACCTTCCGCCCCGGCTACAACATGGCGGTGAACCTGATCTCCACGAAGGGCTACACCGACTCCCACCGGCTGCTGGACCGCTCGTTCGCCCAGTACCAGGCGGCGTCCACGGTGGTCGAGCAGGCGGAGCGTGCCAGCCGTCGCCGCCGCGACCTCTCCAGTCTCGAACGTGACCTGTCCAAGGCCCTGTCCTCGCTCAAGGGCACGCAGGTCGGCGTCGACGACGTCATCGAGTACGCCGGCCTGCGCCGGGACCTCACGCTGGAGGAGCGTCGGGCGAAGAAGGACTCCGCCACCGACCGCCAGGCAGAGACCGCACGTCTGCTGTCGAGCCTGTCGGTCGGCGACATCATCGCCCTGCCGACCGGACGCCACCCGCAGATCGCGGCGGTGGCGCGCGGCGACTCCGACCACCGTCGTCCCCGCCCGTGGATCATCACCGAGGATGGCTGGTGCGGACCGGTCACCGCCGAGACCTTCGGCAACGTCCCGGTGCCGTTGGGGCACATGTCGCTGCACAAGGGCGTGCAGCGCAGTCCGAAGCGCAATGCGCGCGCCGTCGCGTCGAACCTGCGCAAGCAGAAGGTCGACCGTCCGCGCGTCCTCAAGCCGAAGGCGAAGGGCGGTTCGCGCAAGGCCGCCGAACTGCGCGACCGGGTGCACGTCCACCCGGTGCACCTTCTCAAGGAACGCGAGGACCTGGTGCGTCCGGCCGAGCGGGTCGTCGCCGCCCGGCGCACGCTGGAACGTGAACTGGAGGTCACCGCCCCGGAGACCGAGTCGCTGTCGCGGACCTTCGACCGCATCCTGGACCTGCTCGGGGAGCTGGACTTCATCGAGCAGGACGCCGCGGCACCGTCCTCCGACCGCACGAGCACGCGCATCACCGCCGAGGGGCGCCGCCTGGCGCAGGTGCACCACGAGTCCGACCTGCTGGTCGCCCAGTGCCTGCGCCGTGGGGTGTGGGACGACCTCGACCCGGCGGAACTCGCCGCGGTGGTGTCGACCTGCGTCTTCGAGAACCGACGCGAGAGCGAGGGACGCCACGAGGACGGTGTGCCCACCGAGGCGCTGGCCGACGCGGTCAGCGCGGTGTTCCGCATCCACGGCGAGCTCGTCTCCGACGAGGCCCGTCACCGGCTGCCGTTGACCCGCGACCCGGACCTGGGTTTCGCCACGGCGGTACACCAGTGGGCCGCCGGTGCCCCGCTGGACTACTGTCTGCGCGCCGCGGAAGCCTCCGGGGCGACGTTGAGCGCCGGTGACTTCGTGCGCTGGTGCAACCGGGTGGTCGACCTGCTGGAGCAGATCCGTCACACCGGCTACTCCGACTCTGTGAAGGCCTCCGCCCGCAAGGCGGTGCCGGCGATCAGGCGCGGCGTGGTGGAACTCGGCGCCTGACACGCCCGGCGCCTGACACGTCCAGCGCAACCACAGCGGACCCCAACCCGCTGCGGCGGATCGCCCACTACGCTCGACGCCCATGTCACGTTCTCAGCCCGTCGTCATCCGTAGCCGGGGTATCGGCGAACCGGTGCCCGGCCCCACACTCTGCGCGGTCACCGACCGGCTCCCGGACTCCTGGACGTGCCTGGAGAACCCGTGGCTGGCGCAGTACGGGCCCGCCGGGGAACGCCTGGAGGGCACCGTGCCGTTCCTCGACGCCGTGGAACGCGGCGCCGACGACCTCGTCGCACTCGTACGCGCCACCACAGACACCACAGACTGTGCAGACCCAGCCGATCCGGGACCTCCCGTGATCCTGCTGGGCTACTCCGGCGGGGCGGTCGTGGTGCACCGTGCCCTGGAACGCCTCGACGCCGCGGACCGTGACCGGGTGATGGCCGTCGGCTTCGTCTCCGACCCGGAGCAACCCCGCGGGACCACCGGGGACCCGACGCGCTACGGCATCCGTGGTGAATCGCCGGTGCCGGACGTGCCGGCGCGGTGGGCTGCCGCCCCGGACGACGGCATCTGCCTGTGCCCGGACCCCAGCCCGCTGCGTCTGCTCGCGCAGTGGACGCCGGACCTCGGGGGAGACTCGCCGTTGACCTGGCGTGACCGTGCGTCGCGTGCCCTACGGCTGCGTCGTGGGGCCGCCTACCACGTCGACGTCCGTGACCTGACCGGGGAGCGCGCCCGCTTCGCCGAGGCCCGCCGGCTGCTCACCGGTTACCTCGGCGAGGAACACACCAGCTACGCCACACGTCGCGAACCGGGCACCGACGCCACCTTCGTCGACAACATGGCCGACTGGCTGCGCAGGATCCACGACGGAGAGATCCACGACGGCAGGATCCACGGCCGCCGGACGCCCGCCACGTCCGTCCGGCCCCGTACAGTGTGATCCATGAGCTTTCCCGTCTCCACCTACACGGCCCGTCTCGACGCCGTCGCCCGCCTGCTCGCCGAGCAGGAACTCGCGGCCGCCGTCCTGACACCGGGCCCTGACCTGCGATTCCTGCTCGACAGCGACCTCGAGACCCATGAGCGTTTCGCCGCACTCGTCGTCACCCCCACGGCACGTCGCATCGTGGTACCCGGTGTCGACGCCGCCGACCTGCGCGACGGGGTGGCCGGGGAGGCCGGCGTCGAGGTCGTGGCGTGGAACGACGGCGAGGACCCGCTCTCCCTGCTCGGCATCCCCACCGACGCCACAGTCGCGGTCTCTGCGACCATGACCGCCGACCATCTGCTGAACTTGCAGGCCAGGGGAGTGGCGACGGTGAACGCCACCGCCGTGCTGCGCGAGGTGTTCATGGTCAAGGACCCGGCCGAGACCGCCGAGCTCGCCCGCGCGGGTGCGGCGATCGACGCGGTTCACCGCCGCGTCCCGTCCCTGCTGCGTGCGGGCCGCACCGAGAGCGAGGTGGCCGGGGATCTCACCGCCCTGATCCTGGAGGAGCACGTCTCCGTGGACTTCGTCATCGTCGGCTCGGGCCCGCACGGTGCCGACCCGCACCACAGTTTCTCCGGGCGCGTCCTCGCCGACGGCGACGTGGTCGTCGTCGACATCGGCGGCACGCTCGACTCCGGCTACCACTCCGACTGCACCCGCACCTACGTCCTGGGTGAGGCGTCCGAAGCGCAGCAGGACGCCTACCGCGTCCTGCGTACCGCGCAGGAGGCCGGCCTCGCCGCCGCGCGTCCCGGGGTCACCGCCACCGGGCTGGACGCCGTGGTGCGCGACGTCGTCGACGCCGCCGGCTACGGGGAGTTCTTCACCCACCGCACCGGCCACGGCATCGGCGTCTCCGGTCACGAGGAGCCCTTCATCATCGCCGGCAACGACACGGTGCTGACCGAGGGCATGGCATTCTCCGTCGAGCCGGGGATCTACGTGCCCGGGCAGTGGGGCGCCCGGATCGAGGACATCGTGGTGCTCACCGCAGACGGCTGCGAGCCGCTCAACACCACCACCCACGACCTCGTCGCCGTGGAGGTGCCGGCATGAGTACAGCGCACGCACCGAAACGCATCGCCCTGTTCGGCGCCACCAGTGAGATCGGTGCCGAGATCGTCCTGCGCCTCGCCGCGGGCAACCACGTGGTGCTCGCCGCCCGGCGTCCCGAGGCCCTCGGCGAGCTCGCCGCGGCGTGCCGGGACGCCGGCGCCGTCGGGGTCGACACCGTCTTCTTCGACGCCACCGACTGTGCGGCACAGGCGTCGGTCATCGACGACGTCGAGGCGTCCGGCGCCATCGACACCGCCGTCGCCGCCTTCGGCGTCCTCGGTGACCAGGACCTCGCCGAATCCGACGGTGCGGAGGTCGAGCGTGTGCTGCACACCGACTTCACCGCCCAGGCCGTGCTGCTCACCGAACTCTCCGCCCGCATGCGTCGACGCGGTCACGGCGACCTGGTCGCCTTCTCGTCCATCGCCGGCGCCCGCGTCCGCCGCCCCAACTACGTCTACGGCTCGGCCAAGGCCGGGCTCGACGGCTTCTGCCAGGGCATGCAGGACGCCCTGCGCGGCAGCGGCGTGCGGCTGACCGTGGTGCGTCCCGGCTTCGTCATCGGACGCATGACCGAGGGCATGGACCCCGCACCGATGTCGACCACACCCGACGTCGTCGCCGAGGCGACGGTGGACGCCCTGGCGTCCCACCGCACCGACGTATGGGTGCCGCGCCGGCTCGCCGTGCTGGCGCGGATCATGCCGCTGGTGCCGCGCGCCGTGTGGCGTCGGGCCCCACGGTAGGGTGGGGGTATGCCACGACTGCTTCCGCTGCTCTACATCGTCGTCGAGATCCTCGTGTTTTTCCTGTTGGGGACCTGGATCGGTTTCGGGTGGACGATCCTGCTCGTGCTCGCGACGTTCATCGGCGGCATGCTGCTCGCCGGATGGCAGTTCCGTGAACTCGTCCGCCGCTCGATGACGGACGCCAGCCACCCCGGACGCCTCACCGCCGACGCCGCGCTCAGCGCCGTCGGTGCCGTACTCGTCGCCCTGCCCGGCCTGGTCACCGCCGTGTTCGGCATCGTCCTGCTGCTGCCGCCGACGCGCTCACTGGTGCGCCGCGGCCTCGGCGGGGCGCTGCGCAGCAAGATCACCGAGTTCGGCGGTGCGTCGTTCACCGCCGTCTCCGGGGTCAGCATGCCGCAGACCCGCGACGTGGACGGGTGGGGCGAGGTCATCGACCACCGCGCCGACGAGTTCGACGGTGACGACAAGCGTGACGGGGACGACCGGGCGTGATCCGGTTCCTCCTGCTGACGGCCGCCGCCGCGGCCGCCGGGGTGGCGCAGTTCGCCTCCTACCAGCCCACCGGACTGTGGTGGGCCGCCCCGTTGGGCTTCGCCCTCTTCTTCTACGCAGTGCACCGGGCGGTCGAGTCCGCCGCCGACGCCCGCCACATTCGCCGCTGGGCGATGTGGCTCGGCTGGGTCCAGGGCCTGGTCTGCTACCTCTTCCTGCTGCCGTGGGTGGGGGAGTACGTCGGGGCGATCGCCTGGATCGGCCTGGCCCTGCTGGAGTCGCTGTACAGTCTGCTGTTCGGCCTCGGACTGGGGCTCATCTGCGTGGCTGTGAGGGGACGGCAGCGGGGTAGAGGTCTCACCCTGCTGGTGCTGCTCGGGGTGCCTGCCTGGTTCGTGGCCACCGAGTGGCTGCGCTCCACCTGGCCCTTCGGCGGGTTCGGCTGGGGACGTGTCGCCTGGGGCCAGATCACCGGCCCGCTGGCGCAGTGGGTCTCCGTCGCCGGGCCCGCACTGGTGACCTACGCGGTGGTCGTCTCCGGGCTGGCGCTGGCGATGCTGCTGCAGCGCCGCTACGTCACCGTCGCCTCGACGCTGGCGGTCACCCTCGGCGGCGGGCTGGTGCTCTCGCTCATCCCGACGTCCTGGGGTGGAACCGTCGGCGGGGACGACGAGACGTTGAACGTCGTCGCCGTCCAGGGCAACGTCCCGCGTCTCGGCCTGGACTTCAACTCGCAGCGCAGCGCCGTGCTGAACAACCACCTCACCCAGACCCACCGGCTCGCCGAGGAGATCGACGCTGGCGAGCGCCCGCGGCCCGACCTGGTGATCTGGCCGGAGAACGCCTCGGACATCAACCCGTTCACCGACCCGGCCGTCGCCGACGAGATCACCGCCGCCGCCCGGGCCGTCGGCGCCCCGCTACTGGTGGGGACCATCACCCGCGACGAGGAAGGCGCCCGGAACACCGCGGTGGTCTGGGACCCGGAGACCGGAGCGGGTGACCAGCACGTCAAGAAGTTCCTGCAGCCCTTCGGCGAGTACATGCCCTACCGCGACCTGCTGCGTCACGTGAGCCCGTACGTGGACATGGCCGGCGACTTCAAGGCCGGCGACGGCGACGGCGTGGTGGAGATGGACGACGTCCCCGTCGGCGTGGCCACCTGCTACGAGGCGAGCTTCGACGGTGCGTACCGCGACGCCGTGCGCGCCGGGGCCACGTTGTTCGCCAGCCCTACCAACAACGCCACCTTCGGGTTCACCGACATGACCTTCCAGCAGTTGGCCATCAACCGGATGCGCGCGATCGAGTATGACCGCTCGGTCATCGTGGCGGCGACCTCGGGCGTCTCGGCGATCGTGGACCCGGACGGGTCCGTGACGGACCGGACGGAGATCTTCCGTGCGGGGCTTTTGCAGGAGGACGTACCCGTGCGGGATACTGAGACGTTGTCGGCACGGATCGGCCCGTTCGGGGAGTGGCTCATCGCCCTCGCCGGCGCGGGCGTCGTGCTCTACGCGGGATTCCGCCAGAAGAACAAGACGCAGAAGTACCACAAGACCCAGAAGAACCAGAAGAACCAGAAGAACCAGAAGAAGAGGTAGGCACAGGTTTGGCTACGGGACATTCGACGCACCCCAGTGACCGCACCCTGGTCATCATCCCGACCTACGAGGAGCTGGAGAACCTTCCGCTGATCGTGGGACGGCTCCGTGCGGCCGAGCCTGACCGCGTCGACGTGCTCATCGTCGACGACAACAGCCCGGACGGCACCGGTGAGCTCGCCGACGAGCTCGCCGCGTCCGATGCGCACGTCAACGTCCTGCACCGTGAGGGCAAGGGCGGGCTGTGCGGAGCCTACGTGGCGGGTTTCCGGTGGGGCCTGGAACGTGACTACCAGGTGCTGTGCGAGATGGACGCCGACGGCTCTCACGCCCCCGAGCAGCTCGACCGTCTGCTGACGCAGGTCGATAAGGGCTCGGACCTGGTGATCGGGTCGCGGTACGTGCCCGGCGGCAAGGTGGTGAACTGGCCGTGGAACCGGTGGTTCCTGTCGAAGGCCGGGAACATCTACATCTCCGTCGCGCTGGGCTGCGGGCTCTCCGACATGACCGCCGGCTACCGTGCGTACCGGCGCGCGCTGGTGGAGTCGCTGGACCTCGACGAACTGTCGAACGCGGGCTACATCTTCCAGGTGGACCTCGCTTTCCGTGCGGTCGAGGGCGGTTTCGCCGTCGACGAGGTGCCGATCACCTTCACCGAGAGGGAGATCGGGGAGTCGAAGTTGGCCGGCAGTTTCGTGAAGGACAGTCTGCTGGCGGTGACGATGTGGGGTCTGCGCCACCGTGCGTCCCAGGCCGCGAAGTTGGGTTCAGCCTTCCTGCGGTTGGGCCGGGAGTCGGTGTCCCAGAAACTGGGGCGCTGAACAGCTAGAACGGCACCTCCTCGGTCGCTTCGGCCCGGGCCGCCTCGAGGGCGGCCTTCACCTCGGCGAGTTCGGCGATACGGCGTTCATTGTGTTCCCGCACGGTGGTGAACCTGCGGGAGGCACGTTCAGCGAAGGACGTCCGGGCGAACGCCGCCAGGGGGCCGGACGGTTCGACGACGTGGACGTGCCCGTCATCCACGCTGGACCACAGCAGCGCGCCGTCGCGGCCCTTGGTGACGTCGACCCAGCCCATCGTCTTGAGCAGGTGGTGCGCCCGGCACAGGGGGTGGAGGTTACGGGTGTCGGTGGGGCCGCCCTGTTCGGCGCTTTTATGGTCGAAGCGGTGCACGTGGTCGATGTCGCAGCGGGCGGCGGTCACCTCGCAGCCCGGGTAGGTGCAGCAGGTGTGCACCCCGGTGACGAACTCGACCATGCGCCGGGTGGGGACGTAGGACTCCGTGGCCTCGTGGCCGGGGATCCTGAGGTGGGTCACCCGGTCCATGAAGGTCGCGGTGGCCATCGCGTCGAGCCAGTGTCCGCCGGCGGTGGCGGCGATGGGGCTGTTGATCTCGCGGTACACGTTGAGCGTGACCGTGACGTCGGCGGTGCCGCGGGAGAGGTGCATGAGCCCGGCGGCCCGGGAGCAGTCCATCTTGCGGCACACGGCGTCCAGGACGGCCATGAACTCCTCCGCCTCCTCGGGAGGCAGGGTGGCGGTGATGACCGTCGCGCAGGGGTCGTAGGTGTCGACGCTGACCCTGCGGGTCATGGTGCCGCAGTCGCTGGCGTCCACCCCGGCCGGGGCCTCGACGGCAGAGTGGTTCAGCGCGTCGTCGATCATGCCCATACTCCCTCGTTTGGGATCCTCGGGGTCGGTGGGGTCGATCGGGCGGGCGAGCGCGTCGACCTCGTGGAGTGCCTTGAGGATCTTCTTCACCATAGCCCGGGGACCGGGGACGAGCTGGCCGTGGCGGCGGGGAGAGAAGACCTCGAGCAGTGCGTCCTGCGCGGCGGCGGTGTCCTCGTGCCGGATGCCGTCGGCGCTGCGGGCGAGGAGCCGCAGGTGGTCGAAGCTCAGGAATCCCCGCTCGAGTCGCTCACGTAGCCGCGGCATGCGCTGGCACAGCAGGCCGATGTCGGTGTAGGTCTCGGCACGGGTGTGCGTGACCCCGAGGCGTGCCTGCACCCGGGAATGGTGCGCGGTGACGTCCGAGCCAGGCAGGGGAGTGCACAGGACAGCGAGCTCGATCATCCCCCGGTTGATGGTACGCACCGCCACGCTCGCCGGATCGTGGGAGGTCTCGACGGACCAGAACTTGCCGCCGGGACCGAGGGCGGGGAAGTCCCTCCCGTCGATGGCGACCCGACGGACCGGGGCGAAGTCCGCCGTAGAGGGGAGCCGGCCGGGTGGCGTCGGGCCTAGGGCGTGTTGCTAAAGGGTGCTGACTTCATCCAGTCCAACGTCGCCGC
>JAKDIS010000011.1 GCA_030450335.1 Corynebacterium sp. | reverse complement strand
CACCCCCCCGCCCCCCCCCCCCCCCGCCCCCAACACCCCCCCCCCCCCCCCCCCCCCCGGGCGGGGGCCCCGGGACTCTTTCCGGCTACGGGCTGTCACTGCCCGCGGCCGCGTCAGTAGTGTGCGGGCGGGTCACTTCCGGGGAAGGACTCCTCCTCCCACTGGTCGACCCTGTTCTCGGCGGCCTCGTGGCTCTCCTTGCCGGAACCGGGACGCTCGGACTCGTCGTCCGCGATCTTCTTCTTGGCCAGGTCCTCGTCGTCGCGCTTCTTGTCGTCGCTCATCGTGACCTCCATGTACCTGTCGGAAATGTCGGGATCCGTTACAGGCCCCAGGTTACGCTCCCCGCCCGCTACCCTGCAGCCTCGACAGCGTCGAATTCTCCGCCCAGTTCCTCCGCCAACGCCACGATGACGCCCTCCGGCCCACGGAGGTAACACAGCGAATAGGCGTCCCCGTAGCGCACGATCTCCCCCATCAACGTCGCCCCACGAGCGCGAAGTCGCCGGACGGTGTCGTCCAGGTCGTCGACGGCGAACATGAGTTGCCGCAGCCCCGGGCGCTGCACCGGCTCGGGCGCACCCGGCGCGGCGTCGGATTCCGGGGCCAGGTACCTGGTCAGCTCGATGCGTCCGTGCCCGTCGGGGGTGTGCAGCATCGTGATGTCGGCGACGACCCCCTCGATCCCGCAGATCCCGTCGACCCAGCGGCCCTGGACCTGTGTACTGCCGTCGACGTGCATCCCCAGTTCCACGAAGAAGTCGACCGCACCGTCGAGGTCCCCGACGACGACGGTCACGTGGTCCATGCGTTGCAGTGCCATGCCGACCGAGGATAGCGGCGTGCGGCTCAGCGCCGCTCGCCGCTGCGCAGCGGAGGTGTTCCGGGAACGTCCACGGTGGCGGCGAGGCTTCCCAGCAGCTTCAGGCGTTCCTCGGTGGGGCTGCCGGGTTCGGCGGTGTAGCCGAACATGAACCAGTCCGGGTTGGCGGGCAGGTCCATCGCCTCGTAGGTCAGTTCCAGGTCGCCGACGTCGGGGTGGTTGATGCGTTTCACCCCGGCGCGGTGGTGGCGCACGTCGTGGGCGGCCCAGCGCTGCCGGAAGGCGTCGCTGCGGGTCACCAGTTCACCGATCAGGTCGGTCAGTCCCTTGTCGTGGGGGTTCTGGCCGGCGTAGGTGTGCATCGTGGCGACGATGGCGTCCGCCCCGGCGTCCCACTCGGGGAAGAAGGTGCGCGCCGCCGGGCTGAGGAACATGAACCGTGCGGTGTTGCCGCGCCCGTCGGCGTCCTGTAGTACCGGCGCGTACAGCGCCCGGCCCAGGGCGTTGGCGGTGACCAGGTCCATGCGCCGGTCGCGCACCCAGACCGGGGCGCCGGTGACGGCGTCGACGAAACGTTGCAGACCCGGCGTCACCGTGCGTACCTGCCGGCCCCGCTTGCCCTGCCGCCGCGCCGGGTAGGGGTCGGCGGCGCGGGCGAGGTCGTGGAGGTGGTCGTTCTCGGCGTCGTCGAGGCGGAGGGCGCGCGCCACGCTGTCGAGGATCTCCGGGGACACCCCGCGCAGGTCCCCGCGTTCCATCTTCGCGTAGTAGTCCACGCTGATGCCGCCGAGCATGGCGACCTCCTCGCGGCGCAGCCCGGGCACGCGGCGGCGTCCACCGCCGATGATCCCGACCTGCTCGGGGGTCACCTTGTCACGCCTGCTGCGCAGGAAGTCGCCGACCTCGTTTCGCTGATCCATGCCCTTCACGCTAACCGTCGCTGCGCGCCCGTGGGGTGTACGGCGAATACACGGATCAGTCGTCACTTCCCGCGGGTGTCCGCGCGCGGTGCAATGGATGCCATGACAACCAGTACCACCGGCACAACCTCCCCGCCCCGCCACACCACCATGATCATGGTGCTGGTGCTGGCGAGCTACTTCATGATCCTGCTCGACAACTCGATCATCTTCACCGGCCTGCCGCAGATCCAGGCGTCCTTCGGCCTGTCGGACGCCGCGGCGGCGTGGACGCAGAACGCCTACACACTGGTCTTCGGCGGGCTGATCCTGCTCGGCGCACGCCTCGGCGACGTCCTGGGACGTCGGCGGGTGTTCATCGCCGGGCTGGCCGTGTTCGGCGTCGCCTCCCTGCTGGTCGGCGCGGCGCAGGACGCCACGTGGTTGATCGCCGCCCGGGCGGTGCAGGGCGCCGGCGCGGCGGTCGTCGCACCGTCCTCCCTGTCGTTGATCACCGCGCTCTTCCCCGCCGGCCCGCAGCGCACGCGGGCCACCGCGGCCTACGGCACCACCGCCGGGCTGGGCGCGAGCCTGGGTCTCGTCGTCGGCGGGGCGTTGGCCTCCGCGGTGTCCTGGCGGGCTGGTTTCCTGGTCAACGTGCCCATCGCGGTGGTGATGAGCGTGCTCGCCGCACGCTACCTGCCCTGCTTCCGGACGGTCCGGGCGCGTTTCGACCTCACCGGCGCGCTGACGTCCACGGTGGGCATGGGTGCGGTGGTCTACGGCATCATCAACGCCGGCGAAGACGGGTGGACGCAGCCGCGCGCACTCGGCCCGCTGCTCGGCGGGCTGGTCGTGCTCGTGCTCTTCGTCGTCGCCGAGCGGGTCGCACCGCAGCCGGTCCTGCCCCTGCGGCTGTTCGCCAGCCGGCAGCGCTCCGGGGCGGCGGTGGCGCGGCTGTTGTTCGCCGGCACGATGATCGCCTACTTCTTCTTCACCACGCAGCTCTTCCAGGGCGTCTACGGGTGGTCGCCCTTGCAGGCGGGGCTGGGGTTCCTGCCGATGACGGCGGTGCAGTTCGCCGTCTCCCTGGCGGTCCCCCGGCTGACCGGCCGGTTCGGCGGCGCTCCCCTGCTGCTCGTCGGGCTGCTCACGGTCACCGCAGGCATGGCGTGGATGACGGGACTGGACGCCTCGACCAGCTACCTGGCCGGCGTCGTCGGCCCGATGGTGCTGCTCGGCGCGGGCCAGGGCCTCACCTTCGGCCCGCTGACCTCCGCGGGGGTCGCCGGCGCACTGCCGCAGGACGCGGGGGCGGCGTCCGGCCTGGTCAACGCCGCCCACCAGCTCGGCTCCACGCTCGGGGTGGCGGTGCTCACCGCCGCGGCGGCCGGCGCGGACACCGTCCTCGGACGCGTCGTGGACGCCTACCGGGGCGGGACGCTCATGCTCGTCGTCGCCGTGCTCGCCGCCGCTGTCGCCGTCCTGCCGCTCGCGCGAAAGCGCTACTTGCCGGCGTAGACGGGGAAGGCGCTGGACTCGCCGTAGTCGCGCTCGTCGAGGCCGCGCAGGGTGTCCATGTCGGCCTCGCTGATCTCGAAGTCGAGCTCGGCGTTGGAGCGCATGTGCTCCGGGTTCGCCGTCTTCGGCAGGGAGACCGTGCCCAGCTGCAGGGTGTAGCGGATGCACAGCTGCGGCACGCTCACCCCGTAGCGCGCGGCGATCCGGCCCACGTTGTCGTTGTCCAGGATCTCCCCGTGGGCGATCGGCGAGTACGCCTCGACCACGATGTCCTTGGACGCGCAGTAGTCCAGCAGCCCGGCCGGGGTGTTGCCGGCGTGCACCAGCAGCTGGTTGACCTGCGGGGTCACGGTGCAGGCGCCGAGGATGTTGTCGAGGTCGGCCTCCCGGAAGTTCGACACCCCGATCGCCCGCAGCTTGCCGGCCTTGTACGCATCTTCCAGGGCACGCCACGCCTGACGGTTGCCCTCGGCGTAGTCGCCGCCGCGGAAGTCGTCCCACGGCTGCGGGGAGTGGATCAGCATCAGGTCGACATAGTCCAGGCCCATGGTCTCCAGCGAGCCGTCGATCGCGGCGACGGCCTCGTCGTAGTCCTTGACCTCCGCGGCGAGTTTCGTGGAGACGAACAGGTCCCCGCGCGCCACGTCGCTGGTACGCACGCCCTCCCCCACGCCGCGTTCATTGCCGTAGGCCTGGGCGGTGTCGATGTTGCGGTAACCGGCGTCCACGGCGTCGCTCACGGCCTGGGCGGCCTTGTCGTCGTCGATGAACCAGGTGCCCAGCCCCAGCGCGGGGATGGTGACGTCGTTGTTCAGGGTCAGTGTCTCGGTGTAGCTCACGGTCGGCTCCTTCTAGCTCAGGTTCTCGTAGTGCTCGTCGGTGACCGGTTCCAGCCACTCGTTGGAGGTGTCCTCGCCGGGCACCTCGACGGCGAGGTGGGTGAACCAGGAGTCCGCCTTCGCGCCGTGCCAGTGCTTCCGGCCGGCGGGGATGCTCACCACCGTGCCGGGCGTCATGCTCACCGGGGCCTCGCCCTCGGCCTGGTACCAGCCGCTCCCGTCGGCGCACAGCAGGATCTGCCCGCCGCCGGACGAGGCGTGGTGGATGTGCCAGTTGTTGCGGCAGCCCGGCTCGAAGGTCACGTTGCCGATGGTCACGCCCTCGGTGGTGAGCATGGTCAGGAAACTCTGCCCCACGAAGTACTCGGCGAAGGCCGTGTTGGGCTCCCCGATCGGGAAGGTCGGTGTGTAGTCACTCATAATTGTGCTCCTCTAAAAGGTCAGGACGATTTTTCCGTCGGCGTCGCCGCTGCGCAGGCGTGTTACGAGACTATCCACGTCGGACGCCGCGAGCGTGGAGTCGATCACCGGACGGATCTCCCCGCGCGCGACGGCGGGGACCACCTCCGGCAGCAGCCCGGCGATGGTGCGCGCCATCTCGGCGTCGCGGGTGAAACCGAAGGACACGCCGTGCACCGTGAGGTGCCGGTAGGACAGCGCGTCCAGGTCGATGGTGGACGCCGCCCCGGCGAGCCGGCCGATGTTCACCACGTGCCCGTCCACCGCGGTCGCGGGCAGGCAGTCGGCGAAGGTCTGCCCGGCGACGTGGTCGAGCACCACGTCCACCCCGCGCCCGTCGGTCGCGGCGAGCACCACCTCGGCGAGGTCCTCCTCACCGGTGACGACGACCACGTCCGCGCCCAGCGCGGTGAGCCGCTCCCGCGCGGCCGCCGAGCGCGTCGTCGCGATCACGCAGGACGCCCCGAGCGCCTTCGCCGTCTGCACGCCGATCATGCCGATACCGCTGGTGGCACCGGTGACCAGGACGCTGCGTCCGGCCCGGAACTGCGCCACCGTGAGCGCGCCGTGCTCGGTGAGCAGGCCCGTCGGCAAGGCGCAGGCGACCTCGGGGGCCAGCCCCTCGGACCGCGGCAGGACGAACCGGTGGTCGGCGACGACGTACTCGGCGAAGGACGCCGGCACCGAACCCATCACCGCATCGCCGACCTGCCACGTCCCGGCGTCCTCCCCGACGGCGACGATCTCACCGGCGTACTCGAAGCCGGCGGTGAACTCACTGTCCGCCGCATCGAGCATCGGCAGGTCCGCGTTGTTCGTCGCGGACGCGTAGTTTCGGACCAGGACCTCCCCTGCCGCGGGCGTCGGGGTCTCGACCTCGTCGAGGACCCATACCGGACCACGTCCGGCGACAAGTGCACGCATATGCCATCTCCTTCGCTTCTCTGGGCTACCGCCCCATACTTCTCCCCCGCAGCAGGCCCCGCAGCGGAGGAAAGCATCCTGGGACAAATCCCTCCCCCGCTGACATACTGGTGCGATGAGCGGCGACACCCGGATGAGCGAACTCGGCACCTTCCTGCGCACCCGGCGCAGCGAACTGACTCCACGGCAGGCCGGTGTCACACAGACCCCGGGCCCGCGCCGGGTGCCCGGGCTGCGCCGCGAGGAGGTCGCCTCCCTGGCCAACATCAGCACCGACTACTACACCCGCGTCGAGCAGGGCCGCATCCGCGTGTCCGCACCCGTACTCACCGTCCTGGCCGATGTGCTGCAGCTCGACGAGGACCAGCGCTCCTACCTGGTCAGCCTCTCCGGCAAGGACCTGGTCCGCACCCCGCGCCGGGTGGGGCAGACCGTACTGCCGCAGCTACGCCGGGTGCTCGACGACCTGAGCACCACCCCGGCGATCGTCATGGGCCGACGCATGGACATCCTGGCGTGGAACCCCTTGGCCGCGGCGATGATGCTCGACTTCGGCGAGGTCCCCGCAGCCCGGCGTAACTACGTACGACTACTGTTCACGGATCCCAGGATGCGGGCGTTGTACAAGGACTGGGAGACCGTGGCACGCACCGCGGTGGCGCAGCTGCGCATGGAGGCGGCGAGGTACCCGGACGACGCCCGGCTGACCGCCCTGGTCGGCGAACTCTCCGTGGGCGACGCCCAGTTCGCCTCCTGGTGGGCCGCCCGCACCGTGGCCAGCCTGACCACCGGCACCAAGACCCTGGTGCACCCGGAGGTCGGCGAACTCGAACTCGACTGGGACACCCTGGTCAAGGCCGACGACCCGGAGCAGCAGATCGTGGTGTGGACCGCCGGGGAGGACACCGCGACCCGTGCGGCGCTGCGCCGCCTCGCCGGCCAGGCCTGAGCGTCCGAACCCTGGCACGGGGTGCCCGGGCCAGATAGGCTCATGGCCGTCTCAATAATTCTCCACGATTCTCCACACATTCCTCACGAAAGAGAGAAGTATGCTCTACGACGTCCCCAAGCCCACCGAGGCCCTGCTGATCACCGGTGGCATGATCGCCCGCAAGCCCGACAACCCCTACCGGGTGGTCATCGGCGGCGGCGCCTGGTCGGTGCCGGTGCTGCACCGGGTCCAGCGCTTCCACATCGGCGCGAACACCGTGAACATCGCGGTGCGCGCCCAGTCGAAGCAGAACGTGGACGTGGACGTCGAGGCTTCCGTGGTCTTCTCCGTGACCGCCGAGAAGAACAGCGTCATCGAGGCCGCGAACCGTTTCCTGGGCGTCGACACCGGCCAGATCGTGTCCACCGCGCAGGACATCTTCTCCGGTGAGACCCGCGCGATGATCGGGCAGCTCACCGTGGAGGAGATGATCTCCGACCGCACCGCCCTGGCCAGCCAGGTGCTCTCCAACGCCGAGCCGCGGATGCTGCGCTTCGGCTGGCAGATCGACAGCTTCCAGATCAACTCGATCAGCGACCCGAACGGCTACATCCAGGCCCTGTCCGCCCCCGAGCTCGCCCGCGTACAGCGTGAGCGTGCCGTGGCCGAGGCCCAGCGCGACGCGGAGATCGCCGAGGAGCAGCAGAAGTCCGAGCGCCGCAAGTCCGACTTCCAGCGCGAGACGGACACCAAGGTCGCCGAGAACACCAAGGAGATCGCCGCAGCGAAGGCCGAGGCGGACGCTGCGGGACCGCGCGCCGAGGCCGAGGCCCAGGAGCAGGTCATCGCCGCGCAGGCCGCCCTGGCCCAGCGTCGGGCGGTCACCGACCGTGAGGTGGCCGAGGAACAGGCCCGTCTGGCGCAGTCGCAGGCGTCGCTGCGTGAGCAGGAGCTGGTCACCGAGGTCATCAAGCCGGCCGAGGCGGAGGCCGAGCGCACCCGCATCAACGCCGAGGCGAAGGCCACCGCCCTGCGCACGGAGGCGGAGGCCGTGGCGTCCAACAACGGGGTGATCCTGGACAAGCAGGTCGTCGACCAGCTGCCGGAGATCTTCACCGCCATGGCCGAAGGCCTGACCGGCGCGAACCTGACGATGGTCGGCGAGGGTCAGGACCTGACGAAGCTGCTCGGGCAGTTCGCCGCGGTGATCCCGAACCTGCGCGAGACCGCCGCCGGTTCCCGTGGCGGCGACGTCGCCACGGTCGACTGACCCCCTACCCCAGCGCGAGGACGCCGTTGACCACCAGGGTCACGGCGCCGGCGAAGGCGAGCACGGTGGCGATCTTCCTGGTGCCCTCGCTGGAGATGCGGTCGTAGAGCCGGTCGCCGAACCAGGCGCCGACGAAGATCGCCGCGATGGTGACCGCCCACAGCCACCAGGGCAGACCGCCGACGTCGAGTCCGCCGAGGATCACGATCTTCAGCAGGAACGACAGGGTGTTGGCGACCATGATCACCGGGTGCAACGTGGCCACGAAGTCCCGGTAGTCCCAGCCGGTCAGGCGGGCGTAGACCGTGAACGCCGGCGCCGCGATACCGGCCACGGTGCTCATGAACCCGCCGGCCGCACCGGCGATGAGCATCGGGACCCGGGAGTGCTCGGACAGCCGGGCCTGGTCGGGCTGGAACATGGTCACCGCGAGGGCGAGGAGCACGAGCACACCGACGGTGATCAGCAGCCACGGGCCGTCGATCATCATGACCACGAACACCGCCGGCAGCGAGCCGAGCACCAGTCCCCCGGCGAGGAAGGCGAAACGCCTCCAGTCGGTGCGTTTGCGTACCGCCCAGGCGTTGTTCACCGCGTTGACGGTGGACAGTCCGTTGACGACGGTGACGCCGGCGGCGGGTCCGAGGACGACGGACAGCACGGGCCCGGCGATGAGCCCGACGCCCATACCGGTGATCCGCTGGAGAACCGCCCCGATGAGGACGGCGAGGACGAGGACGATCGCGGCGGTGGACACGATCTCACAGCATAGACGGGGCACGGCGGGTCCGACGGCACTACGTGGACTTCCGGGCGAGTCGACGCCCCGGCCGCCCCCGGCGCCCGCGGGGTGACCCCGCGTCGCGTGCCGGATCCGCCCGATTCTCGGCACGAAAAGACCGGATCGTGCACGCTACCGTGGGTCCGCGCGGCCCGCCGGGAAAATTCGGTGCCCCCAGTCGGACTCGAACCGACACTGCGCGGATTTTAAGTCCGCTGCCTCTGCCAATTGGGCTATAGGGGCGGGAGCGCGCTAACTGTTGCGCTCGATGACCTCGGCGAGGATACCGTCGAGGATATCCTTCTCACTCACCGTGATCGACGTCAGGCCCCGGTCCAGGAAGCGGGACGCGAAGGCGTCGATGACGATCGCACCGCCACCGATCACGTCCGCACGGCCCGGGTGCATCGCCGCATGTCCACGCCGCTGCTCCACGGTCTCCCCCAGCAGGGAACGAGCCGTGGACCGGAACTCCTCCAGGTCCAGCTCCGACATGTGGGTCTGCTCCGGGTTGTACTCGGTCAGCCCCTTCTGGATCGCGGCCACGGTGGTCACCGTGCCCGCCACGCCGACCACGCGGGTGACCGACCCCAGGTCCACGTTCTCCTCCACGGTCTCCATCAGCCCGTCGACGTAGGCCCTCGCCTCGCTGATCTCCTCGTCGGTGGGCGGCACGGAGTGCAGGTAGCGTTCGGTGAGCCGCACGCAGCCCATGTCCGCCGAGTACGCCTGGCCCGCACCGTCGCCGTACGCGTCGACGACGAACTCGGTGGATCCGCCGCCCAGGTCGATCACGCAGACCGGCCCGTCGACCTCACCCAGGTCCGCCACCGCGCCGGCGAAGGACAACTGCGCCTCGCGCACCCCGGAGACGACCTCTGCCTGCACACCGGGGGCCACGCGGCCCAGGTGACGGCGGGTGATGGCGAAGAAGTCCTCACGGTTCTCCGCGTCACGCGTTGCCGACGTCGCCCCCATCATCACGTCGGTGACACCGTTCATGATCATCCGGTCGGCGTACACGCCCAGCGCCTCGTCGACACGGTCCAACGCGGCCTCGGCGAAACGTCCCGTGGCGTCCACACCCTGGCCGAGGCGCACGATGATGTTGTCGCGGTTGATCTCCCGCAGGGAACCGTCCTCCTGCACCTCGCTGATCAGCAGGCGGATGGAGTTGGTGCCGCAGTCGATGGCGGCGAAGGTGCCGGTCATTACTTCTCCTCGTCGGAACGGTCGTCGGAACGGTCGTAGGTCATCTCGTCGACGTGCTCGTCGAAGGCGGCGTCGATGGAGGTGCCGAGGTCTTCGGGCGTCGGCCAGTCCGCGGGGATGGCGGTGCCGGACAGCTTCGGGGTGTGCGCGGCGGCCAGGGCCACGGCCTCGGTGCCGAGGCGCACCCGCGACGGCCCCTCTGCCAGTGCGTAGGCGATGAGCACGTGCAGGCACTTCACCCGGTCGGGCATGCCGCCGCCGGAGAAGTCGGTGCCCAGGGACTCGATGGCGTTGCGCTCGGCGAGGAAGTGCTCGTGGGCGGCCTGGTAGTCGGCGGCCAGCTCGGCGTCCTCCCGCAGGCGCGCCTGCATCGTGCGCATCACGCCGGCGACCTCCAGGCGGGACGCCTCGGCGGTGAGCCGCGGGTCGGTGAGGTAGTACAGCGTGGGGAACGGGGTGCCGTCCGGAAGCCGCGGCGCGGTCTTCACCACGGCCGGCGCGCCGTCCGGGGTGCGGTAGGAGACCTCGATCGCGCCACGGATCTTGCGTCCGAGCTGACGGGACATGGTCTCGTAGTCGGCGTCGCTGACCGTACTATCAGTCACTACTGTGCTCCCTGCTGTTGCTGTTGCTGCTGCTCCTGCAGTTCGCGCTGCAGGTCCGGGTCGCCCTCCTGGGCGGGGTCCTCCGGCTGGTCCGGGTCAATCGGCAGATTACCGGAACCGCCGTCGGAGTCCCCGTCCTGCCCCTCGTCAGCGGAGCCGTCGTCCTCGTCGTCCGGGGTGGCGACCGAGCCCCACAGCTGGGTGTACCAGGGGTCCGGCTCGGCGTCGTCCTTCTCCATGCCCGGGTCGGTCGGCGAGCTGGTGTCGATGCGCGGGTCCATCAGCCGGAAGGCCGACTCCCCCGGCTCCACGACACCCAGGCGGGTGCGGGCCTGCTCGCGCACGTAGGCCTCGCTGTTGTAGCGGTCGAGTTCCTCGTTGAGGTCGTCGCGCTCGGCGAGCTGACGCTCGATCGTGGCGTTGACCTCGGCGAGCTCGGCGCGCTGCTGGAAGTAGTTGCGCAGCGGGGTGGCCACGGACAGGGCGACGAAGGCGAGCACCAGGATCACCGCGACGGTGACCAGCGGGTTGACCTTCTTCGGCAGCTCCACGAAGGAGCGGGCCAGTTTGCGGGGTGCCTGGCGCACCTCACGCTGACGGCGGTCACGGCCCTCCACGGACCGTGGTCGTGGCAGACCGGGACCGTCGGTCCGGGCGCTGTCGCGCTCGTCCGACGGTCTCGTGTCTTCCCGGTCCCTCCGGTCACGCGTTCCCATAGGGGACGATACTAGCCCGTTGCCGCGGGACTACTTCGCAGTGAACCGCGGGAAGGCGGAAGCGCCGGCGTAGACGGCCGCGCCTTCCAGGTAGCTCTCGATGCGCAGCAGCTGGTTGTACTTGGCCACGCGCTCGGAACGGGCCGGGGCACCGGTCTTGATCTGGCCGCAGTTCAGGGCGACGGCCAGGTCGGCGATGGTGGTGTCCTCCGTCTCACCGGAACGGTGGGACATCATGGACTTGTAGCAGCTGTTGTGTGCCAGGGCGACGGCGTCGAAGGTCTCGGTGAGGGTACCGATCTGGTTGACCTTGACCAGCAGGGCGTTGGCGACGTCCTCGTCGATGCCGCGGCGCAGGCGCTCCGGGTTGGTGACGAAGAGGTCGTCGCCGACGAGCTGGACCTTGTCACCGATCTCCGCGGTGAGCTTGGCCCAGCCCTCCCAGTCGTCCTCGTGCAGCGGGTCCTCGATGGAGACCAGCGCGTACTCCTCGACGAGTTCGCCGTAGACCTTCGCCATCTCCTCGGCGGTGCGCTTGCCACCCTCGAAGTTGTAGTGGCCGTCCTCGTAGAACTCGGACGCGGCGACGTCCAGCGCCAGGGCGACGTCCGTGCCGAGGGTGTAGCCGGCGGCGGAGATGGCCTCGTCGATGACGTCGAGCGCGGCACGGGTGGAGTCGACGGAGGGGGCGAAGCCGCCCTCGTCACCCAGGCCGGTGGACAGTCCCTTGTCCTTGAGGACCTTCTTCAGGGAGTGGTAGACCTCGGCGCCGATGCGCAGGGCCTCGCTGAAGGTCTCCGCACCGATCGGGGCGATCATGAACTCCTGGACGTCCACACCGGAGTCGGCGTGGGCGCCACCGTTGAGGATGTTCATCATCGGCACCGGCAGGACGTGGCCGTTGGGGCCGCCCACGTAGCGGAAGAGCTGCAGGCCGGCGGACTCGGCGGCGGCCTTGGCCACGGCCATGGACACGCCCAGGATGGCGTTCGCGCCGAGGCGGGACTTGTTGGGGGTGCCGTCCAGCTCGATCATCGCCTGGTCGACGAGACGCTGGTCGTCGGCCTCGAGCCCGGCGAGGGCCTCATCGATCTCGTCGATGACGTTGCGGACGGCCTCGAGCACGCCCTTGCCGAGGTAGCGGTCGCCACCGTCGCGCAGCTCGTGGGCCTCGTGGACGCCGGTCGACGCTCCGGAGGGTACGGCGGCGCGGCCGACGGAGCCGTCGTCCAGACCGACCTCGACCTCGACGGTCGGGTTACCACGGGAGTCCAGGATTTCGCGGGCGATGATCTGCATGATTTCGGCCATGTGGCTGTCAGCCTCCTCGGCTGGGAATGTCGGTGGATATCAGACACCACCATTCTGCCCTATCCGCCGCCGGCGCGTCAGGCAGCTTGGCCGAGTGCGTAGTTCGCCGCGGCGTCGCGCACCTCGACCATGTACTCCTCGGAGCGGTTGTAGGCGAACAGTGCCCGGGTCCACCCGTCGGCGGTGTCGAGGTCGCGGTCGTTTCCGCAGAGCAGACGGCCGGACGCCGCGGCGGCGTCGGCGATGTCGTGGGGGTCTCCCCCGGCACCGTAGGTCCCCCACGTTTCGGGGAGGAACTGCATCGGCCCCACCGCCCGGTCGTACTCGGGGTCGCCGTCGAGTTCGCCGTTGTCGGTGTCGGGGATCTCCATGAAGCTACCCGAACCGTCCAGCCGCGGGCCGATGATCTGCCCGCCGTCGGCGCCCGCACCGTAGGTGCCGTGGTGGGACTCCACGTAGCCGATGCCGGCCAGGGTATTCCACGCCAGGTTGCAGGACGGGAACTCGTTCGCGGCCGTCTGCGCACCGGAGACGTAGCCCTCCAGGTGCTCCTCCGACATGTCGAGCGTCTCGGCGGTGGCGGCGACGTCGTGCACGGTCACCGCGCGGGCCGGGGGCACGTTCTCGGGCACCGGGACGCGTTCCTCCTCGGGCTCCTGTTCGTCGACGAGGAAGACCCCGACCACGATCACCACCAGCAGGACGGTGGCGACCAGGCCGAGGAACCCACCGCAGCCTGCACGTCCGCTGGGACGGGTCCGCTCTGGTCCTGCACTCCCTGAACCCCCTGCCGTCACATCTCCTCCGCGCGGCACAGGATCGCCGTGAGGGAGGCGACGGAGAGCTGGACGTCGCGCCCCTCGACGGACAGCACGGCCATGTCCGGGTAGGGGCGCTCCCCGACCACCAGGTGGATTCCGGGGGCGATGCCGTTGTCCTGCAGGTAACGCAGCAGCGCACCGTCGCGGTCGCTCACGCGGTCGACGAGCAGGCGCTGGCCCTCGGTCGCCTCGGCCAGCGGCAGGGTCTCGGGCGCGGTGATGGTGCCCTCGGCGTCCGGGATCGGGTCACCGTGCGGGTCGCGGGCGGGGTGGCCCATGATCGTGTCGATGCGGGCGATGAAGGTGTCGGACACGGCGTGCTCGAGCACCTCGGCCTCGTCGTGGACCTCGTCGACGCCGTAGTCGAGTTCGCGCAGCAGGTAGGTCTCGATCAGGCGGTGACGCCGCACCATCTGCAGCGCCAGCCGGCGCCCGTCGTCGCTGAGGGTGATGTCACCGTAGGGGGCGTGGACGACCAGACCCTCGGCGACCAGCCGCTTGACGGCCTCGGACGCGGTGGAGCGACGTTGCCCCAGTTCGTCGGCGAGGACGGAGAGGGACGCGCCGCTGCGGTCCCACTCCTGGAGGTCGTAGATCTTCTTGAGGTAGTCCTGCGACCGGTCGGGCAGATCGGTGACATGCATGGCGGAGACTTTACCCCACCCTGACCTCCACCCGACCGCCGCTTCGGCGCATGTTTGCGAGTTCCCCACTCTAAAATATAGAGTTCAATGAATTGAACTCATGACAACGAGATGGAGAAATCACGTGAGAAGAACCCCCGCCGCCGCGGTCCTGGCCGCCGCCTGCGGCCTCACCGCCTGCAGCAGCGCAGCGTCCGACGACACCCCGGAGGTGCTCGCCACCTTCACGATCCTGGCCGACATGGCACAGCAGGTCGCCGGCGACACCCTCGAGGTCGCCTCGCTGACCCGCCCCGGCGCGGAGATCCACGGCTACGACCCCACCCCCGGCGACATCCGCACCGCCGCCGGCGCCGAGGTGATCCTGAACAACGGGCTGGGGCTGGAGAACTGGGTCGACAAGCTCACCGCCGACTCCGACGCCACCCGTGTCACCGTCACCGAGGGCATCGACCCGCTGCCGATCGCCGGCACGGACGAACCGAACCCGCACGCCTGGATGAGCCCGACCCTGGCGACGGCCTACGTCGACAACATCGCCGACGCCCTCAGCGACCACCGCCCGGCGGACGCCGACACCTTCCGCGCCAACGCGGCGTCCTACAAGGAGCAGCTCGACGAGGTGCGCGGCGACCTCGTCGACGGCCTGGCCCACCTGCCGGAGAACCAGCGCGTACTGCAGACCTGCGAGGGGGCGTTCAGCTACCTCACCGCCGACGCCGGGCTCACCGAGAGCTACATCTGGCCGGTCAACTCCTCGGCGCAGATCACCCCGGCCCAGGTGCGGGACGCCGCCGACGTGGTCCGCGACAACGACGTGCCGGCGGTCTTCTGCGAGTCCACCGTGGACCCGGGCCCGAAGGAGCAGCTCATCCGCGAGACCGGCGCGCAGGACGGCGGCACCCTCTACGTCGACTCGCTGACCGACGCCGACGGCGACGCACCGACCTACCTCGACCTCATCCGTCACGACGTCGACACCATCGTCGCCGGCCTAGGTGGCGAACGGTGACCCCGGCGATCGAGCTTCAGCACGTCTCGATGGCCTACGGCCAGGTCCAGGCCCTGCAGGACGTCTGCCTCACCCTGCCCGCCGGCGCCGTCCACGGGCTGATCGGTATCAACGGCGCCGGCAAGTCCACGCTCTTCGGCGTGCTCACCGGTTCCATCCGGCCGGACGCCGGCACGGTGCGCGTCCCCGGCCCCGTCGCCTACGTCCCGCAGTCCGAGAAGGTCGACTGGACGTTCCCGGTGAGCGTGCGCGACGTGGTCACCGCCGGACGCCACGGGCACATGGGCCCGTTGCGGCGTCCCCGTGCCGCCGACCGCCGCGCCGTGGACGACGCCCTGGCACGCACCGACCTCACCGACCTCGCCGGACGCCAGATCGGCCAGCTCTCCGGCGGGCAGCGCAAGCGCGCCTTCGTCGCCCGCGGGCTGGCGCAGGACGCCGCGACGGTGCTGCTGGACGAACCCTTCGCCGGCGTGGACCGGCCGAGCCAGCGCACCGTCTCCGACCTGTTGCGCACCCTGGCCGACGACGGCCGGTGCGTGCTCATCGCCACCCACGACCTGGCGTCCGTGCCCGGGATGTGCGACACCGCCACCCTGCTGCAGCGCACCGTGGTCGCCCACGGCGCCCCGTCGGACGTGCTGGACAGGATGGTGCACTGATGGTCGAACTGCTCCTGGAACCCCTGCAGTACGGGTTCATCCAGCGTGCCCTGCTGGTGGCCACGGTCACCGCGGTGACCGCCGGGCTGCTGTCCTGCTGGCTGGTGCTGATCGGCTGGTCGCTGATGGGCGACGCGGTGTCCCACGCCGTGCTGCCGGGCGTGGTGGTGTCCTACATCCTCGGCTGGCCCTTCGCCGTGGGCGCGCTCATCGCCGCCCTGCTGGCCGTCGGCATGGTCGGTGCGGTGGGTAGGCGCACCACGTTGAAGGGCGACACCGCCATCGGCGTGATCTTCACCGCCCTGTTCGCCCTGGGGCTGGTGCTGTCGTCGGTGACCCCGGCGGGCACGAACCTGCAGGAGATCCTCTTCGGCAACCTGCTCGGCATCACCCACGACTCGCTGGTGCAGGTGCTCGTCTTCGGCACGGTCGCCCTGGTGGTGATGCTGGTGATGCGCCGCAACATCACCGCCTGGGCCTTCGACGCCGAGCATTCCCGCATCGTCGGCATGCCGACCGGGCTGATCCGCTGGACGGTGATGGTGTGCCTGGCGCTGGTGGTGGTCGCCTCGATGCAGGCGGTGGGTGTGATCCTCGTCGTCGCCCTGCTGATCACCCCGGGCGCCACGGCCTACCTGCTCACCAGGCGCATCGGACGCATGATGCTCATCGCCCCGGCCGTGGCCTGGGTCAGCTCGGTCGTCGGCATCTGGGCGAGCTTCCACCTCGACGTGTCCACCGGCGGCTCCATCGTGCTGGTCCAGGCCGGTATCTTCGTGCTGGTCTACCTCTTCGCCCCGCGGGAGGGACTGGTCACCACCGCGGTGCGGCGGGTCACTTCCCCCAGCCCTCCGGTGTCTCCTGTGCCTGCGCGTCGCTGAAGCGGTGCTCCAGCTCCCGGCGGAACTCCTCGACCGCGCCGATCAGGCGGTTGTCGGAGTCGCCGACGTCGTCGCGCTCCAGCCCGATCATCGGGAAGCGGATGTCGGTGGGGATCTCCGAGTCGTGCAGCCCGTACCCGCGGGCCAGGATGATGACCTCCTCGGCCGCCGACAGGGCAGAAGGTGCAGCCGGCGAGTCGGCCTCAGGGGTGTGCACCGCGGCGAAGCTGGAGGCGTGCGGTTCCTGCCGCCCGGTGGCCCCTGTGATCTCCGGGGTGGGTTCGGGCTTGTAGGGCGCCTTGCCCTCGGCGGCACGCCCCTCGGCCCACAGCCGGTCCTGCTCCTCGCGGGACACCGGACGCTCCACGTCCTCGAAGAGGTACGGCGCACGCGAGCGCATCTTGGCGACGAAGGCACCGGCCACGTGACCGATGTCGAAGGAGCCGCGCCGGTTGGCGATCTCGGAGTGGAAGAGCACCTGCAGCAGGATGTCGGCGAGTTCGCGGCACAGTTCCTGTTCGTCGGCCTGCCGGTCTGAGCCGGCCTCCTCGAGCCGGTCGACGACCTCGGCGAGCTCCTCGGTCTCCTCGCGCAGGTAGGCCAGCAGGCTGCGGTGGGTCTGGGACTGCTCCCACTCCCCCTGACGCATCGCGCGCGTCATCAACGCCACGGCGTCCTCGACCTCGTCGATCACCGAGGACGGGACCTCGGTGCGCGAGGTGCGCCGCAGCCCGGCGACCGCGGCGGTGTGGTCGTCCGTGCCGACGATCTCCCCGTCCACGACGCCGCCACCGGAGTAGTCGATCTCCGGCTCGGACGCCTCGGCGGCCCCCGGTGCCTCGATCTCCCGGTCACCGGCCATCTCCATCAGGAGGCTGGGTGCCTTGACCAGCGCGTCGCCGCGCTCGAGGCGCTCGGCGACGGCCTCGTTGGCGAGGTCGGTGGTGACGATCACGTCGGTGTCGTCGACGGTGTGCCCACCGAGGTCGGCGATGACCCAGCGGATGCGGACCGGCACCTCCTCGGTGTAGCAGACGTCATCACCGAGCAGCGGTACCGCCTCGACGGGCAGCATCGCGGGGAACCTGGGATCCAGCAGCACGACGGACATGGAGGTCAGTGTACCGGTTACCCGTTCGGTCTCAGCGGGTAACCGGCTCCGTGTGTCCGCCGGCGCCGGTGATCTCCCGGCGCGGCACCCCGGCCAGGTCCGTCAGGGCGTTGGCGCACCACTGCACGAGGTCGAGGTCACGCAGGGCGACGGCCCTCATGCCGGACCCCTCCTTGGGCACCGGGACCAGCACCGTCTTCGGTGTCGCCCGGTAGGTCGCCGCCGGGAACAGCCGCTTGAGCCGGACCTGGCCGGAGTCCGCCAGGGTGATCGGCGAGAAGCTGATCTTCGCCCCGGTCTGGATGACCTCGGTGACGTCCAGGTCGCGGCACACCATGCGTAGCCGGGCGACGACCACCAGTCGCTGCACCTCCTCGGGGATGTCGCCGTAGCGGTCGCGCAGCTCCTCGAGGACGTGGGCCAACGCCTCGTCGTCGGTGGCCTCGGCGAACTTGCGGTAGGCCTCCAGGCGCAGCCGTTCGCTGGCGATGTAGGTCACCGGGATGTGCGCGTCCACCGGCAGGTCGATGCGGATCTCGCGGCGCTCGGCGGTGTCGGAGCCGTCCACGGTCTCGCCGTCGGCCATCGCGCGGAAGGCCTCCACGGCCTCCCCGACCAGCCGGACGTACAGGTCGAAGCCGACCCCGGCGATGTGGCCGGACTGCTCGGCGCCGAGCACGTTGCCGGCGCCGCGCATCTCCAGGTCCTTCATCGCCACGGCCATGCCCGCGCCGAGGTCGTTGTTCTGCGCGATGGTGGTCAGCCGGTCGTAGGACGTCTCGGTGAGCGTCTCGCCCTTCGGGTAGAGGAAGTAGGCGTAGGCGCGTTCGCGGGAGCGCCCCACGCGGCCGCGCAGCTGGTGCAGCTGCGACAGGCCCATGTGGTGGGCGTTCTCCACGATCAGGGTGTTGGCGTTGGCGATGTCCAGGCCGGTCTCCACGATGGTGGTGCACACCAGCACGTCGAATTCGCGGTCCCAGAAGCCCTGCACCGTGGTCTCCAGCTGCTCCTCGCTCATCTGCCCGTGGGCGACGACGACCCTGGCCTCGGGGACGAGCTGGCGGATCCGCGAGGCGGTCTCCTCGATGCTCTTGACCTTGTTGTGCACGTAGAACACCTGGCCGTCGCGCAGCAGCTCACGACGCACCGCCGCGGCGACGTGCTTCTCGTCCTGCGAGCCGACGTACGTCAGCACCGGGTGCCGGTCCTGCGGCGGGGTGAGGATCGTGGACATCTCGCGGATACCGGCCATGGACATCTCCAGGGTGCGCGGGATCGGCGTGGCCGACATGGTCAGCACGTCGACGTGGGTGCGCAGCGACTTGATGTGCTCCTTGTGCTCCACTCCGAAGCGCTGCTCCTCGTCCACTATGATCAGCCCGAGGTTCTTCCACTGGATTCCGGTGCCCAGCAGCCGGTGCGTGCCGATCACGATGTCCACGGTGCCGTCGGCCATGCCGGCGAAGACCTCGGTGGACTCCTTCGGCGAGGTGAACCGCGACAGTTCCCGGATCTGCGTGGGGAAGTCCTGCATCCGGTCGATGAAGGTGCGGTAGTGCTGCTGGGCCAGCAGGGTGGTCGGCACCAGCAGGGCGACCTGCTTGCCGGACTGCACCGCCTTGAAGGCGGCGCGCACGGCGACCTCGGTCTTGCCGTAGCCCACGTCGCCCACGATGACCCGGTCCATGGGCACCGGCTTCTCCATGTCACCCTTGACCGCCTCGATGGCGTTGAACTGGTCCTCGGTCTCGGTGAAGGGGAAGGCCTCCTCCATCTGCCGCTGCCAGGGCGAGTCCGGGTCGAAGGCGTAGCCGGGCGCGGCCTGCCGGGCGGCGTAGAGCTGCACCAGTTCCCCGGCGATCTCCCGCACCGCACCGCGGGCCTTCTTCTTCGTGTTCTTCCAGTCCGAGCCGCCCATCTTCGACAGGGAGGGCTTCTCCCCGCCGACGTAGCGCGACAGCAGGTCGAGCTGGTCCATCGGCACGTACAGCTGGTCGCCGGGGCCGCCACGCTTGGACGGGGCGTACTCCAGCACCAGGTACTCGCGCCGCGAGGCGTCGGCGCCCTTGCCGATGGTGCGTTCGGTCATCTTCACGAACTTGCCGATGCCGTGCTGGTCGTGGACCACCAGGTCCCCGGGGGCCAGGGCCAGCGGGTCGACCCGGTTACGCTTCTTGGCGGGTTTACGACGCCCCGTCGCGCTGGCCTCCACGCGGTTGCCGGTGACGTCGGACTCGGTGACGAAGAGCAGGTCGGTGGTGTCCAGACCGCCGTGGGCGGCGGCCTGGTAGATGCTGACGGTGCCGGTGGACGGCACCTCGTCGGCGGTGCGCTTCGAGCGGCGCATCCGTCCCTGCCCGGTGATGCCGTCGAGTTCGACGTCCACCGCCTCGGCGGCGATGCCGGCCTCGCGGAAGCGGCGCAGCATGCGCGCCACGATCGCGGGGGACGGTGCGGCGTAGGCGACCCGTCCCCCGCCCTCGACCCGACGCCGGATCGCCGACATCAGCTGGCCGATGGCCTCCATGTCACCGTGCGGTGCGGGCGCGACGTCGAAGTCGAGCAGCAGCGGCTCGGCGTCGGAATCGTCCCAGTCCGCGACGCCCGTGGGCGACAGCGTCCACCACGGGGCGCCCAGGGCGTCCTGCGTGGCGCGCAGGGACGCCAGCGTGCGGTAGCCCGCGCGGTCTACGTCCTGCGAGTCCTGCGAGCTGTCCGCGATCGCGGCGACGTCCACCGGCGCGGCACCGCCCATCGCCGCGACCTCCCACCCGGCGGCGAGGAACTCGCGGCCGGTGGCGATGAGGTCCTCGGCGCGTCGTTCCACGGCAGCCGGGGTGAGCACCACGGTGTGCGAGCCCTCGGGCATCAGCTCGGGCAGGGTCTGCATCGGGCCGTCGTAGAGCAGCGGGATCAGCGACTCCATGCCCTGCACCGGTGTGTGCTGGCTGATCTTGTCGAAGGCCTCGGCGAGCTCCGGGTTGCCGGCGTTCTCCCTGGCCAGAGTCTCGGCGCGGCGGGCAACCTCGTCGGTGATCAGCAGTTCGCGCACCGGGTGCGCGAGCACCTCGCCGGCGACGGCCTCGGGGATGGTGCGCTGGTCACCGACGGAGAAGGCACGCACCTCGCTGACCTCGTCGCCCCAGAACTCCACGCGCACGGGCGTATCGGCGGTGGCCGGGAAGATGTCGAGGATGCCGCCGCGGGTGGCGAACTCGCCACGGCGTCCGACCACGTCGGAGTGGGTGTAGCCGAACTCCACGAGGCGTTGCTGCACCTCGGAGAAGTCCAGTTCCACGCCCTCGGCCAGCCGGACGGGCTCCACCTCTCCGAGCCCGGCCATCACCGGCTGCACCACCGAGCGCGTGGGTGCGACCAGCACGTTCACCTCGCCGTGGGCGAGCCGGTAGAGCGCCTGACGACGCTGCGACACCGTCTCCACCCCCGGCGACAGCCGCTCGTGCGGCAGCGTCTCCCAGGACGGCACCATCGCCACGGTGTCCCCCAGCATCGCGGTGAGCTGGGCGGTGAGGTCCTCGGCCTGGCGTCCCGTCGCGGTGACCAGCAGCACCGGACGGTGCCTCGCGAGCGCGCCGACGGCGAACGGCCACGCCGCGTCCGGCCCCTGCATGTGAAGACGCTGATCGCCGACGTGGGTGACCATGCCCCGCAACTTCGGGTCGGAGGCGAGGGAACTCAGCACCCCGGACAGCGGTGGTGTCTGCGGCGGCTTCTGCGAGGGACTCATGGGCAACCATCGTAGTATCGCGGCGATCAGGTAGAGTGACCGGTTGACCGGGACGGGTGGAGCAACCACCGGTTCCTGGCGTTCCCCCATGGTGTAATCGGCAACACTGCGGTTTTTGGTACCGTCATTCCAGGTTCGAGTCCTGGTGGGGGAGCTTCGCCGTTCGGGGAGTTTTCCCCGTTTTCCACACCTCTGGTCCGCATGATTCTGCACACTGCCTGTGCAGACATTCATGTGCGACGATTCCTGAGGTAAGAATGACCACGATTCGGGCATCCCGTGTCCGGCGCTGCTGCGCCGCCCTCCTGACGGGTTCCCTGGTGCTCACCGCATCCGCCTGCGGCGGCGACGGTGCGGACGGCCCAGACGACACCACCCCGACCGCCGCCGCGGCGGAGACCGGCACCGACTTCTCCCTGAGCTACGACGTCCCCGAACGGTGGGACGCCGACTCCGTGACCGCCGTGCTGGAGTCCTCGATGATCGGCGGCGGGGTGAACGGCAGGTCCGTCGTCGCGGACGGCGCGCTGTTCGTCGGCGAGGGCCTCAACCAGGTCAAGCGGGCGACGGAGGAGGGCACCGAACTCCTCGACGTCACTCCCCTGAAGTCTTCCTCGGTCGAACAGCAGGACTTCCGGATGGAGGGCTTCCGTCGCAACGACACCGACTTCGTCGCCCTGTGGCGCCAGGGCGTCCCCGAGAGCAACGACAGCCGACGTCTCGGCGACGAGAACGACGCCGACCGGGAGGTGTTCCTCACCGTGCTCGACTCCTCCGGCGAGGTCCGGCTCGACGGGGCCCTCGACGGTGCCACCGAACCCGGGTACGTCGCGGGCGGTCTGGCGAAGGCCCCCGGGGAGACCTCACGGCAGCTCCTCGCCTATGACCCGCTGACCGGCGAATCCGTCTCCGGGGACGGCGGCGACGGGGAAGAATCCTGGAGCAACGAGCCCGGCTCGCCGGTGACCACGGTGGCCGGGTACGACACCCGGGGCAACGAGGTGACCACCGTGACCCGTCGTCTCCCCACCAGCGACGCCAGGTTGAGCCGGGGAGAATTCAACGACTACGACCACCACGCCAACGGCTGGTCGTCCAGGGACGTCCTGGACGCCGGGGACAAGGACACCGTCCACTTCGCCGGCATCGCCGGCGACTACGCGTTCTTCCGCCTCAAGCGGGAGCGTCCTCCCTTCGGCACCGAGGTGGACGAGGACCTGCCGGACAAGTTCGTGGTCCACATCCCCGACGGAACGGTGGCGTACTCCGGAAACGAGGACTGCCTCGACAACAGGACCACCAGTCTCGAACCTGACGTGGGCGACTCCACCAGACGTGCCGCGTTCACCTCCGCCGACCAGTCCGTGATCGTCCGCGGCCGCCTGATGCTCGACGCCGACCGGTCCCTGCTGACGTGCGAGGAGGTCCGGGGCGACCTCGACCCCTACGTCGTCCTCGACGACGGCACGGTCTACGGCTACGGCGAGCAGGGCTCCGGCGACGGTGCGCAGCAGGTCGCGGCCTCCATGCAGGTCGGTGACGAGGAGGCGTTGATGGAACAGGGGTCGCTGCCGATCCACGTCGACGCCGGCGGCCGGGGCTGGTTCGCCGACGCGGTCAACCACAGCAACGGCACCGACACCGTCGTCGCGGTGGTGGAACCCGCTGAGGGCGGTTCCCGGTCCTGAGCGCCGACGGCGTTAAACTGTCGGACATCCGCGTGATCCACATCCGCAGTCGAGCTCCAAGGTAAGGACACCGCCCATCGTGACTGAACAGAACAAGCCGGTCGCCGTCGTCGTACTCGCCGCCGGCGCCGGAACCCGCATGAAGTCCGCCACGCAGAAGACCCTGCACTCCATCGGCGGGCGGACACTGCTCTCGCACAGCCTGCACGCGGCGGACACGGTCTCCCCCGAGCGCATCGTCGCCGTCGTCGGCCACGGGCGCGAGCAGGTCGGCCCCGCCGCAGAGCAGATCGCCGAGGAGCTCGACGCACCGGTGGACCTCGCCGTCCAGGAGGAGCAGCTCGGCACCGGGCACGCCGTGCAGTGCGCCATGCCCGCCCTCGAGGGCTTCGAGGGCACGGTCATCGTGACGAACGCCGACGTCCCGCTGCTGACCGGGGTCACGCTCGGCCACCTGCACGACGCGCACACCGAGGTCCCCACCGCGGTCACCGTGCTGACCACGGACCTCGCCGACCCCTTCGGGTACGGCCGTATCATCCGCAACGACGAGAACGAGGTCACCGCGATCGTCGAGGAGAAGGACGCCGACGAGTCCGAGCGGGCCGTCACCGAGATCAACTCGGGCGTCTTCGCCTTCGACGCCGCGATCCTGCGCGACGCGCTCACCCGCCTGCGCACCGACAACTCCCAGGGCGAGCTCTACCTCACCGACGTGCTCGGCATCGCCCGCCACGACGGCCACCCGGTGCGCGCCCACCGCTCCGACGACCCGCGCGAGCTCGCCGGCGTCAACGACCGCGTCCAGCTCGCCGCCGCCGGCCGCGAGCTCAACCGCAGGACGGTGGAGGCCGCGATGCGCGGTGGCGCCACCGTCGTCGACCCCGCGACGACGTGGATCGACGTGGAGGTCACCGTCGGCGCCGACGTCACCGTCCTGCCCGGCACGCAGCTCAAGGGCCGCACCTCCATCGCCGCCAACGTCACCGTCGGGCCGGACTCCACGCTGCAGGACGTCACCGTCGGCGAGGGCGCCTCGGTGGTGCGCACCCACGCGCTGGAGTCCACCATCGGCGCGCACGCCGAGGTCGGCCCGTTCACCTACCTGCGTCCGGGGACCGTCCTGGGCGAGGAGGGCAAGCTCGGCGGGTTCGTCGAGTCGAAGAACGCCACCATCGGCCGCGGTTCGAAGGTCCCCCACCTGACCTACGTCGGCGACGCCACCATCGGCGAGTACTCCAACATCGGGGCGTCCAGCGTCTTCGTCAACTACGACGGCGTGGACAAGCACCACACCACCGTCGGGTCTCACGTGCGCACCGGCTCGGACACGATGTTCATCGCCCCGGTCACCGTCGGCGACGGCGCCTACTCCGGTGCCGGCACCGTGATCAAGGACGACGTCCCCGCCGGCGCCCTGGCGGTCTCCGGCGGCCAGCAGCGCAACATCGAGGGCTGGGTGCAGCGCAAGCGTCCCGGCACCGAGGCAGCGGAAGCCGCAGAGGCAGCCGACTCCTGACCCCCGTCGGGGTTGCCCCGGATTGGTTCACCTGAACCGCTCGTCTTACACTCACAACAGCGAACAGCTCCCTCCCTAAGTCGGAAAGGTCGTAGAACCCGTGTCCCACTGGATCGACAACCAGAAGAACCTGATGCTCTTCTCCGGTCGTGCCCACCCAGAACTCGGCGAGGCTGTGGCCCGTGAGCTGGGGATTTCCCTGACCCCCACCACCGCACACGACTTCGCCAACGGCGAGATCTTCGTCCGCTTCGAGGAGTCGGTCCGCGGCTCGGACGCCTTCGTCCTGCAGTCCCACCCGCAGCCGCTGAACAAGTGGGTGATGGAGCAGCTCATCATGATCGACGCACTGAAGCGCGGCTCCGCCAAGCGCATCACCGCGATCCTGCCGTTCTACCCCTACGCCCGCCAGGACAAGAAGCACCGGGGACGCGAGCCGATCTCCGCCCGCCTGGTCGCCGACATGCTGAAGACCGCCGGTGCCGACCGGATCGTCTCGGTGGATCTGCACACCGACCAGATCCAGGGCTACTTCGACGGCCCCGTGGACCACATGCACGCCATGCCGATCCTCACCGACCACATCATCGACAAGTACGGGATGGACAACCTCTGCGTGGTCTCCCCCGACGCCGGCCGCGTGAAGGTCGCCGAGAAGTGGTCGAACGTGCTCGGCGGCGCCCCGCTGGCCTTCGTCCACAAGACCCGCGACATCGACGTCGCCAACAGCGTCACGGCCAACCGCGTCGTCGGTGACGTCGACGGCATGACCTGCATCCTGCTGGACGACATGATCGACACCGGCGGAACCATCGCCGGTGCCGTGAAGGTGCTGCGTGAGGCCGGTGCCGGCGACGTGATCATCGCCACCACGCACGGCGTGTTCTCCGACCCGGCCCGCGAGCGGCTGAACAACTGCGGCGCGCGCGAGGTCATCACGACCGACACGCTGCCGCAGGACACCGAGGGCTGGGACAACCTGACCGTCCTGCCGATCGCGCCGCTGGTCGCCAAGACCGTGCACGAGATCTTCGAGAACGGGTCGGTCACCACGCTCTTCGAGTAGGAGCACGGCCGAGGCGTCTGGTAGTATTCCGGACGTCTCGGCGAGGGCTGGTTCACACCGGCCGTTATCGGCGCGCATTCGTTCCACGGTGACTTCACCACGGGACGGTCACCGCACCAGGAGCCGCAGCAGAGTCTGCGGCTTTTTTCGTGAGACCGATCAGTTCCGACTTCTAGGAGATCATCATGGCAACCAACATCATCCGCATCAGCGGCCTGCCCCGCACCGAGTTCGGCAAGGGCGCCGCCCGCCGTCTGCGTCGCGACTGGCGCATCCCGGCCGTCCTGTACGGAACCTTCCACGAGCCGATCCACGTGAGCTTCGAGCTGCTGGAGTTCCAGGGCATCGTGCGTAACCACGGCTCCAACGCCATCCTCGAGGTCGAGATCGACGGCGAGGACAACCTCTGCATGATCAAGGCCGTCGACCAGAACGTCCTGACCCTGGACATCGACCACGCCGACCTGCTCTCCGTCAAGCGCGGCGAGACCGTCGAGGTCGACGTCCCCGTCGTCTCCGAGGGCGAGGCCGGCCCGGGCACCCAGGTCGTCCAGGACGCCGACACCGTCACCATCGAGGCCGACGTGCTGTCCATCCCCGAGGAGATCACCTTCTCCATCGAGGGCAAGGAGGTCGGCGACCAGGTCACCGCCGGCGACCTGAAGATGCCGGGCAACACCTCCCTGGTGTCCGACGCCGACACCCTGATCGTCAACATCATCGAGCCCGAGGTCGCCCCGGAGCCCGAGGAGACCGACGACGCGGTCACCACCGAGGCCGACGCCGCGGAGGACAAGGGCGACTCCGAGGAGTAGTCCCCTCCCCCGGGTATGGGAGACTGGTGCAGTGAACAACACTGCCCGGTCTCCCTTTCTCGTTGTCGGACTCGGCAACCCCGGCACCCAGTACGAGGGCACCCGGCACAACGTCGGCGCGATGGTGCTCGACGAACTCGCCTCCGCCACCCACTGCAGCTTCAGCACCAACAAGAAGCTGAACGCCCGCGTCGCGGACACGCGCATCGGCACCGACAAGCTCATCCTCGCCGTCCCACGCAGCTTCATGAACCTCTCCGGCGGGCCGGTCAAGGCCCTGGCGTCCTACCACCGCATCCCGGCGTCCCAGGTCATCGTGGTGCACGATGAGCTGGACCTCGACCTCGGCACCGTGCGCGCGAAGAACGGCGGCGGGTTGAACTCGCACAACGGGCTACGCGACATCGCCAAGTCGTTGGGTACCCGCGACTTCCACCGCGTCCAGGTCGGCATCGGACGCCCGCCCGGCCGCATGGCCCCGGCGTCCTACGTCCTCAAGCCCTTCGCGAAGAAGGAGCGCGACGAGCTGCCGATCGTCCTGGCCGACGCCGCGGACCTCGTGCTCCAGTCGGTAAACTCCGAATCATGAGCCTGCTCTCCCGCCTGCTGGCACCGTTCCGACGCACTGCCCCCGATGGCCCCGACGCCCCCGGTCCGGCCCAGTGGCTGGTCATCGGCCTCGGCAACCCCGGCGTGAAGTACGCCGGCACCCGGCACAACGTCGGCTACCTCGTCACCGACGAGCTCCTGGAGCGCGCGGGGGACGTCCTGCGCCCCATGCCGGGGACGAAGGCGCACGTCGCGCGCGTGGAGGTCGACGGCCACGGCGTCCTGCTGGTGCGCTCCACCACGTTCATGAACCTCTCCGGCGAGGCCGTCGCGCCGCTGGCCACGAGCTACGGGATCTCCCCGGACCACGTCGTCGTGGTGCACGACGAGCTCGACCTGCCCGCCGGCAAGGTGAAGGTGAAGCTCGGCGGCAACGAGAACGGGCACAACGGCCTGAAGTCGATCTCCGCCGAACTCGGCACCCGCGACTACGTGCGCGTACGCGTCGGCATCGGACGCCCGGCGTCCGGCACCGGCGTGGTAGAGCACGTCCTGACGGCGCTGGACGGCGCGGCCGCGTGGGACGTCGCGGCGTCCACCGGCGCCGACGCCGTCGACGTCCTGGTCACCCGTGGCCTGGCCGCCGCCCAGAACGAGATACACTCCCGACCGTGAGCACCGCGAAGAAGAGGCCCGCCCCGGTGGCGGGCACGTACGAGGGCGACTACGGCATGCTCGCCCTGGAGCCCGACCCGGATTTCGCCGACGGCTGGCTGATCAGCGTCAACGGGGTCCCCAGCAGCCACGTGGTGCTCGGCGAGCCCCGCGTGCTGGCCTTCGAGTACATGCAGTGGATCGCCACGGCGCTGCGCGCGCACGTGGCGGAGAACCTGGACGCGAACGCCCTGCGCGTCACCCACCTCGGCGGCGGGGCGTGCAGCCTCGCGCGCTACCTCGCCGACGTGTACCCACGTTCACGCAACACCGTCGTGGAGCTGGACGGGGAGCTCGCCCGGCTGGCGCGCGAGTGGTTCGACATCCCGCGCTCCCCGCGGGTGAAGATCCGGGTGGACGATGCGCGCGACGTCGCCGCGTCCTTCACCCCCGCCAGCCGCGACGTGATCATCCGCGACGCCTTCGCCGGCGCGGTCACTCCGGAAGACCTCACCACGGTGGAGTTCTTCACCGACTGCCACCGTGGGCTCTCACCAGCGGGGATCTACGTGGCGAACTGCGGCGACCACCATGACCTGCGTGGGGCGAAAGCGGAACTGGCCGGCATGGCGCAGGTGTGGTCGCACGTGGCGGTCGTCGCCGACCCGCCGATGCTGAAGGGACGCCGGTACGGCAACATCGTGCTGCTCGCGTCGGACGCACCGCTGCTGGACGCCGACTCGCCGTCGATGCCGGCGGTCGCGCGCGACCTGCTCGGCGGCGCGGTGCCCGCGCAGTACAAGGACGAGGCGTGGGTCCGGCAGTTCTTCTCCGGCGCGAAGCCCCGGCGGCAGGGCTGACCTGCAGGTTGGAACACATGTTCGATAGATAGCGCTTTGCCCGCGTTTCATGTCCGGACGGTGCGATACATTGTTCGTATCCAAAGGAGGGGCACGTGAACCACACCACCGACCACACCACCCACCAGCCCGTCATCCAGACCAGTATCTTCCCCAGCACCACGCCGGACAGCCGCGCCGTGGAGCTGCGCACCCTGCTCAACCGCACCGAGCTCGACCTCGTCTCCTACCTCATGGAGATCCCGGAGCACGCGCGTGTGGCCACGGCCCTTGCGGTGCGCCGTCGTACGACCAGCGAGGCCCACCGCTACAACCATGCCGCCGACCTTGCGCAGCGCATGCCGGAACTGTTCGAGATCTTCCGGGGCGACGGGCAGTACTCCGTCGACCACCTCGACGCGATCTGGCTGAAGGTCAACCGTCACTCCCGCGCCCTGCGCGCCGCCGGCGTGCAGGTGCCGGACGCGCTGGACGCCGCCGTCGCCCTGGGTGTGCTCGCCTGGATCCGCGCCACCAAGATCGGCGCCATCTCGGCGATCGCCGACGTCGCCGAGGAGGTGCTGTGCACCGTCGCCCCACTCGTCGTCGAAGAAACCGAGCAGGACGACGCGGCCGCGGTATCCCTCACCCGCCGCGGCACGCGCCTCACTCTGGTGTGCGGCAGCGAGGTCGTGGCGGACTCCCTGTGGTCCTCGGTCTCCACCGCCGCGCTGGACGTGCGCCGCGAGATCATCGAAGAGCAGGAGGATCCGGAGTCCGAGCTGCCGCCGTCGATGCACTTCTGCCGGGGCCAGGTCGCGCTCGGGCTCTTCGGTGCCCGGCGCGACCAGCTCAACGTGACCGTGAACCTCTACGGCACAGCCGGCGGCCCGGGTTATGTCCTGGGCACCGGATGGGTCTCCCCGGCCACCATGGCCACGCTGTCCGGTATCGCCCGGCACGTCCGGTCCCTCCCGAACGCCGGGGAGATTCCGGCCACCAGCGCCTACCGGTTCACCACGGCCCAGCGGTCCTACATCGAGGGACGCGACGCGCGCTGCCGCTTCCCCGGCTGCGTCGTCGCCGCCGACGACTGTGAGCACGACCACCTGGTGAACTCCCCGCACACCGACCCGGAGAGCGACGGGCCGACAAGCGTGGAGAACGGGATCTGCCTGTGCCGCACGCACCACACACTCAAGACGGCCGGGATCTGGACACCGACCAGCCGGGACAACGCCGTCACCCTCGACTGGACCGGACCCGAGGGGGCGCGGGCCACCACCGTCGCCGCCGGTCCGCTGTCCCCGGTACGCAATACGGAGGAACAGACCGGCTAAACACCTGTACCATCCGGTGCCATGCCCCTCATCGAGTTGCATGACGTCCGGAAAACCTACCAGTCCTCCTCCGGGGAGGTACGCGCACTCGACGGTCTCGACCTCGCCGTCGAGGAAGGCACCGTGCGCGGACTCCTCGGACCCAACGGCGCGGGCAAGACCACCTGCGTGAAGGTGCTCACCACCCTCATCCGCCCCACGTCCGGCACCGCGACAGTCGCGGGGCTCGACGTGGTGCGTCAGGCTGCCCGCGTCCGGGAGATCATCGGCGCCTCCGGCCAGTACGCCACCATCGACGAGGACCTCTCCGCCCGGGAGAACCTCATGCTCATCGGCCGCCTGTTCCACCTCGGCGACCGCACCGCACGCACCCGCGCCGATGAACTGCTCGAACTGTTCAACCTCACCGACGCCGCCGACCGCCCCGTCAAGGGCTTCTCCGGCGGTATGCGCCGGCGCGCCGACCTGGCGTCCTCCCTGGTCAACAACCCGAAGATCCTCTTCCTCGACGAGCCGACCACCGGGTTGGACCCCGCGGCCCGGCTGAGCCTGTGGGACGTGATCCGCGAGCGCGTCGCTGCCGGCACCACCCTGCTGCTCACCACCCAGTACCTGGAGGAGGCCGACCAGCTGGCCGACGAGATCAGCGTGATCGACGGCGGCTCCGTCATCGCCGAGGGCACCGCCGACGCACTCAAGACCCAGGTCGGAGGGCAGCGAGTGAGCGTCACCCTCGCCGATCCGTCCGACGCGGACGTCGCGTCCGACCTGCTGCAGCCCCTCGCCGTCGCCGGGGACACCGTGGCCCGGCAGGACCGCACCCTCACCGTCGCGGTGGAGGACGGCCCGGCCGCCCTGGAGCGTGCCGTGCACGAGATCCGCGCCCGCGGCGTCGACGTGCACGACATCGGCCTGGCGCGACCCACCCTCGACGACGTCTTCCTCTCCCTCACCGGGGACACGACCGGGAAGGACGCATGATGAACTGGTTCACCGACGTCCGCGCGGTGACGCTGCGCAACCTCATCCACTTCCGCCGCACCCCCGACGTACTGATGTGGGGCATGATCCAGCCGATCATGTTCGTGCTGCTGTTCAGCCAGGTCTTCGGCGGGGCCATCCAGGTGCCGGGCCAGGACTACACCGACTTCCTCATGGCCGGCATCTTCGTGCAGACGGTGGTCTTCGGTTCCACGTTCTCCGGCATGTTCATGTCCGAGGACCGCAAGAAAGGGCTGATCGACCGGTTCAAGACCCTGCCGATGGCACCCTCTGCAGTGCTCGTCGCCCGCACGCTGGCCGACCTCGTCCTCAACTCCCTGACCCTGGTGGTCATGGTGCTCACCGGTTTCGCGGTGGGGTGGCGTTTCGAGGACGGTGTGGGGCAGTTCCTCGCAGGCATGGCTCTGCTGCTGATGTTCTCCTGGGCCTTCTCCTGGGTGATGGTGCTGCTCGGCCAGCTGGTCCGCAGCCCCGAGGTGATGAACTCGGCCACCTTCATGGTGCTGTTCCCACTGACGTTCCTGTCGAACGCCTTCGTGCCCTCCGAGACGATGCCGACCGCCCTGCGTGTCTTCGCCGAGTGGAACCCGGTGTCGGCACTGGTGCAGGCCACCCGCGAGCTCTTCGGCAACACCGGCGACGCCCCCGCCCCGGACATCTGGACGATGCAGAACCCGGTGCTAGCGGTCTTCGGCGCGGCGGTGCTGCTGGTCGCGGTCTTCGCCCCGTTGTCCGTCGCCCGGTTCCGCCGCGCGGAGTGAGGGCTCAGGCCGCGGCGTACGGGATCCGTCCGCCGGCGATCACCATCTCGACCTGACGTTGCGACAGGTGGTGCCGCAGGGTCACCGCGCGCCCGCCGATGGTCGCCTCGACCGTGGTGCCGCCGCGCAGGGCGTCCCGCAGTCCCTCGATCACGACGGTCTCGTCCCGGGTGACCTCGTCGTGGTCGTCCGGGTCGTCAAACTCGAGCGGCAGGATGCCGAAGTTCGCGAGGTTCTGCCAGTGGATGCGGGCGAAGGACGTCGCGACCACCGCCCGGAGTCCCAGGTACCGTGGCGCGATCACCGCATGCTCGCGCGACGAGCCCTGCCCGTAGTTCGCGCCGGCGACGACCACGTGGCCGCCCGTCGCGTCCTGCGCGCGATCGAAGTAGGTGTCGTCGATCCGGGAGAAGCTGAACTCCGAGATCTTCGGGATGTTGCTGCGGTACGGCAGCACCCGCGACCCGGCCGGCATGATCTCGTCGGTGGAGACGTCGTCGCCCATGACGAGGAGCGCGGGACCCTCCAACCGGTCGTCCAGGGGGTCGAACTCGGGCAGCGAGGAGATGTTCGGCCCCTTGACCAGCTCGGTGGCCAGCGACTCCTCCCGCTCCGGCGGAGGGAGCAGCATGTCGTCGACGGTGCTGAACGTCTCCGGCATCCGCGGGACGGGGCAGGTCATGTCGTACAGCGACTCCAGGTCCCGCGGATCGGTGATGCGCCCGGTCAACGCCGAGGCAGCTGCGGTCTCCGGGGAGCACAGCCACACGGCGTCCTCCTCCGTCCCCGAGCGTCCGGGGAAGTTGCGGGGCATGGTGCGCAACGAGTTGCGCCCGCTCGCCGGGGCCTGGCCCATGCCGATGCAGCCCATGCACCCGGACTGGTGGATCCGTGCACCGGAGCCGACCAGGGACGTCAGCCAGCCGCCGGCGATCAGGTCGACGAGCACCTCCCGCGAGGTGGGGTTGACGTCCACGGAGACTCCCTGGGACGCCTGGTGGCCGGCGAGGATCTCGGCGACGACGGCGAAGTCGCGTAACCCCGGGTTGGCCGAGGAACCGATCACGACCTGGGATACCTCCTCGTCGTCCTGCGCCGCCTCCCGGACGGGCACCACGTTGCCGGGTGAGGACGGCCGGGCGATCAGCGGCTCGAGGTCGCCGAGCTCGATGTGCTCGGTCACGTCGTACGCCGCACCCTCGTCGGCGACGATGCGCGTGGCGTCGTCGGGACGTCCGACGGCGGTGAGGTAGTCGCGCACCGCGTCGTCGGCGGGGAAGACGCTCGCCGTCGCACCCAGCTCCGCGCCCATGTTCGCGATGACGTGACGGTCCATCGCGGTGAGGCCGTCCAGGCCGGGGCCGTGGTACTCGATGACCCGGCCGACACCTCCCTTCACGCCGTGGCGGCGCAGCATCTCCTGGACGACGTCCTTCGCGGAGACCCAGTCGGGGAGCTCGCCGGTGAGCTCGACACCCCAGACCCCGGGCATCGCCACGTACAACGGCTCGCCCGCCATCGCCATGGCGACCTCCAGGCCACCCACGCCGATGGCGAGCATGCCCAACGCACCGGCGGCGCACGTGTGCGAGTCCGAGCCGATCATCGTGGCCCCGGGCCTGCCGAAGTGGGCCTGGTGCACCGGGTGCGACACACCGTTGCCAGCCTTCGAGAACCACAGTCCGAAACGCTGGGCGGCGGACTGCAGGAACACGTGGTCGTCGGGGTTCTTCTCGTCGGTCTGCAGCAGGTTGTGGTCGACGTACTGCACGGAGAGCTCTGTGCGGACGCGTTCGAGCCCCATCGACTCGAGTTCCAGCATCACCAAGGTGCCGGTGGCGTCCTGCGTGAGGGTCTGGTCGACGGTCAGGCCGATCTCGTCCCCCGGGGCCAGTTCGGTGATCTCCCCGTCGACCAGGTGGTCGGCGATGAGCTTCTGTGCGACGTTCCTCTTCTCGGTCTGCACGGTGGCACACCTCCTGAAAAATAGCGTCCCTCCACGCTACGCCGCACCGCCTTCCCGCAGCAGCCCGTACGCAGGTAAGGTGTCCAGACGTGTCAGACACCGCATCCGCCCACGCCAGCCCCTCCACCGTCGCCTCCGAGTCGCACCGTCGGCGTACCTTCGCCGTCATCGCCCACCCGGACGCCGGCAAGTCCACGCTGACCGAGGCGTTGGCGCTGCACGCGCGCGTGATCAACGAGGCCGGTGCGGTGCACGGCAAGGCCGGCCGCAAGTCCACGGTGTCGGACTGGATGGACATGGAGAAGGACCGCGGCATCTCCGTGGCGTCCTCCGCCCTGCAGTTCGAGTACGCCCCGGAGGGCCACACCGGCCAGCCGTACATGATCAACCTGGTCGACACCCCCGGCCACGCCGACTTCTCCGAGGACACCTACCGGGTGCTCACCGCGGTGGACGCCGCGGTGATGCTCGTCGACGGTGCCAAGGGCCTGGAGCCGCAGACCCTCAAGCTCTTCCGCGTGTGCAAGGCCCGCGGCCTGCCGATCATCACCGTGGTCAACAAGTGGGACCGCCCGGGCAAGGAGCCGCTCGAGCTGGTCGACGAGATCGTCACCGAGATCGGGCTGCAGCCCACCCCGTTGTTCTGGCCGGTCGGCCCGGCCGGCGACTTCCGCGGGCTCGCCCGCCTCGACCGCGAGGGTGAGGTGCAGGAGTACATCCACTTCCTGCGCACCGCCGGCGGTTCGACGATCGCCCCGGAGGAGCACTACTCGCCGGACGAGGCGTCCGCCAAGGAGGAGGACGCCTGGGACACCGCGGCCGAGGAGGCCGACCTGCTGGCCGCCGACGGCGCGGTGCACGACCAGGAGCTCTTCCTGGACTGCACGACCTCGCCGATGATCTTCGCCTCGGCGATGCTGAACTTCGGTGTGCACCAGATCCTCGACACGCTGTGCGCCCTGGCCCCGGAGCCCGCCTCCCGCGAGTCGGACCCGGCGGCGGTGCAGGCCGCGGCGTCCTCGGCCGGTTCGGCGGTCGACGAGGTCCGCGACGTCACCGACGACTTCGCCGGCGTGGTGTTCAAGGTGCAGGCAGGCATGGACACCCACCACCGCGACAAGCTCGCCTTCATGCGCGTGGTCTCCGGAGAGTTCACCCGCGGCATGCAGGTCGCCCACGCGCAGTCGGGCCGCACGTTCTCCACGAAGTACGCGCTGACCGTGTTCGGCCGCGACCGCAACACCGTGGAGGCCGCCTACCCGGGCGACATCGTGGGCCTGGTCAACGCCGGCACCCTGGCGCCCGGCGACACGATCTACGCGGGACGCAAGGTGCATTTCCGTCCGATGCCGCAGTTCGCCCCGGAGAACTTCCGCACGCTGCGCGCGAAGACCCTGGGCAAGTACAAGCAGTTCCGCAAGGCCCTGGAGCAGCTCGACTCCGAGGGCGTGGTGCAGATCCTCAAGAACGACGCCCGCGGCGACGCGAACCCGGTGATGGCCGCGGTCGGCCCGATGCAGTTCGAGGTCATGCAGGCCCGCATGATGGCCGAGTACAACGTGGAGACCCTCACCGAGCCGGTCCCCTTCTCCGTGGCCCGACGCACCGACGCCGCCAGCGCCCCCGAGCTCGGCCGGCAGCGCGGCGTGGAGATCTTCACCCGCACCGACGGCGAGCTCATCGCCCTGTTCGGCGACAAGTGGAAGCTCGCCTTCGTGGAGAAGGAGCACCCGGAGCTCACCATGTCCCCGATGGTCGCCGACTAGATCAACCCAGCACCTGCACCAGCCCGCGGGTGAGCGCGCCGGTCCAGGCGGCCATCTCGTGGCCGTGGGTGCCGATCTCCAGGCTGGTGGGCACCCCGGCGGCACCTAGCGCGTCGGCGACGTCGCGGGCATGGCCGACCATGCCGCGGCCCTCGCCGCGTCCTGCGCTCAGGTGGACGCGCAGTCCGTCCGGGGCACCGGACGCCCGGATCTCGCCGGCGACGTCGGCGGCCCAGAAGGAGCCGGACGTCGCGACGGCGCGGCGGGCCGCGTCCGGACGCCGCAGGACCACGTCCAGCGCCGACAGGCCGCCGAGGCTCTCACCGGCGATGACGGTGCGTCCTGCGGGCACGTCGGCGATCTGCCGCGCCCACGGCAGCACCTGGTCGGCGACGAGGTCGCGGTAGGCCGGCGAGCGCGAGAGCAGTGCCACGCGGTCCTCGGCGGTGTCCACGGCGACCACACCGATCGAGCCGAGCCGTGCCAGTGCCGCCGGCAAGGACGTGCCCGACCAGGCCCGCCCGTCGCTGATGACGAGCAGGTATTCGGCGTGGAGTAGGCCGGCGGTCCACAGCGTCCGGCCGTCCAGTTCCGTGCGCTCCCAGTCGACGGGATCGCCCTCGACCCAGCCGGGCTCGTCCGGGGCGTCCGGGGCGTCCGCCATGATGAGGCGTCCGGACGCCCCGGCGCTCAGCGGCGCACGCCACCCGGGGTGGTCCAGGCGGTGCGGGACGACGTGGGTGACGGCGTCCAGCCAGCGGCGGCGGGAGTCGTCCGTGGCGTCGAAACGCGCGGCGGCCGCGGCGTCCAACCTGATGACCCGGTAGGACGACACCAGGTCGTCCGGCAGCTCCAGGGTGGTCGTCCAGACGCCGTCGGTGCGGGTCATGCGGTGCAGATCCGGGGTGTGGTGGTCGTGCACGCCGTCGACGTGCAGCAGCACGCGCACCGGCGCGCCGGTCTCGCGCCACGAGAACCCGACGGCACTCACAGCAGGTGCACCACGCCGAGCAGGATGAGGAACACCGCGACGATGTACCCGCCGGCGCGGGCGACGGTGGCCTGGTTGCCGCGCATCCAGGCGAAGCCGCGGCCCGCCGCGCTGTAGGGGCGCATGCGGATGAAGCCCACGATGAGGGCGCACACGAACGGCAGGCTCAACGCGACCGCCGCATAGGCGATCATGCCCACGTAGCGGGTGACGGTGGCGAAGTCGCCCGCGCTCATCAGGGCGATGCCGGCGAAGAAGGGCACGGAGGTCGCCGACTGCACCACGCCGAGCGCGAAGCCGGTGCCCACGGTGGCCACCGTCGGCGTCTTCAGCGGTGCCATGATGCGGTTGACGAGGCCGGGTGGCCCGTCCCCGCCGCCGCGCCAGGCGAGCACCGCGCTGAGCAGGCCGGTGAGGATCAGCAGGATGCCGAAGACCGGGGAGTCGACGACGGTCTTGATGACCTCGCCGAGGCCGTCGAAGACGACCATCGTCACCAGCGCCAGGGCGAGCACACCGAGCCAGTCGCCGAGGACGAGGAGGGCGGCGACGGCACCGTAGCGTCCTCCCCTCTCGCGGGGCGGTTGCGCGACACCGACGGCGACGAGGACCCCGATCAGCAGGAAGTTGACGGTGTCCGCGAGGGCGAAGG
>JAKDIS010000095.1 GCA_030450335.1 Corynebacterium sp. | reverse complement strand
CCTGCCCTCGGCGACGTTCAGCACACCGGCACCGCAGCCGCGCCGGCAGCGCGCCCTCGACGACCACAAGGCCCGCATCGAGACGTGCAAGGAGCACATCCGCGCCGGCGACGCCTTCCAGATCGTCCTGTCGCAGCGCTTCGAACTCGACACCGACGTGCCGGGCGTGGACGTCTACCGCATGCTGCGGGTATCCAACCCCAGCCCCTACATGTTCCTGCTCAACGTGCCGGACGACTCCTTCACCGAGACCGCCTTCCAGATCATCGGCTCCTCGCCGGAGTCGCTGGTGCAGGTCTCCGACGGCCGGGTGACCACCTTCCCGATCGCCGGGTCCCGGCCGCGCGGCGCCAGCTACGAGCAGGACGAGCTGCTGGAGAAAGAACTCGTCAACGACGAGAAGGAGAACTCCGAGCACCTGATGCTCGTGGACCTCGGCCGCAACGACGTGGGCCGGGTGTGCACCCCGGGCACCGTGGAGGTCCACGACTTCCGCCACGTGGAGCGCTACAGCGCGATCATGCACCTGGTCTCCGGGGTCAGCGGACGGCTCGCCGAGGGCAAGACCGCCCTCGACGCCTTCGTCGCGACCTTCCCGGCCGGCACGCTGTCCGGCGCACCGAAGCCCTCTGCCCTGGGCATCATCGACCAACTGGAGGACACACGACGAGGTGTCTACGGTGGGACCGTGGGATACTTCGACTTCTCCGGCAACGCCGACCAGGCCATCGCCATCCGCACCGGCCTCTACAAGGACGGCACCGTCTACGTGCAGGCCGGCGGCGGCATCGTCGCCGACTCCGACCCCGACGCCGAGGACGAGGAGACCCGGAACAAGGCCCTGGCGGTGCTGCGCGCCGTCGCCGCCGCCGAGACCATGCAGGACGTGGCACGGTGAAGCGCCTCGGAGGACGCGGCCTGGCCCTGCTGCTGACCGTGCTCGGTGCCGCCGGGCTGTGGGGTGCCGGCCAGATGACCTGGCTGACCGTCACGGTCGAGGACGACAAGAGCGGCGAGTCCGTCAAGAACATCATCGGCTCGGTGTGGGACGCCGCCGGCACCCCGCTGGCCCTGGCGATGCTCGCCGCAGTGATCCTGTCCATGGCGCTGCAGCCCCTGGCCCGACGGATCCTCGGCGGCATCTCCGCACTGCTGGCCGCCGCCGCCGGCTTCGCCGCGGTGAACCTGCTCTCCGGCGACCCGGACCTGGAACGCGCGCAGGCGCTGCTGGTCAGTGGCGCGGGTACGCAGCGCGAGTCCGACCCCGTGCAGATCTCCGAATGGGCCGTGGTGCTCGACGGCCAGGTGCACACCTGGCCCGTGGTGCTCTTCCTGGTCTCGGCGGCACTCGGCGTGGTCGGCGGTGTGCTGCTGGCGATGAAGCCGGGTGCCGCGCGGTCCGGCCACAGCAAGTACGAGACCCCCGAGGCCCGCCGCGAGGGCGTGGAGAAGGACCTGGAGGACAACCCCGACTCCGGACGTGTCCTGTGGGACGCCCTCGACGCCGGCGTGGACCCCACCGACCGTGACACGCAGGACCGTGACTCAGGCGACGACGCCCGCCCGGTGTGAGTTTCGCGTCACCCCGATGTCGTCCCCGCCGGGGTGTGGCGTTAGCATTGGTCCATTCAGCTGCACCAGACACCTGACCGCAGACACCTGACCTCCCGGGAGGAACGATGGCAACCGTACTCGACGACATTATCGCCGGCGTGCTCGAGGACACCGCGCGGCGCGAGTCCGCGGTCCCGTTCGCCGAGATCAAGGCCATGTCCCTGGACATGCCCCCGGCGTTGGACGCCCGCGCCGCCCTGGCCGGCCCCGAGGTGAGCGTGATCGCCGAGGTCAAGCGTGCGAGCCCGTCCAAGGGGCACCTCGCCGACATCCCCGAGCCCGAGATCCTCGCCAAGGCCTACGCGTCCAACGGGGCCAGCGTGATCAGCTGCCTCACCGAGGAGCGGCGCTTCCGCGGTTCGCTGGCCGACTTCGACAAGGTCCGTGCGTCCGTCGACGTGCCGCTGCTGCGCAAGGACTTCACCGTCAACCCGTACCAGATCCACGAGGCCCGGGCCCACGGTGCGGACGTCGTCCTGCTCATCGTCGCAGCCCTGGACCAGGACCGGCTGACCGCCCTGCTGGACCGCACCGAGTCCCTCGGGATGACCGCGCTGGTGGAGGTCCACTCGGAGGAGGAGGCCGACCGGGCCGTCGCCGCCGGGGCGTCCGTCATCGGTGTCAACGCCCGCAACCTCAAGACCCTCGAGGTCGACCCGGGCGTGTTTTCCCGGATCGTGCCGCGGCTGCCGGACAGCGTGGTCAAGGTCGCGGAGTCCGGGGTTCGCAACACCTCCGACCTGCAGTCCTACGCCAACGCCGGGGCGAACGCGATCCTGGTGGGCGAGGGGCTCGTCACCGCGGCGAACCCGGGGCAGGCCTGCCGCGCGCTGGTCGCCGCCGGGCAGCACCCCGCGTTCCGCCCGGAGCCGAAGTGACGTCCGCGGCGTAATGTACAGTTCCTGGGTGTGAGTACACCATCCGGGAACGACAGAAGTGACTTCAAGAACACGCTCGGCCTGCCGACGGCGGGGGAGGTCCTCGCCGTGCCGACCGCGCACGACGCGGACGACAACGGTCACTGGGGCAACTACGGGGGGCGCTACATCCCCGAGGCCCTGATGGCCGTCATCGAGGAGATCCAGGACTCCTGGGCGAAGGCCCGGGCGGACCAGGACTTCCTCGACGAGCTCGACGAGCTGCACCGCAACTACACCGGCCGGCCGTCGCCGCTCTACTTCGGCGCACGGTTCTCCGAGGCCGTCGGTGCCGACGTGTGGTTCAAGCGTGAGGACCTCAACCACACCGGCTCGCACAAGATCAACAACGTGCTCGGCCAGGTCCTGCTGGCCAAGCGCATGGGCAAGGCCAACGTCATCGCCGAGACCGGCGCCGGCCAACACGGTGTCGCTACGGCGACGGCGTGCGCCCTGCTGGGTCTGGAGTGCCGGATCTACATGGGTGAGGTCGACGCGCGCCGCCAGGCCCTCAACATCGCCCGCATGCGTCTGCTCGGCGCGGAGGTCATCGAGGTGACCGTGGGTTCGGCGACGTTGAAGGACGCCATCAACGAGGCCATGCGTTACTGGGTCGCGAACGCCGACGACACCTACTACTGCTTCGGCACCGCGGCCGGCCCGCACCCCTTCCCGGAGATGGTCCGGGACCTGCAGCGCATCATCGGTGTCGAGGCGCGCGCGCAGATCCTCGCCGCGTCCGGTCGTCTGCCGGACGCGGTCATGGCCTGCGTCGGCGGCGGCTCGAACGCCATCGGGCTGTTCCACCCCTTCATCGACGACGAGGGTGTGGCCCTCATCGGCGGCGAGGCCGGTGGCGACGGGGTGGAGACCGGACGCCACGCCGCGCCGATCACCGTGGGCTCCGAGGGCGTCTTCCAGGGGTCCTTCGCCGCGCTGATGCAGAACGAGGACGGCCAGATCACCGAGTCGCACTCGATCTCCGCCGGTCTGGACTACCCGGGCGTGGGCCCGGAGCACTCCTTCCTGGCCAAGCAGGGCCGGGCGGAGTACCTTCCGGTCACCGACACCGAGGCGATGGAGGCCTTCCGGCTGCTGACCCGCACCGAGGGCATCATCCCCGCCATCGAGTCCGCCCACGCCGTCGCGCTGGCGGTGAAGGTCGGCGCCGAGTACACCGCGGGGGAGAGGACGACGTCCGACGGGGCACGGCCGGTGTTCATCGTCAACGTCTCCGGACGTGGCGACAAGGACGTCGACACCGCCGCAACGTGGTTCGGCATGCACCCGGAGCAGGGCGAGGCACACACGGACGAGGAGAACAACTGATGAGCACACTGTCCGAGGTCTTCACCTCCGCCCGGGCCGACGGCCACGCCGCCTTCGTCGGCTACCTGCCGGCCGGCTACCCCACGCTGGACGACTCCGTGGAGCTGGCGACCGCGCTGGCCCGCCACGCCGACCTCATCGAGGTGGGCGTGCCCTTCACCGACCCGATGATGGACGGCCCGACGATCCAGGAGGCCGCGACGACCGCCCTGGAGGCCGGTTTCCGCGTCCGCGACACCTTCACCGTGGTCCGTGCGATCACCGCCGCCGGCGGTAGCGCGGTCATCATGAGCTACTGGAACCCGATCCTGCAGTACGGCCCGGAGAAGTTCGCCGAGGAGCTGGCCGAGGCCGGTGGCCTCGGGTCGATCATCCCGGACCTGCTGCCGGAGGAGTCCGCCCGCTGGAACGACGCCTGCCGGGCCAACGGTCTGGACAACGTCTACCTGGTCGCGCCGTCCACCACCGCCGAACGCCTGGACCTCACGGTCAACGCCGGCGGCGGGTTCATCTACGCCCAGTCGCACATGGGCGTCACCGGTGCGCAGGAGGACGTCTCCTCGGACGCCCGCGACCTCGTCGCGCGTACCCGCGCGGCCACGGACCTGCCGGTCGCCGTCGGGCTGGGCGTGAAGAACGGCGACCACGCCGCCGCTATCGCCGACTACGCCGACGGCGTCATCGTCGGTTCCGCGCTGATCTCCGCGGCGTCCTCCGGTGTGGACGCACTGGAAACCCTGGCCAAGGACCTGTACGAGGGGGTCCGTCGGTGAGTACGCAGATCCTCGCCACGATTCCCTCGCCGCCGCAGGGCGTGTGGCACCTGGGTCCGGTCGCCCTGCGCGCCTACGCGCTGTGCATCCTCACCGGCATCGTCGTGGCGGTGTTCTGGACCGTGCGGCGCTACGTGGCGCGCGGCGGCTACCCGGAGACCGTGATCGACTGCGCGATCGCCGCCGTGCCCGCCGGCATCATCGGTGGCCGGATCTACCACGTGATCACCGACCACCACCTGTACTTCGGGGAGGGGCGCGACTGGGTCGACGCCTTCAAGATCACCAACGGTGGCCTGGGGATCTGGGGTGCCGTGGTCCTCGGCGGCCTGGCCGTGTGGGCGGTGCTGGCGTACAAGAAGGTGCCGCTGGCCCCCTTCGCCGACGCCGTGGCCCCACCGATCCTGCTCGCCCAGGCCATCGGACGCCTCGGCAACTGGTTCAACCAGGAGCTCTACGGCGGGGAGTCGGACGCCCCCTGGGCACTCGAGATCTACCGGCGGGTCGACGCCGACGGCAACATCGACCAGATGGACGGGGTCTCCGACGGCACCGTGCTGGCGACCGTGCAGCCCACGTTCCTCTACGAGATGGTGTGGAGCCTGCTGGTGGTCGTCCTGCTCGTGTGGGCCGACCGCCGGTTCCGCCTGGGTGGCGGACGGGTCTTCATGCTCTACGTGGCCGGGTACACCTTCGGGCGTTTCTTCATCGAGTTGCTCCGCACCGACGCGGCGACGACGGTCTTCGGCGACGTGCGCATCAACAGCGTGGTCTCCGCAGTGGTCTTCCTCGCCGCCCTGACATTGTTCATCCTCACCCGCTCACGCACCCGCGAAGAGCCGGAGTACGTGGCAGGACCGCCGCCTGAGGACCAGGAGGGGGACGGTGAAGGGGATACCGAACCCGATGCAGAAGCTCCTGAGGCATCCGGTGGTAGCGGTGGCGGGGGCACAGGGTTATCCTCGGACAGGTGAGTAGACGCACCAAGATCGTATGCACCCTGGGCCCGGCAGTGGCCTCCGCCGACAAGATCCGTGAGCTCGTTGGGGCGGGGATGAACGTCGCCCGCCTGAACTTCTCCCACGGTGAGCACGCGGACCACCAGCAGAACTATGAGTGGGTCCGGCAGGCCGCCGAGGAGAGCGGTAGCTCCGTCGGCGTTCTCGCTGACCTGCAGGGACCCAAGATCCGCCTCGGCCGGTTCGCTGAGGAGAAGACCTACTGGGAGACCGGTGAGGAGGTGCGGATCACCGTCGACGACGTGTCCGGCACCCACGACCGGGTCTCCACCACCTACAAGCAGCTCGCCCGGGACGCACGCCCCGGCGACCGCCTGCTCGTCGACGACGGCAAGGTCGGCCTCGTCTGCAAGGCCATCGACGGTAACGACGTGGTCTGCGAGGTCGTCGAGGGCGGTCCCGTCTCCAACAACAAGGGCGTGTCCCTGCCCGGCATGAACATCTCCGTGCCGGCCCTGTCGGAGAAGGACATCGCCGACCTGCGTTTCGCCCTGACCATGGGTGCGGACGTCATCGCGCTGTCGTTCGTGCGTTCCCCGGCGGACGTCGAGCTGGTCCACGAGATCATGGACGAGGTCGGCCGTCGCGTGCCGGTCATCGCCAAGCTGGAGAAGCCCGAGGCGGTCGACGCGCTCGAGCCGATCATCCTCGCCTTCGACGCCATCATGGTCGCCCGTGGTGACCTGGGTGTCGAGGTTCCGCTGGAGGAGGTGCCGCTGGTGCAGAAGCGGGCGGTGCAGATCGCCCGGGAGAACGCCAAGCCCGTGATCGTCGCCACCCAGATGCTGGACTCGATGATCGAGAACTCCCGCCCGACCCGCGCCGAGGCGTCCGACGTCGCCAACGCCGTGCTCGACGGTGCCGACGCGGTCATGCTCTCCGGTGAGACCTCCGTGGGCAAGTACCCGGTGGACACGGTCAAGACCATGTCGCGCATCGTCACCGCCGCCGAGATCGACGGCGAGGTGCCGCCGCTGTCCCACGTGCCGCGCACCAAGCGTGGCGTGATCAGCTTCGCGGCGAAGGACATCGGCGAGCGGCTCAACGCCCGCGCGCTCGTGGCCTTCACCGCCTCCGGCGACACCGCCCGTCGCGTGGCCCGGCTGCGTTCCGACCTGCCGCTGCTGGTGTTCACCCCGTACCAGGAGGTGCGCAACCAGCTGGCCCTGACCTGGGGTGCGGAGTCGTACCTGACCAACGAGGTCTCCACCACCGACGAGATCATGAAGGAGGTGGACTCCATCCTGCTGGGCAAGGCGGGTTACACCCGGGAGGACGCCGTGGTCATCGTGGCCGGTTCGCCCCCCGGAACCGAGGGTAACACCAACATGATCCACGTCCACCTGCTCGGCGAGGACACCGCGTAGAAGGAGGCCCCACCAGGATGATCGACGCACGCGACACGGCACTGCTGCTGGAGGGTGGAGGCATGCGTGCCTCCTACAGCGCCGGTGCGGTGGATGTCCTCATGGACCACGACGTGCGCTTCGGCTGGGTCGGAGGGGTCTCGGCCGGAGCGACGCACCTGGTCAGCTACCTCAGCGGGGAGCAGGACCGCCTGCGCCGCAGCTTCGTGGACTTCGCCACCGAACCACAGTTCGGTGGCTGGACCTGGCTGCTGCGTGGCAAGGGCTTCTTCAACGCCGAGTTCATCTACGGTCAGGCCCACACCCTTGATCTTCCGCGGCCCTACGACGCCCGCCTCGCGTTGGAGGGGGACACCGAGTTCCGGATCTGCGCCACCCGCGCCGACAACGGTGACCCGGTCTACTGGGGACGCGAGGACATCGGCTCCGGCCAGGAACTGATGGACCGCGTCCGGGCGTCCTCCACGATCCCGTTCGCGATGCCGGTGCCACGCATCGACGGGGTGCCCTACGTCGACGGTGCCCTGGGACCGTCCGGCGGGATCCCCCTGGACGCGGCCCTGGCCGACGGCTACGACCGCTTCTTCGCGGTGCTCACCCACCCGCGTGGCTACGTGAAGCCACCGATGGGACGCTCGAAGGTGTGGCGCACGCTGCTGGCACGCTACCCGGCGGTCGCCGAGGCACTGCTCACCCGGCACATCCGCTACAACGCCACGATGCAGCGGCTCTACGCCCTGGAGCGTGCCGGCCGGGCGTTCCTGTACTTCCCGGAGGACGCCTCCCCGGTGAGCTCCACGGAGCGCAAGGTCGACGTCCTGCGTGACTCCCTGGCGCGCGGCACCGAGCAGGCGCTGCGTGACTGGGACGGCATGAACGAGTTCCTCGGCCGCGAGGCCGTCGGCTCCGCCTGAGCCAGCCTTAGCCAGCCTTACCCGTCCGGTGGCGTGTCAGCCGCGCCAGAGGTAGGCCAGCACCGCCGCCGTCGCCGCCTGTGTGGCGATGTCCACGGTGCCCGGCGCCGGCAGGAACTGCGGCGAGTGGTTGCCCGGGACGTCCTGCGCGACCCGGTCCGCGGCGACCGCAGCGTCCCACACGTCCTGGTCGGTGCAACCGGTGAGCAGGAACTCGTAGGGCACGCCGAAGTGGCGGGGGATCTCGGAGAAGTCCTCCGACGCCGTCCAGCGGGCGGCGTCCTGCGAACGCTCGCCGAAGACCTCGTCGAGCACGGGGCGTACCCGCTCGTGCACGCCGGCGTCGTTGTCGGTCAGCTCGCCGCGCGCGGAGTAGACGACGTCCGCCGGCTTCGGCGTGCCCGAGGCCGCGCACTCGGCCTGGATGACCCGCTCGATCGCGGCGTAGGTGCGGTCACGCACGCCGGTGTCGTAGAAGCGGCAGTTCAGCACCAGCGTGGCCGTGTCGGGGATGGTGTTGTTCGTGTGGCCGGCGGTGAGTGTGCCGACGGACACCACGGCGAAGTCGTCCGCGGCGACCTCGCGGCCCACGATGCCCTGCAGGCGCACCACGATCATCGCGGCGAGGAACGTCGGGTCGATGGAGTTGTGCGGTGCGGACGCGTGCGAGGACACCCCGTGCAACGTCACCGTGATGGTGTCGCAGGCGGCCATCACCGGGCCGGCCGAGGAGAACACCGTGCCCACCGGGCCGGGCATCACGTGCTGGCCGAGGCAGACGTCCGGGGCGGGGATGCGCTCGGCCAGTCCGTCCTCGATCATCGACGTGGCACCGCGGGTGACCTCCTCGGCAGGCTGGAACAGGGCGATGAAGGTGCCCGACCAGGCGTCCTGCCGGGCGTCCATGATCTCGCACAGGCCCATCAGGGCGGTGGTGTGCACGTCGTGTCCGCAGGCGTGCATCACGCCGGGGTTCTTCGAGGCGTAGGACGCCCCGGTGTCCTCGGTGACCGGCAGGGCGTCGAAGTCGGCGCGGTAGAGCACCGTCGGGCCGTCCCCGTTACGCCACACGGCGGTGATGCCGTGGCCGCCGATACCGGTGGTCACCTCTGCGCCGAGGGCGCTGAGGCGCTCGAGGACGTGTGCGGCGGTCTGCTCCTCGTGCTCGCTGAGCTCCGGGTTCTCGTGCATCCACGTGTAGAAACCGTCGGACCAGGAGAGGTCCACGCCGTGGTTGCCGATGAACTCCGCGATATCAGGTGTGCTCATGGCCCCGAGTGTAGTGACGCCGGTACACCGGTCTCAGAGGTGGTCCCGGATCCGGTCCTCCGCGGTGACGGTGTCGAGCTGGATCGGGGGAAGTGCCACCTCGTGGGAGGTCTCCCCGTCGACGAGCACCCGGGGGCTGAACACGTAGCGGTCGAAGTCCTCGGCGCAGTCGAGGGAGAAGGACACGGTGGTGCCGTTCTCGCCGTCGGAGCCCTCGGAGTCGACGCGCACGTCGGTGATTCCGAGCCCGGGTGCCTCGGTGACGACGTCGCTGATCTCCACGCTTTCCTCCACGCTGAACTCCACGTCCCCGCACCCGGCCAGCTCGGCAGGGTAGTCGCGGGTCGGGGTGAGGGTCGGGGCGTCCGGGGCCTGTTCGGCCCGGCTCAGCGTATAGTCGCCGACGCTGCGGTCCTGCAGGGTGCCGTCCTGGTCGGTCACCAGGCGGACCTGGGACAGCTCGGTGCGGTCCCGGTCGCCGTTGAGCTGGGCGGTCACCGACCCTGCGGCCGTGCCGTCCTCCTCGGTGTCACGCTCGACCTCGATCGAGTCGCCGTCGTAGACCGAGACGCCGCCGTCGGGCACGTCATTGACCAACTGGAATTCGCTGAGGTGTGACCAGACCGGGTCCGAGGCAGGGGCCACGACCGGGAGGTTCACCTTCGGGTGTTCACCGGGGTCGACGACGACGTCCCCGGAGACCGGGGTGAAGGTGGCATCCGTCTCGCCCGTCTCTCCCGGCGCCTCGGCGCTGCAGGCGCCTGCGAGCACGGCGACGGCCGTGACAGGCACGAGACAACGCAGGTGGCGTCGCACGGGGGACGTCCTGACCGGCATTCGGCGGCCAGCCGCACCGGCGGAGGAGTGAGGTGATCCAGGACGTGAGGGGGAGAGGTGTCTCATGTTCCCTTTATGGGCTCTTCGCGATTCACAGTGCGTTGATCCGGTCGCGGAGCTGCCCGGAGTGGAT
>JAKDIS010000094.1 GCA_030450335.1 Corynebacterium sp. | reverse complement strand
GTCACCGCCCTGACACTGGCCGCAGCCACGTCGCTCACCCTGGGGCTCACCGCCTGCTCGGGTGCGGACAGCGCGTCCGCCGACAACGGCGGGATCCGCATCGTCGCGTCCACCTCGACGTGGGGCGACATCGCCCAGCAGGTCGTCGACGACGCTGCCGCCGACCCTGCCGACGGGGACACGTCCGACATCACCGTGGACACGATCCTCTCGGGCACCGACGACGACCCGCACGAGTACGAGGCCACCGCCCGCGACATCGCCACCATCCGCGACGCCGACATCGTGGTCGGCAACGGCGCCGGCTACGACAACTGGCTCACCGACAACGCCGGCGACGACTCCGAGGTCATCACCGCCGCCCCCCTCGGCGAGGACCACGACCACGACGAGCACACGCAGGACGCTACGGCGTCCGACGACGCGGACGCCGATGCGTCCGACGCGTCCGACGACGGTCACGACCATGGCAGCGGCATCCTCGAGGGCGAGGACAACCCGCACGTCTGGTTCGACATGGACCTCGTCGCCGACTTCGCCGACGACCTGGCCGCCCACCTGAATGACCTCGACGAGAGCTTCCCCGCCGAGGCCACCGGCGTGCGCGAGATGACCGACGAGTTCACCACCCGCATCGCCGAGCTGCCGCACGCCCACGTGGTGCTCACCGAACCGGTCGCCGGACTGCTGCTCAAGGGGTCCGAGATCCACGACGTCACCCCCGAGAGCTTCGCCCGGACCGTCCTGAACGAGGGCGAGCCCTCCGTCGCCGACCTGGCCGCGACACGTGACCTCGTCGCCGACGGCGAGGCGGACGCACTGATCACCAACACACAGTCGGAGAGCCAGGCGTCCCGCCAGCTCACCGACGCCGCCGAGGACAACGACGTCCCGGTCGTCAACGTCACCGAGACCCCCGGCACCAGCGGGGGCAGCCAGCAGGACTACGCCGACTACGTCGACGCCGTCATCACCGACCTCGAGGATGCGCTCAGCTAGATGTCCGCCCTGACCTTCACCGGTGCCAGCGTCGACCCGTTGTGGCACGACCTGGACCTGACCGTCGAGCCCGGGGAGTTCCTCACCGTGCTCGGCCCCAACGGGGTGGGCAAGTCCACCCTGCTCAACGCGGTGCTCGGCACCCGCGCCCTGACCTCCGGCAGCGTCAACGCCCCGGAGCGGGTCGGGTTCATCCCGCAGCAGCGCATGTTCGACGCCGACCTGCCGATCCGGGTCCGCGACCTCGTCGGGCTCTCGATCGAGCACGGGGTGATGTCGCGCCGACGCCCCCACCGCGCCACCATCGACGCCGCCCTCGCCGAGGTCGGTGCGTCCGGCCTGGCGGACCGTCGGGTGGGCACGCTGTCCGGCGGGCAGCAGCAGCTCGTCCGCCAGGCCCAGGCCATGGCCACCGACCCGCAACTGCTGCTGTGCGACGAACCGCTGCTCAGCCTCGACCTCTCGGCCCAACGCTCCGCCGTCGACCTGCTCGACCGGCGACGACGGGAACACGGCACCGCCGTCGTCTTCGTCACCCACAGCATCAACCCGGTGCTCGGCGTGACCGACCGCATCCTCTACCTCGGGCCCGACGGACACGTCACGGGTGCCGTGGACGAGGTCATGACCGGCCCGGTGCTCTCCCGCCTCTACGGCACGCACGTCGACGTCGCCGAGGTCAACGGACGGATGGTGGTCGTGTGAGTACCTGGGACCTGCTGCAGGTCGACTTCGTCCAGAACGCCCTGCTCGCCTCGCTGCTGCTCGGACTGGTGTCCGGTGCACTGGCACCGCTGATCGTGATGCGCCGCATGAGCTTCGCCGCCCACGCCACCGGCGAGCTCGCTCTGATGGGAGCCGCCGCGGCCCTGCTGTTCGGCGTGAGCGTGACCACCGGCGCGGTCCTCGGTGCCGTGCTGGCCGCCGTGGTCCTGGCGTTGCTGGGGCTGAAGGAGCAGGACGCCACCGTCGGTGTGGTCCTCGCCTTCGGCATGGGCCTGTCCGTGCTGTTCATCTACCTGTACCCCGGGCGCACCTCCGAGGCCTACGCCCTGCTCACCGGGCAGATCGTGGGGGTCTCCGGCGCCTCACTGGGTATCCTGGCGTTGATGTCGGTGCTGGTGGCCGCGGCCGTCGCGGTGCTGTGGCGTCCCCTGCTGTTCGCCACGGTGGACCCGGTGATGGCCGCGGCCTCCGGTGTGCCGGTGAAGCTGCTGGCCGCCGCCTTCGCCGTGCTCATCGGCATCGTCGCCTCCCAGGGCGTGCAGATCGTGGGCGCGCTGCTGCTGCTCGCTCTGCTGATCACCCCGGGTGCCGCGGCGGTGCGGGTGACCTCGAACCCCCTGCTGGCGGTCGTGCTGTCCGCGATCTTCGCCACCACGGCCTCGGCCGGCGGGCTGGTGCTGTCGCTGGCGCCGGGGCTGCCGGTGAGCCCCTTCGTGACCACGATCAGCTTCGTGATCTACCTGGCGTGCCGGACCATCGGGTGGGCCCGGGGCCGGCGGGCCGTCCGCGACGAGACCGCGCGCAAGGGATCCGCCGTGGGTGCCGTACCGGGCTCCACCGGGGAGGTCGCCGACCCCCACCATGCGGCACCCTGAGCCCTCAGGTCGCTTTCGGGGCTCCTGGACGACCTGAGGGGTCAAGGTGGGAACACCTTGACCCCTCACGCCCCGGAGCTAACCGGAATGAACCGAGCTACCCGACCCGGCGCTGGCGGGCGAACTCGCTGAGCACCACACCGGCGGCGACGGAGGCGTTGAGCGACTCCACCCGTCCGGCCATCGGGATCGAGAGGATGTCGTCGCAGGTCTCCCCCACCAGACGCGACAGTCCCTTGCCCTCGGAACCGACCACGACCACGACCGGGGTCGTCCCGTCGTAGGTGTCGAGCGTGTGCTTGCCGCCGGCGTCCAGGCCCACGACCTGGTAGCCGGACTGCTGGAGCTGCTTCAGCGAGCGCACCAGGTTCGTCGCCCGGGCCACGGGCAGACGTGCGGCGGTACCGGCGGACGTGCGCCACGCCACCGCGGTCACCGACGCCGACCGGCGCTCCGGGATGACCACACCGTGGCCACCGAAGGCGGCGACCGAGCGGATGACCGCACCCAGGTTGCGCGGGTCGGTGATGTTGTCGAGCACCACGATCATGCCGGGACGCCCGGAGGTCTGCGCGGCCTCGATGAGGTCCTCGACCTCGGCGTACTTGTACGGCGGCACCTGCAGCCCGATGCCCTGGTGCATGCCGTTTCCGGTCATGCGGTCCAGTTCGTCGCGGCTGACCTCGAGCACGGCGATGCCACGCTCGGCACAGGTGTGCACCGCCTCGGAGAGGCGGTCGTCGTTGCCGGTGCCCACGGCGACGTACAGGGCGGTCGCCGGTGCGTCCGCCCGCAGGCACTCGATCACCGGGTTACGTCCGACGACGAGCTCCGGCTGGTCGTCGGCGTCCCTGGGGCGCTGACGCCCGGAGTCGTGCCGTTCCTTGGTCTTCTTCGCCTTGTACTTCGCGTGGTAGACGCGGTCCTCGGCCTTGGGGGTGGGCCCCTTGCCGGCGAGTCCCCGTCGCCTGGTGCCGCCCGAGCCCTTGTCGGAGCCCTTGCGCGCCGTCTTCCGTACCGCGCCGCGGCGCTTGTCGTTTCCTGCCATGGCGACCAGACTACCCCGCGCGTTCCCCCTGTTCACAACGCCGTGTCCGCACGGTATCCTCTGCTGGTTATGACCCCTCCGGATCCCGTGGGCACGAGCCTGTCCCGTACCGAACGTCTCGACGCCCTGCCGGTGACCCGCAGGCACGTGAAACTGCTGGGCGGGTCCGGCATCGGGTGGGCGTTGGACGCGATGGACGTGGGCCTGATCGGCTTCATCATGGCCGCCCTGACCACGCACTGGGGGCTGAGCCACACGGAGACCTCGTGGCTGGCGTCCGCCGGCTTCATCGGCATGGCCTTAGGCGCGACCTTCGGTGGGCTGCTCGCCGACCGCTTCGGCCGACGCAACGTCTTCGCCGCCACCCTGCTGGTCTACGGGCTGGCGACCGGGGCGTCCGCCCTGGCCGGTGGCCTGGCGGTGCTCATCGCGTTACGCGTGGTGGTGGGCCTGGGGCTGGGCGCGGAGCTGCCGGTGGCGTCCACCCTGGTCTCCGAGTTCGCGCCGCGCAGGGTCCGGGGACGCATGGTCGTGGTGCTGGAGGCGTTCTGGGCCGTGGGCTGGCTGGCCGCCGCGGTGATCGGCGCGTTCATCATCGCGTTGAGCGACAACGGGTGGCGGTGGGCGCTGGCGCTCGGCATGGTGCCGGCGTTCTACGCCCTGTACGTGCGCATGTCGCTGCCGGAGTCCGTGCGCTTCCTGGAGTCGAAGGGCCGCCACGAGGAGGCCGAGCGGATCGTCGTCGGCTTCGAGGAGTCCGAGCCGGCCAAGTTCAGCCTGCGTACGCAGGGCGAACAGGCGCAGGACGCACCGGACGCCGCAGGCGGCGCGGCTGGCGCCGGGGCGTCCGACGCCTCCGACGCCTCCGACGCCTCCGACGCCGCAGCGTCCGGCATCTGGTCGCCGGCGCTGCGCTCACGCACCACCGCGCTGTGGACGATCTGGTTCTGCATCAACCTGAGCTACTACGGCGCGTTCACCTGGATCCCGTCGATCCTGGTGGACCAGGGCTACACGCTGGTGAAGTCCTTCACCTTCACCCTGGTCATCACGCTGGCGCAGCTGCCGGGGTACGCGGTGTCGGCCTTCCTCATCGAACGTTGGGGGCGCAGGACGACACTGGCCGCGTTCCTCGCCGGCTCGGCCGTGGCCGCGGGGCTCTACGGTTTCGCCGGGGTGGAGTGGCAGATCATCGCCGCGGGTTGTCTGCTGTCGTTCTTCAACCTGGGTGCGTGGGGTGCGCTGTACGCCATCGGGCCGGAGCTCTACCCCACCACCATGAGAGCGAGAGGCACTGGTGCGGCGACCGGCTTCGGACGGCTCGCCTCGATCCTCGCCCCGCTGATCGTGCCGCCGCTGCTGGTCTTCGGTGGGATGCCGGTACTGTTCGCCCTGTTCGGGGTGGCCTTCGCGGTGGCGGCCGTGGCCGCGCTCGCGCTGCCGGAACTCAAGGGCACACGGCTGATGGAGCGGTAGGCGCGCCTCTTCCCCGGAGCGAATGTACGAACCCAAGCCGATTCGGTCACCGCGAGTGTCCTGGGAGAACCGAATCGGATTGGGAACTGACGCGAGACAACGGAGCGGACGCCGCGCGGGCCCGTGCCCTGCTTACTACCCCAGCGACCAGGTCGCCCCGTCGGCGGTGTCGGTGACGGCCACGCCGGCGGCCTTCAGCCGGTCGCGCACCTCGTCGGCGGTCGCGTAGTCCTTCTCCGCCTTCGCCGAGGCACGCCGTTCCAGCTCCGCCTTCACCAGGACGTCCAACGCCACCGTCGCCGCGTCCGACGAACCGGCGCCGATCCCCTGGCCACGGCCCTGGGCGGTGGGCCCGGACCACGTCGCCGACAGCGGGTCCACACCCAGCACACCGACCATCGCGCGCACGGCGCCGGCAATCTCGGCGAGCTGTGCACGGTCGCCGGACTCCAGGGCCTTGTTGCCCGCCCGTACCGCGTCGTGGACGACGGCGAGCGCCTGCGGGACGGCCAGGTCGTCGTCCAACGCCTCCTCGAACGCCGGCAGCCAGGTGCCGGTCTCCACCGTGCCGAGGACCTCGACCGCGCGGGTCAGGAACTTCTCGATACGTCGGAAACCGGCGGCGGCCTCCTGCAACGCGGACTCGGAGTACTCCAGCATGGAGCGGTAGTGCGCCGAGCCGAGGTAGTAGCGCAGCTCGATCGGACGCACCAGGGTGAGGATGTTCGGCACCGAGAGCACGTTGCCCAGCGACTTCGACATCTTCTCGCCCGACATCGTCACCCACCCGTTGTGCATCCACAGGTTGGCGAACTCGTCGCCCGCGGCATGCGCCTGGGCGGCCTCGTTCTCGTGGTGCGGGAACTGCAGGTCCATGCCGCCGGCGTGGATGTCGAACCGCGCGCCGAGGTACTTGCGCGACATCGCCGAGCACTCGATGTGCCAGCCGGGGCGCCCGAAGCCCCACGGGGTGTCCCACCCGGGCTCGCCGGGTTTCGCGGCCTTCCACATGGCGAAATCGCGCGGGTCCTCCTTGCCCGGTGCGGCGTCCTCCCCCTGGTCGAGCTCGTCGAGCTTCTGGTGGGACAGGAAGCCGTACCCGGGCACCTGCGCGGTGCGGCAGTACACCGAGCCGTCCTCACTGGCGTAGGCCATCCCGGCGTCGATGATGCGCTGGATGTAGGCGATCATCTCCGGGACATGCCCGGTCGCGCGGGGTTCGACGGACGGGGCGGCCACGCCGAGCAGGTCGTAGGCGCGGGTGAACTCGCGCTCGTGGGTGGCGGCCCACTCCCACCAGGGCCGACCGTTCTCGGCGGACTTGCTGAGGATCTTGTCGTCGATGTCTGTAACATTGCGCACGAACGCAACGTCCAGCCCCTTGGCCTCGAGCCAGTTGCGCAGGACGTCGAATGCCACGCCGGAGCGCACATGACCGATGTGCGGGACGGACTGCACGGTCGCACCACACAGGTACACCGAGGCATGCCCCTCCTGCAGCGGAACGAAGTCGTGGAGTTCACGGGTCGCGGTGTCGAAGAATCGCAGAGTCACAACAGACAGTCTAGACGGGAGAGGCCCCATGAAACTTGCGACGGTCCGGATCGACGGTTCGCGATGCACCATCCAGGTCGACGGGGTCGACGACGCACCGAACGGGGGTGGGGTGACCGGACGCATCGTGGACCGCCGCGGGCTCGGCGCACTGCTCACCGGCAGCGCCACGGGCAGTTCCTCCGGCATCCGCGGCGCGGTGGAGGCCGGACTGCGCCGCGACGGCGACGAGGTCACCGTGCCCTTCGCCGACCTGCTGCCGGTGGTCCCCTCTCCGTCGAAGATCTTCTGCGTGGGCCTGAACTACCGCGAGCACATCGAGGAGATGGGCCACCCCATCCCCGACCACCCGACCCTGTTCGTGAAGTACCCCTCGGCGCTGACCGCACCGTATGCCGAGGTGACCGTGCCGGAAGGCATGACGGAAAAGGCCGACTACGAGGGTGAGCTCGCCGTGGTCATCGGCTCGCGGCTGCCCGGTGCCCAGGGCGGGGCGACCGCGGCGGAGGCCCGCGCCGCGATCGGCGGCTACGCGGTGATGAACGACTTCTCCCAGCGCGACTGGCAGTACCGCACCCAGCAGTGGCTGCAGGGCAAGAACCTGGACCGCTCCTCCGCCTTCGGCCCGTGGCTGACCGTCGCCGACGACTACGACCCGGTGGCCGAGGGCGCGGTGCTGCGCACCTGGGTCAACGGTGACCTGCGCCAGGAACACTCCACCGCCGACCTGGTGTTCCCCCCGGTGGACCTGGTGCGCTACATCTCCAACTTCGCCACGTTGGAGCCCGGCGACGTGATCGTCACGGGCACACCCGAGGGCGTGGGTGCAGGTTCCGGACGGTTCCTGGCCGACGGGGACGTGGTGCGCATCGAGGTCGACGGGCTCGGCGCGGTGGAGTCCACCATCCGGATGTGATCTGGCGCCCGGGGGTCCCCGGACGGGCCCCCTGCGTCCGGACGCTTTGATAGGGTCGGCTCAGTACACTTACGCCGCCCAACACGTTTCGGAGAGCCCCCATGTCCCTTCGCACCACCCGTTCGCTGCGGGGTGCGGCCGCCCTGGCCGCCGCAGCCTCCCTCGCCCTCGGCGTCACGGCCTGCTCCGACGACTCCGACAGCTCTGACAGCTCGAGCAGCTCCGACGCCAGCGCCACAGACAGCGCAGATGAGGCGGAGGATTCAGGCGCCTCGGACGGCCCGCTGACCGTGGACAAGGCCGACGATCTCTCCGACGGCGACACGGTCACCGTCACCCTGGAGGGTCTCGACACCGCCAACAGCTACTACGTGGCCGTCGGCACCACCGACGGTGCCAGCGCCGACCCGGGCACCTACGCGGGCTCCATGGAGGAGTGGGCACGGGTGGTCCCCGAGGGCGAGGAGGGCGGCACCGCCACCTACGACGCCGAAGGCAACGCCGAGTTCGACCTCACGGTCCAGGCCACCAACGAGGACGGCTCCGTGGACTGCACCACGGACTCCTGCTCGCTGAAGCTGATCACCGACCACTCCTCGCAGCCGCCCTTCGAGGACGTCGCCGCGGTCCCGGTGACCTTCGCGAGCTAATCCGCGAACTAAGCCGCGAACTACTCCCCGGGGACCAGCAGCCCACCCTCGTAGGCGAGGATCACCAGCTGGGCCCGGTCGTGGGCGTGGATCTTGGTCATGATCCGGTTCACGTGGGTCTTCGCCGTGTGCGGGGAGATGAAGAACTCCTCGGCGATCTGCTGGTTCGACAACCCCCTGCCCACCAGCTGCAGCACCTCACGCTCGCGCTCGGTCAGCAGCCCCAGGCGTCCGGCGGCCTCCTCGGAGACCGCGGGACGCGGTTCCGGGGACTGGACGTAGCGGGCGATCAGGCTGCGTGTCGCCGTGGGCGACAACAACGCGTCCCCGTCCGCCACCGAGTGCACCGCGCGGATGATCTCGTCGGGTTCGGCACCCTTGCCGATGAAGCCGCTGGCCCCCGCGCGCAGGGCGGCGACCACGTACTCGTCCTCCTCGAAGGTCGTGAGGATCAGCACGCGGCTGTCGGCGTTGCCCGGCTCCGAGCAGATCCGCCCGGTGGCCTCGATGCCGTCGAGGCGGGGCATGCGGATGTCCATCAGCACCACGTCCGGGTGCAGTTCGGCGGTCATGGACACCGCCTCCAGACCGTCGGACGCGGCACCGACCACCTCGGTGTCCGGTGCGCTGGACAGGATGTCGACGACGGCCTGACGGATCAGGACCTGGTCGTCGACGACGAGCACGGTGGTCACGGATGTTCCTCCCGGGGAAGTGGTAGTTCGGCGGTGAGCGTGAATGTCCCGTCCGATTCTACGGCGGTGACCGCCCCGCCCACGGCGGCCACACGCTCGCGCAGCCCGGTGAGGCCCAGGAACCCGTGCGGGGCGTCCGGCTGGTTGCGTCCGTCCTCGGAGACCGGGTTGCTGACCCGCACCGACACCACGCGACGGTCCTGGACGCTCGCGATGCTGGTCGCAAGCTCGGCGGTGTTGCCCGAACCGTGCTTGTGCGCGTTGGTCAGGCCCTCCTGCACCACGCGGTAGACCACCCGTCCGGTGGTGTCGTCGAGTCCGGCCAGGTCGCCGTCGGTGGAGCGGTGCACCGTGAGCCCCGCCCCGGCGATGGAGGCGACCAGGTCGTCCAGGTCCGCCACACCCGGCTGCGGGAGCTGGACGGACCCGCCGCCGGTGTCCCCTGCCCCGGCACCGGCACCGCCGGCGTCCCCGGCGCGCAGGTAGCGCAGGAGCACACCGATGTCGCCGAGCACCTCACGCGCGGCCTCACGGATCGTGCCGAGTGACTCGCGCGCCTTGTCGGGCCGGGTGTCCAGCGAGCTGGACGCCACCCCGGCGTTCAGGCTGATCACCGAGATCCGGTGCGCTACCGTGTCGTGCAGGTCCTGGGCGATGCGCAGCCGCTCCTCGGCCACCCTGCGCCGTGCCTCGGCCTCGCGGGTCTGCTCGGCCCGCTCGGCGCGCTCGGTGGCCGCCCGGGCGTACTCACGCCGGGAGCGCGCACTGTCCCCCAGCGCGGTGGCGATGGCGATGCCCGCGGCGATCTGGAAGACCTGCGGGTCCAGGGTCAGCCGGTCGTTGGTGAACAGGCTCAGCACGGCCACCAGGATCGCGCCCGTCGCCCCGCAGCCCAGAGCCACCGGACGCGGGACGCTGGTGGCCGCGGCGAAGGCGGCGACGATCGCGGCGATGCCGGGGCCCAGTGCGGGCACCCCGAGCAGGACGGTTCCCACGTACACCGCCAGGCAGACGGCGAGCACCGGCAGCGGCCACCGTCGACGCAGCGGCATCAATGCCGCCGCCAGCACCGCGGCCCCGGTGACGACGAGGTCGAGGCGGTGGTCGGGCATCCCCCCGCCCGGCCCGGCGGGTCCGGGGCCCGGGCCGGGTACGGCGACGGAGGCGAGGATCAGTGCGATGACCGCCAGATCCCCGACCCACACCGGGATCCATGCCGGACGCTCGGTGGGGGTCGGGG
>JAKDIS010000010.1 GCA_030450335.1 Corynebacterium sp. | reverse complement strand
GGTATATCCTGCACAGCCGTCGTCGCGGGTGAACAACTGTGTGTCACACAACCACTTGGCACTCTACCCTGCCAAGTGCTAGCCCTCAACAAGGGAGGGTGCCAGAACGGGAACCTCCACGTCCATCGACGGGTCGGTCGCCGCGTCCAGCGAACTGGCCGGGGCACCCGCCTCGATCAGGCGGGCGGCGAGCGCGGCGATCATCACGCCGTTGTCCGTGCACAGCGAGATCTCCGGCACGACCATGCGCACCCCGGCCGCCGCACACCGCTCTTCCGCCAGCGCACGCAGCCGACGGTTCGCCGACACTCCGCCGCCGAGCAGCATCACGTCCGCCCCGGTGTCCACGCACGCGCGCACCGCCTTGGCGGTCAGCACGTCCACCACCGCCTCCTGGAAGGACGCGCACACGTCCTCCACCGGCACACTGCGTCCCTCCTTGTCCGCCTTCTCCACGAAGCGGGCGACGGACGTCTTGAGCCCGGAGAAGGAGAAGTCGTAGGCGGCGGCGCCCGGGCGGCTCATACCGCGCGGGAAGGCGATCGCCGTGGGGTCGCCCTGGGCGGCCAGCCGGTCGATCACCGGGCCGCCCGGGTAACCGAGGCCGAGCAGGCGGGCGACCTTGTCGTAGGCCTCGCCGGCGGCGTCGTCCAGGGTGGAGCCGAGCTCCTTCATCGGACGTCCCACGCCGTTGACCTGCAGGATCTGCGTGTGCCCGCCGCTGACCAGCAGCGCGACGGCGGTACTGAGGTCGCCGGCGACGGTGCCGTCGGTGCCTTCAGTGTCGTCGCCGGTGTCGAGCGTGCCCACGGCCACGTGCCCGCCGAGGTGGTTGACCCCGTAGAAGGGCACGCCCCAGGCCGCCGCGTAGGCCTTCGCCGCCGCCGCGCCCACCAGCAGCGCACCGGCGAGCCCCGGGCCCACCGTCGCCGCCACGGCGTCCGGACGCCGCCGACGTCCCGCCGTCGCGGCGCGCAGGTCGTCCAGCGCCGCGGCCATCGTCGGGCCCATGGCCTCCAGGTGCGCGCGCGAGGCGATCTCCGGCACCACCCCGCCGAAACGGGCGTGCTGGTCCATCGATGACGCCACGCGGTTCGCCACCTGCCGCACCCGGCCGTCGGCGTGCAGCTCCACCACGCCGACACCGGTCTCGTCGCAGGAACTCTCCACACCCATGACCAGCATCGGGGCGTCCTGCTTCCCCCGGGAACGTTCCGAGAGCGCCGGACGGCACATCGTGTAGGCGTCCGCGCCGGAGGGCCGGTAGTAGTTGCGGCGCGTGCCGGTGACCTCGAAACCGTAGCTGCGGTACAGCCCGATCGCCGAGGTGTTGTCCGTCCTGACCTCCAGGTACACCGGGCCGTCGTCGCGGTCGGCCAGCTCCATCAGCGGGTCCATGAGCAGACGCGACCAGCCGCGGCCCTGCACCGACGCCTCCAGGCCGATGGTGTGGATCTCGAACTCCGGGTCGTCCGCCGGACCGTTCTTCGCCAGGCCGGCGTAGCCCACCAGCCGCTCGTCCGCGCCACCCTGGCCGGTGACGACGCCGAGGTAGACGGTGTTCGGCGCGCCGATCTCCGAGGCGAAGCCGGCCTCCGGCCACGGCGAGTCACCGACGAAGAGCTCCGCCTCGATCTCCGCGCACCGCCCCGCCGCGCCGACGACCAACGGCCCCACGGTCGGTTCGGGGACGTCCTCCTCCCCCACCGCACTGAAGTCCAGCGCCGCGGAGACCCGGACCGGCTTCGGCTCCGCGGCGTCCGGACGTCGCAGGTAGAGCGCACGCAACGGCGTGCCGGGGTGCAGCAGCCCCTGGGGCCCGCCCAGCACCCGCACCGCGGCGGTGACCAGGCCGACCGGCGTCGGCCGGGCGTCCGCGTCGGTCACCGTCCACCCCGGGACCTCGCCGGCACGCTGCGCGACCTCGCGGGACGCCAGGACCTCCGCCTGCGGGCAGGACGCCACGACGTCGTCCGGCGCGGCGACGACCGGGCCGTCCAGCACCTGCCCGGACGCGCGGTCCACGAGCGTCCGGTACCACTCGCGACGACGGGCGTCGCTGAGCACGAGCAGCGGTGACGAGCCGGCTGCGTCGGTGGTGGCGGCAGTGGCGAGGTGCCCGGACACACCGTGCACGGGGACGCCCAGCGCGTCGCCGAAGGCGGCGCCGGCGGCCATGCCCACGCGCAGACCGGTGAACGGACCCGGCCCCACGCCGACGACGACGGCGGCCAGGTCGTCCGGCGTGAGGTCGGCGTCCCCCAGCGCGGTGAGGATGTTCGGGGTCAGCACCTCCATGTGGCCCCGCGGGTTGAGCTCGGTGTGCTCCGCGAGCAGTCGGGGCGGGGCCGACGCGTCATCCGGACAGTCCACCACCCCGGCGACGACGAAGGACGTGGAGGTGTCGACCGCGAGAACATACATGCTCAGGAATCTTAGCCCCCCGGCCCCAGACATAGGCGAAGCCCCGTCACACTCTCCAATTGCGACGGGGCCTCTGGATACACCCCTCACGGTGATCCGTCACCCATTCTGGCACCAGATGCTGCTTCGTGCCAATCAATCTGGCTAATGGGGGATCTTATCGGGGGGATTCAGAATTGCTACCTCTGTGACCAGCGCCAACGTAGGATCCTCGGAGGTTCGGTCGTATCGCCGGCAATGTCGCCGATGTCGTCGACCTCCCCCCGGTCGATCTCCACGTCGATCCACCGCGTCGGAGCCAGGGACTCCACGACCCCGCGGCCCCACTCGGCCACCAGGACCCGGTCCTCCAGGTCCGCGTCGATGTCGAGGGACTCCAGGGCGTCGAGGACCACGTCCGGCGAGGGCGTGGTGCCGTCGTGCGCCTGCTCGCCGAGCAGCCGGTAGGCGTCCATGTGCAGCAGGCCCGGGCGCGCGGAGTCCGGACCCGGCCGGTGCTCGCGGATGATCGTGAACGTCGGCGACTGCACCCGGCCCCTGACCTCCAGCCCGGCGGCGATGCCCTGCGTCACGGTCGTCTTTCCGGCACCCAGGGCACCGGTCAGCACCACCACGTCGCCGGCGCGCAGGGTGCGCCCCAGCTGACGACCCAGGTCACGCATCTGCTCGGCGGAGGTTACCTCCACCGAGCCCTCCTCGGCGTCTGCGGGGTCGAAGACGCCGCGCACCGGCAGCGTGCGACGCGACAGGCGTCCACGCGGCATCGTGAGCACCTCGTAGGCGATGGTGTCGGCGGCCCCGGCGATCTCCTCGACGGAGCGTCCGCCCTGACCGAAGACCACCGCCCAGTCGCCGGGACGTACCGCGGCGCCGGGGCCGTCCTCGTGCGCAGGACCGAGGTCGACCACGACCTGGTCCATGCACACCCGCCCGATCTGCGGGTACCAGGTGCCGTCGACGGTCACGCCGAATCGTCCCGACAGGCTACGCGGCAGCCCGTCGGCGTAACCCATCGCCACTACGGCGGTGCGGGTGTCGCGCGGGGCACGCCACAGGTGCCCGTAACTCACGCCCTCCCCTTCCGGGACGACGCGGGTGGTGACCACCCGGGCGCGCACCGTCATCGCCTCGCGCAGCTCCACCGGGCCGGACTCCCCCACCGGGATCACCGTCGGGTCGACCGCGTAGACGCCGTAGACGCTCACGCCCGGGCGCACCATCTCGTGGCGCAGGTCGGGACGCGTCAACGTCGCCGGGGTGTTGGCGAGGTGGTTCACCGGAACGTCCAGCCCCGCCGCCCGGCAGGCCTGCACGGCGTCGGTGAACCGTGCCGCCTGCAGGTCGGTGACCGGGGAGGACGGGTCGTCGGCGACGGCCAGGTGCGACAGCACGCCGCTGACGGTGAGCACGCCCTCGTCGACCGCGTCCACCGCGATCCGCACGGCCTCGTCCCACCGGGCGGCCTCGATACCCGAACGCGAGAGGCCGGTGTCCGCCATCAGGCCGACCGACAGGGGGGACGCCCCGCCGGCGACGGCCGTACGCGAGGCGTCCACCGCGGCGAGGAGGTGCTCCACGGAGGGAACGCCCAGGGTGACGTCGGCCGCGCAGGCCGCGGCCACGTGCCCGAGCGCGACGTCCGGCAGCCACATCCACGCCGTGACCGGGGCGTGGATCCCGGCGTCGCGCAGCGCCACCGCCTCGCCGAGCGTGGCGACGCCCAGCGCCGCCGCCCCGGCGTCCACCGCGGTGCGGGCGACGTCCACCATGCCGTGGTTGTAGCCGTCGGCCTTGACGATCGCCATCACCCCGGCGGGCGCGGCGACCCGCACCAGGGTGCGCACGTTGTGGTCGACGGCGTCCAGGTCGACGACGAGCTCGGCCAGCGGATACGGGTCGGTGCCGGGTAGTTCGCTCATCAGCGCAGGTACCGGTCCTACTCCACCGTCACGGACTTGGCGAGGTTACGCGGCTTGTCGATGTCGGTGTTGCCGCACTGGCGGGCGATCTCCGCAGACAGGAACTGCAGGGGAATTGTCGACAGCAGCGGCTGCAGCAGCGTGGGGCACTGCGGGATCTCGAGCAGGTCGTTGGCGAACGGGCGCACGGCCTCGTCGCCCTCCTCGGCGATCACGATGGTCCGGGCACCGCGGGCGCGGATCTCCTGGATGTTCGTCACGATCTTGGAGTGCAGGATCTCCCGGCCCTGCGGCGACGGCACGACCACGACCACCGGCAGGTCGTCCTCGATCAGGGCGATCGGGCCGTGCTTGAGCTCGCCGGCGGGGAACCCCTCGGCGTGGATGTACGCCAGCTCCTTGAGCTTGAGGGCACCCTCCAGCGCCACCGGGTAACCCACGTGGCGGCCCAGGAAGAGCATCGTGGGGATCGGGCCGAGCTCCGCGGCCAGGTCCAGGACCTTGTCCTTGAGTTCCAGGACCTGCTCGATCTTGCCCGGGATCTCCTCGAGCTGCTGGTAGATCGCCTCGATCTCGTCGGAGAACTTCGTGCCGCGGGCCTGGGCCAGTGCGAGGCCCACGATGTAGTTCGCCGCGACCTGCGCCAGGAAGGCCTTCGTGGACGCCACGCCGATCTCCGGGCCGGCGTGGGTGTAGAGCACCGCGTCCGCCTCGCGCGGGATCTGCGAACCGTTGGTGTTGCACACCGCCAGGACGCGTGCGCCCTGCTTCTTGGCGTGCCGGACGGCCTCCAGGGTGTCCGCGGTCTCGCCGGACTGGGAGACGGCCACGACCAGCGTCTGCCGGTCGAGCACCGGGTCGCGGTAGCGGAACTCGCTGGCGACCTCGATCTCCACGGGCAGGCGCACCCAGTGCTCGATGGCGTACTTCGCCAGCAGGCCGGAGTGGTACGCCGAACCGCAGGCCACCACGAAGACCTTCTCAATCTGACGGAGGTCGTCGTCCGACAGGCGCTGCTCGTCGAGCACCACCCGGCCGTCGTCGAAGTGGCCGGCGAGGGTGTCGCGCACGGCGGCGGGCTGGTCGAAGATCTCCTTCATCATGAAGGAGTCGAAACCACCCTTCTCCGCGGCGGCGAGGTCCCAGTCGATGGTGAACGGGCGGCCCTCGGTGGGCGTGCCGTCGAAGTCCATGACGCGGTAGTCGTGGTCGGTGATGACCACGGCGCTGTCGTCGTCGAGCTCCACTGCCTCACGGGTGTGGGCGATGAAACCGGCGACGTCGGAGCCCAGGAACATGCCGTCCTCCCCCACGCCCACGATCAGCGGGGTGGAGTGGCGGCCGGCGACGATCTTGCCCGGCTCCTCGGCGTGGGCGAACAGGACGGTGAACGCGCCCTCCAGGCGGCGCAGCACCGCCAGCGCGGACGCCTCCAGGTCACCGGCCGTCGGGCCGGCGGCGTAGGCCAGGGCGAGCAGGTGGGCGGCGACCTCGGAGTCGGTCTCACTGGTCATCTCGATGCCCGCGGCCTCGACCTCGGCACGCAGCGGTGCGAAGTTCTCGATGATGCCGTTGTGGACGATCACGGCCTTGCCGTCGAAGGAGACGTGCGGGTGGGCGTTGACGTCGTTCGGACGCCCGTGCGTGGCCCAACGGGTGTGGCCGATGCAGGCCTTGCCGGTGAACCGCTCGCGGCCGGTCTCGGCGATGCGCTGCTGCAGGTTCGCCAACTTGCCGGCCTTCTTCTCGACCTCGATGTCGCCGTCCGAGACGACGGCGATTCCGGCGGAGTCGTACCCGCGGTACTCCATCCTGGCCAGCGCCTCGAGACCGATGTCGAGCGCCTTTGCGGAGCTACGGGCGCTTCCGATGTATCCAACGATGCCACACATACTGGACAACAATACTGGTCGCCCCGGACACCCGTGAAGCGCATCCCCGTTGTCCACCCCTCCGGGTCGGTTGAGCGCGGTTGTTCCCGACCCTCGCCCCGCGTCGTGGAGCTATCAACTAGGCTGAGTGACGTGGCAGACAACGCGAAGAACCTGGTCCCCCGGTTGGAGAAGCGGGGCCCGCACAGGGTCCTGGTCGGCGAACTCGACTTCGCCGGCATTCCCGGCCGTATCTACACGCCTGCCGAGGGCAAGGCGATCGCCGGTGTGGCCTTCGGCCACGACTGGCGCGTCGGCGTGGACGCCTATCACGGCACCCTGCGCCACCTGGCCAGCTGGGGCATTGCCGTGGCCGCCCCGGACACCGAGCGCGGCCTGTTGCCGAACCACCGGGGCTTCGCCTCGGACCTGGAGTCCTGCCTGCAGATCCTCTCGGGTGTGCGCCTGGGTGTCGGCAACATCACCGTGGACCCGAGCAAGCTCTTCTTCGCCGGGCACGGCATGGGCGCCGGCGCGGCGATCCTCGCGGCCACCGGCCGGGCGGCCGCGGAGCCGGCGAAGAAGCGCTACCGCGACCGTCCGACGGTCGCCGGTGTCATCGCCGTGCACCCGTCGGACACCGCGCCGAGCTGCTACCAGGCGGCCCGGCACGTCCAGGCCCCCGGTCTGGTGCTGGCACCGGGACGCACCCTGGGCATCGAGGCCGGCGAGCCGGAGCGCGTCGCCGCCCTCTGGGGTGGCGAGGCGGTGTTCCGTCGCATCGACAAGGCGTCGTCCACCGGCTTCCACGAGAAGGTCATCCGCAAGTTCCTCACCACGAACAGTGGGCTGGAGCTGGCGGCGCAGGACTTCATCCGCGCCCTGATGACCGGCTTCGTGCTCGCCGAGGACGACAAGCACTACGCCGCCTTCCGCGACCCCGAGGCCGAGATCAAGAAGTCGCAGGTGATGAGCCGCGGTGAGCTCTTCGAGAGCCTCCCGGAGTTCGCCGACCCGATCGACGCGGTGAACAAGGCCCTGCACGCCTGAGCGCCGCCACCCCGGGTCAGTCGAAGATCCCCGGGCTCCGCCGCGGGGGACGCCCGGCGGCGTCCTGCCGCCGCACCACATCGTTGTTGTCGGTGGTCGCGGTGGCGGTGTCCTCGAGTAGTTCACTGAGGTCGCCGAGCTCGCCGAGCAGCTCCGTGGCCTCGTCCATCTGACGTTGGAACCGCCCGGTGGCCTCACCGACCTCCCTGACGTAGCCCTCCAACGCCGCCTCTATCGGGTTCTTGTTCACCACTGCTCACTCCTCTGCACCGATGGTGCGTCCTGACCGACCTCGCCGGGCTGTTCGGCGGACTTCTCACCGGTGGTCCACAGGTCAGGCACCCAGCCGTCGTCCCCGGACGACGGCTCCGGGGTCTCCACCGCCGCGGTACCGACCGGCGGAGTCTCCACCGGCGCCGCATCCGTGGCGGGTGCCTCCGCCGGGGTGGCCGCGGTCTCCGTCCCGGGGAGGTAGGAGCTCTTGTCGAACCCCTTCTCCGGGTCCACGGTGGACGGCTCCGGCTCGTCACACGGCTCGGGTTCCGGTTCCGGCTCGCACGGCTCGGGTTCCGGTTCGCACGGCTCCGGCACAGGTTCAGGTTCCGGCTCCGGTTCGCACGGCTCGGGTTCCGGTTCGCACGGCTCCGGCGGACAGAGGTTCACGTCGATGTCGATCAACGACCCGGAGTTCTCCACCGAGAGATTCGCCGCGCCCTCGACGACCGTCTCCACAATCCCCTCGACCGCACCCTTGATCCACCCGCTGACCTGGCCACCGACCTGGCCGGAGATGTCCGGCAGCATCGGCGCGGCGACCGAGGACCCCACGAGCCCCGACAACGACGCCGTCGAAGTTGCGGCCGAGGCGGCGGCGACGGCCGGGGACGCCGGCGGACACGGCTCCGGGGTCGGCAGCGCCCCGCCGCCTGCCCCGGCACCGACGGTGGCGACCTCGGTCGGGACCGGTGCGACATCGCAGTCCGGCGCCGCGGTCACCGGGGCAGGCTCCGTGGCCAAGGGAACCCGGCAGTTGCCCTCCTCGGCGGCCGGGGCGCACTCGGCGATGGTGAGGTCCATGCACTCGCCCATACGGGAGTTCCTGCCCTCCAACATCGCCCCCACCCCGTCGCGGGCACCACACAGCAGCTGCGCCGCCATCTGGAGCAGCGCCCGCGACGCCACCTGGTCAGTGGCACGCAACGCCAGCCCGGCGGCACAGAGCTCCTCGGCCGTCGCGACCGCCCCGTCCACACAGGTCTCCACCTCGTCGGCGCACAGGGACTGGATGGACTCCAGCACACGGTCGCAGGTGGCCACCGCGTCGTCTGCCTGGTCCACGTTCCCGTCGTGTTCGTCGGCCTCGTCGCCGCCCCAGCCCAACTTGTCCGCCAGGACCCCGCCGGCGATTCCCGTGATCAGGTCCTTGCCGGTCTCCAGGACTTCGGCGAAGAAACCGCCCTTCCCCTTCTTGCCGCTGCCGCCGTCCTTACCGTCGTTACCGTCCTTACCGTCGCCGCCGCCGCCGTCACCGTCGCCGCCGACCATGCCGATGACGAAGTCCGCCGCCGTCATGATGCCGGTGATGATCCACGGGAGAGCCGCCGGTGCCAGCCTGGTCGCCTGCTGACCGGAGGCGTCGAGCTTCGCCACCGACGCGGCGATGCGGGCCTGGTCCGCCTGCACCGCGCTCACCGCAGCTCCCCCGCACTGAACCCGCGCCGCGAGTCCCCCTCGGTGGTCGACACCGCCGAGACCGTCCCCGCGGCGGTCTCCAGTCCACGCCGCAGCCGGTCGATGTGCGCCAGACGTACCCGGTGGGCCTTCTCCCGCAGTTCCACCAGGTGCGCCGCCCGGTCCGCCAGCCCCTGACCGTAGCTGGCCGCCGTCCTGCGCGGTGCGGCGGCGGCGACCTCCGCCTTCCTGGAACCCACGGCGACCAGCGCCTCCGCCAACGCCGACTGCGCCGCGCCGTCGTCCACCCCGAGCCTGCCGATATCCGGTGCCACAGAAACCCCCTTCGTCCTCCCGCCACCGTCGGCGCACCGACGGCACGGGTCATCGATCATCCACTTGTCTACAACGTGACAAGAGAGACTCCCCGCCGGCCGGAAAGGTTCCCCGCCCCCTGAGGCACCGAACTACCGGGCCACCGAACTACCGGGACGCCGCGACGCCGCGCAGCAGCATCGACAACCCGAAGGAGAACTCCTCACGCAGGTCGGCGTCGAGGTGGGCGGCGACCCGGGCGGTGGCCGGGAAGCGTGCGTCGGGCGCCGCGCCGGACACAGAGCCGGACTCAGGGCCGGACTCTGAGCCGGACTCCCCCTGTGCCTCCGGCGGGGCGAAGGAGAGCTGGAGGGCGAAACCCACCGTGTAGTGCGCGACGGTGGTGTACGTCCTCGCCGCCACGGACGGGTCGAACCCCGCCTCCAGCAGCCGGGCCACGAACCGTTCCCGCAGCAGTGCGGAGTTCGGCCCGTGGGGAACGTCCGCGGCCAGCAGCGGGACGACACCGGGGTGGCCGGCGAGCGCGGTGAAGATCGCGTCCGCGCCCGCCGCCGAGGCTGCCTGCCAGTCGGCATCCTCAGGAGCGTCCCGCACCTGCGCCACGGCCTCCCCCAGGACGTGGTCGACGATCAGCGCGTCCAGCCCGGGGCGGCCGCCGAGGCGCCGGTAGAGCGTCGCCGTACTCGAACCGAGCCGGGAGGCGACGGTGCGGATGCTGTACTCCGGGCCGTCGGCGTCGTCGAGCAGTTCCAGGCCCGCGGCGACGATGCGGCCCGTCGGCACGGGCGGTCGTCCACGTCCGCCGGCGGGGGCCTCCACCTTCGCCCACCACCTGGGACTTCCCGGCGTCGGCGATGCGTCGGCGTCCATGTGCCCAACCTCCTCTTGACAGGATGCCGCAATACCGACAACACTGTGTTCATTATGACCGATCTCATCCTCATCGTAGGGGCCGGCCCCGTCGGCTCCGCACTCGCGCTCGACCTGACCCGCCGCGGCGTCCCCGTCCACATCGTCGACCGCGCCGACGGCCCCTTCCACGGCTCCCGCGCCAAAGGCGTCCAGCCACGCACCCTGGAGGTCCTCGAGGACCTCGGCGTGCTGGACGCCCTGCTCGCCGGCGCCTCCGCCTACCCCCGGCTCGGCATCCACCTCGGACCACTGACCATCCCGCGCACCATGATCGCCCACCAGCCCGTGACCGAGGACGTCCCGTACCCGGACACCGTGCTCTCACCCCAGTTCCACACCGACCGCGTCCTGCACGACGCCCTGCGCGCCGCGGGGGTCACCGTCGACTACGGCCGCCGCGTGGTCGGCGTCGAGCAGCACGACGACGGCGTGACCACCACCTTCGCCGACGGCGGCACCGTGCACAGCGCCTACGTGGTCGGCGCCGACGGCGGGTCCAGCACGGTGCGCAGGCAGGCCGGCATCGGCTTCACCGGCGACACCGACGAGGACGACCGCATGATCATCGCCGACGTCACGATCCCCGGCCTGCGGCGCAACCGCTGGCACGTGTGGCCCGGCCGCTCCGGACGCTTCCTCGGCGCCTGCCCGCTACCGGACGGCGAGCTCTTCCAGGTCATGCTCCGCCTGCCCGCCGCAACCCCCGTTTCGAACGACCCCGACGCCTTGCAGGCGACGGTGCGCGAGGCACTGGCGGCGAAGAAGCTCACCGTCGGCGAGTTCTCCTGGGTCTCGCTGTTCCGCCCGAACATCCGTCTCGCCGAGCACTACCGCGCCGGACGCATCCTGCTCGCCGGCGACGCCGCCCACTGCCACACCCCCGCCGGCGGCCAGGGCCTCAACACCGGCGTGCAGGACGCCTACAACCTCGCCTGGAAACTCGACGAGGTCCTCCACGGTGCCCCGGCATCCCTGCTCGACACCTACGAGGAGGAGCGCCGGCCGGTCGCCGCCCGCGTGCTCAAGATCTCCACGGACCGCTACGACAGCTTCGAGAAGGACGCCCGGGCCGCGACGACCCGTGGCGACGAGGAACGCCAGCTCAAGCTCACCTACCGTGGCTCATCGCTGTGCCCCGAGGGCCCTGACGCCGCCACGGCCGGCGTCCTGCGCGCCGGCGACCGCCTCCCCGACGCTCGTGACGCCCACGGCAGACGGGTCTTCGACCTCACCGCCGGCCCCGGGTTCAGCGTCCTCGCCGTCGGGGTGGACGCGGAGACGCTGGAGCGCCACCGACAGGACGGCTGGCCCGCCGTCCACGAGGTGCCGGCCGGCACCTACGGTGCCCAGTCTCCGACCCTGCTGCTGGTGCGCCCGGACGGCTACATCGGTTACATCGGCACCGCCGACTCCCCCGCCGGCATCGACGACGCGCTACGCCGCATGCGGCGTCCCACCCCCTGACGGCGACGCCCGCGCCTACCCCTCGGCGACGACGACGCCGGCGAGGCGTCCTGCGACGCGTTTGGCCTCGGCGGACGTCGGGGCCTCGACCATCACGCGGTACACCTGCTCGGTGCCGCTGGGGCGCAGCAGCACCCGGCCGGTGTCGCCCAGCTCCGCCTCGGCCTCGGCGATCGCCTCACGCACGACCTCGGAGGTGTGGATGCGCTCCTTCTCCTCCACCGGGACGTTGACCAGGGTCTGGGGCAGCACCGTCATCACGTCCGCCAGCTCGCGCAGCGACTGGCCGGTGTCCGCCATGCGCGCCATGATGCGCAGGCCGGTGAGCGTCCCGTCGCCGGTGGTCGCGTGCGAGGGGATCACGATGTGGCCGGACTGCTCACCACCCAGCGAGAAGTCGTTGGCGTTGAGGTCGGCCAGCACGTAGCGGTCGCCGACCTTGGTACGCCGCAAGGTGATGCCGTGCTCCTTCATCGCCAGGGTCAGGCCCAGGTTCGACATCACCGTGGCCACCAGCGTGTTCCTGCGCAGCTCACCGGACTCCTTCATCGCCACCGCCAGGATCGCCATGATCTGGTCGCCGTCGATGACGTTGCCCTGCGAGTCCACCGCCAGGCAGCGGTCGGCGTCCCCGTCGTGCGAGAGGCCCAGGTCCGCCTGGTGCTCCAGCACAGCCTTCTGGATGACCTCGATGTGGGTCGAACCGCAGTTGTCGTTGATGTTGAAGGAGTTCGGCGAGTTGTGGATCGCCACGACCTCGGCACCGGCGGCCTCGTAGGCCATCGGCGCGGCGAGACTCGCGGCACCGTTGGCGCAGTCCACGACCACGCGGATGCCGTCCAGTGCGCGCGGGGCGGCGTCCTGCAGGTGGAAGAGGTAGCGCTCCAGCGCGTCACCGGACTCCTCGATGACCCGGCCGATCGCCGCGCCGGTGGGGCCGGACTCCTCGAGCTCCAGCATGGCGCCCTCGATCTCGTCCTCCACCGCGTCGTCGAGCTTGCGCCCGCCGCCGGCGAAGAACTTGATGCCGTTGTCGGGCATCGGGTTGTGCGACGCCGAGATCACCACACCCATGTCCGCGCCGTAGTCGTCGGTGAGGAACGCCACCGCCGGCGTGGGCAGCACGCCCACGTCCAGCACGTCCACCCCCTGCGACGCCATGCCCGCCGACAACGCCGCCGACAGCATCTCGCCGGAGACCCGCGGATCCCGTCCGATCACCGCGGTGGGACGCCGCTGCGACGTCTGCCCGGTCGTCGTCAGCACCCGCGCCGCGGCCGCGCCCAACCGCAGTGCCAGTGGTGCCGTCAGAGACCTGTTGGCGAGGCCCCGAACCCCGTCCGTACCGAAAAGTCTGCCCATGGGGTGCCAGTCTAGACGCTGGCACCGCCACATCCCCTACCGACAGGCGACGCCGCCCCACCCCACACGGTGTGTGGGACGGGGCGGCGTCGGATCATGCAGCGGGACGCTGCACGAGGATCGAGCGAAGACTCCGGGGAATCAGCGCTTCGAGTACTGCGGTGCGCGACGGGCCTTGTGCAGACCGGCCTTCTTGCGCTCCACGGCACGGGCGTCACGGGTGAGGAAGCCGGCCTTCTTGAGCTCGGCCCGCTCTTCCGGGTTGTACTTGTTCAGCGCGCGGGAGATGGCGAGACGCATCGCACCGGCCTGACCGGACGGGCCACCGCCCTTGAGGTTGACCTGGAAGTCGAACTGGTTCTCGCGCTCGAGCAGGACGAGCGGAGCCTTGATCAGCTGCTGGTGCAGCTTGTTCGGGAAGTAGTCCTCCAGGGTGCGACCGTTGCAGGTGAACTGGCCGGAGCCCTGCACCATGCGGATACGGACGACGGCCTCCTTGCGGCGACCGACGGTCTGGATCGGGCCGTCGAAGACGGTGGGGGCGACGACGTCGTCGCCCTCGTCCTCGGAGACCTCGGAGATGGAGTCACCGATGCTGGCGACGAACTCCTCGTTGACGGCGTCAGTGGCGGCGAAGACCTCTTCGTCCACGGACTCGGCCTCGTAGTTCTCGTTGTCGGTCACTGTTCCACCTTCTTGATCTCGTAGGACTCGGGCTGCTGAGCCGCGAAGGGGTGCTCGGCGCCGGCGAAGACGCGGAGCTTCTTGGCGGACTCGCGGTTGAGCCGGTTGTGCGGCATCATGCCGACGATGGCGTCAGCGATGACGCGCTCCGGGTGCAGCTCCATGGAGCGACCCAGGGACATGGTCTTGAGGCCGCCCGGGTAACCGGAGTGACGGTAACGGAACTCGCGGTCCCGCTTGTTGGACGAGATGTGAACCTTGTCCGCGTTGATGATGATGACGTTGTCACCACAGTCGACGTTGGGTGCGTAGATTGCCTTGCCCTTGCCGCGCAGCAGGGAAGCTGCGTGGGTGGCGAGACGACCCAGGACCACGTCTTCGGCGTCGATGACGTACCACTTACGGGTCAGGTCACCGCTCTTCGGGTGGAAAGTAGTCATTTACGACTCCTTGGTCTTCATGGAACTGCCAGCCGGGAGACCCCTCGCCCCGGGCCTTACCCGGGAAGGGTGGTGCCCGCAGCGGCCGGTGGGGACCTGCGGGCCGACCACCGGTGTGCCGTGAAAACGCAGCACGGGTGGTCGCAACCCGACTGAGGTTACCGGACGGGCGCGGCACATCCAAAAGGGACCGCAAACATGAGGCCACCACCGTCACGGGTGTGACGGTGGCGGCCGGGTACCGGGGTTGTGCCGGAAGCCTACGGGGTCAGGCCCAGCTGTTGGCGGCGCTGTTGTTGATCTGGCTCATCCTGGAACCGGCGTTGTCCACCGCGCGGGCGATGGTCTGCAGCACCTGGTTGAGCTCCTCCGCCGCGGCGTCCCACCGCTTCTGCGCAGCCTGATATGCCGTGGCGGACTCTCCCTCCCACTCGGCGACCATGGGGGCGATGTCGCCCTTGAGCTGGTCGAGCATGCCGTTGATGTTGCGGTTGGTGGCGTGGATGTCGGCGGACGTCTGGGCGATGCTTGCGAAGTCGTACTGGATCACGGTCCTGCTCCTTGGCGTGTGTGGTGCGTGGTGGATGGTGGCTGGGACGTCAGCGGAAGGCGACGATGTTGTCGTCCTCGACCTGCTGGAAGGCCCGCGCATTGCCGCGGATGTTCTCCGAGATGCCGTCCAGCGACAGCCGCAGCTCCCGGGCGGAGTCGTTCCACCGGGCCATGAGCTGCATGAAGGCGGCCTGCGCCTCGCCCTTCCACACCCCCGCGACACCGTCGACCGTGCCCTGCAGGCGCGTGAGCTCCGCCTGCACCTGACCGTTGACGGTGTCGACCTTGCCTGCCGTGGACTGCATGACCTCGGTGGTCGTTCTGAAACTCATTGGGTCCCTCCCCTTTGTGTCGAGTGCTCTGATCGGTGCCCTCCTGCAGCCCTTGCACGGGCCGCACGGAAGGGACGTCACCGTAGAGAGACTCACCTGGCGCCCGAAAGGTTCCCCTGTCCCCGACCCCCGTCGCGACGCCGCGCGGGACCTACTCCAGCAGCGTGCGGTAGGCCGTCGAGATGTGCTCGGCCACCAGCTCCCCGGCCCCGTCCACGTCTCCGGCCTCGACCGCGGCGAGGATGCCCTTGTGCTGGGTCCGCAGCGTGCCCGCCACGGTCTCCCAGTCGCCCTGCCCGCGGAAGCCACGCAGGATCGGTGCGCGCAGCGACTCGCGGATCGCCTGGGTCATGTCGGCGAAGAGCCGGTTGCCCGCCCCGTGGGCGAGGGCGACGTGGAAGCGGGTGTCGGCGTCGTTGAACTCCTCGCGGCTCACCCCGGGCCGGTCCATCTCCGCCACGGCGGCGCGCATGCCCGCCAGGGCGTCCTCGTCCTGCTCGGCGGCGGAGAGCCGCGCGCTCTCGACCTCCAGGATCGTGCGGGTCTGGACCACCTCCTCGAGACCGAAGTTGGACAGCGCCACGTGCAGGCGCAGGAAGCGTGACAGCGCCTCGGACGGCATCGCGGCGATGAACGTCCCGGCCTTGTGCCCGGAGCCCACGTTCGACTCCAGCACCCCCTGCCCCTCCAGGACCCGGATGGCCTCGCGCACGGCGGCCCTGCTGACCTGCAGTTGTTCGGACAGGGTGCGTTCAGCAGGAAGCAGGTCGCCGACGTGCAGGGTGCCGGAGAGAATCTCGTTCTCGATGGCGTCGACGACCATCTGGTGGGTCCTGATGCGAGGGACCGGTGCCCAGGCGGGTTCGTCAGTCATGACCATTTTTTACCACGCCACACCAACCCGGGGGGCGTGAAGGAAGAAGTCTTGACTCCAAAACTGGATGTGTCCTAGGCTGTGGTCGGACCACTGATGTGGTCTGAGTCACCGGACCGTAGGGTGGCGCCACCGTCACACCCCAGACACACTTCGAGGACCCCATGAGCTCCACGTACCTACCCGACCTCGCGCCGGTCGCGGACAACCTCTTCCTCTCGTCACTCGTGGCCCTACTGCCACTGGCGACCGTCTTCGTCACCCTCGGCGTGCTGCGCTGGCGTGCCCACTGGGCCGGGCTCAGCGCCCTGGCCGTGTCCCTGGTCATCGCCGTCGCCGTGTACGGCATGCCCGTGCACCTGGCCGGGCTCTCGGCCACCCAGGGTGCGGTCTTCGGCCTGTTCCCAATCATGTGGATCGTGGTCGCGGCGATCTGGTTCTACGAACTCACCGTGCGTTCCGGACGCTTCCTCGACCTGCGCGCGGTGATCGACCGCATCTCCGACGACCCGCGTGTGCAGGCCATCCTCATCGCGTTCTGCTTCGGCGGCATGCTCGAGGCCCTCGCCGGTTTCGGCGCCCCGCTGGCGATCACCGGCGTGATGCTGCTCGCCGTCGGCTTCGCACGCATGCGTGCGGCCGTCGCCGTGCTCATCGCCAACACCGCCCCGGTGGCCTTCGGCGCGATCGCCACCCCGATCATCACCGCCGGCGCGCTGACCGGCATCGACTACGAGCACATCGGTGCCATCGTCGGACGCCAGACCCCGTTCATCGCCGTGTTCGTCCCCCTGTTCCTCTGCCTGCTGGTGGACGGGAAGAAGGGACTGAAGCAGTGCTGGCCGATCGCCCTGGTCATCGGCGCGGTCTTCGCGGTGGTCCAGTTCATCTCCTCCAACTACATCTCCGTGGAGCTCACCGACATCATCTCCGCGCTCGCCGGCCTCGCCGTCGCCGTGGTCATGCTGCAGTTCTGGCGCCCGGCGGGCACCGCCGAGGCGCGGGAGCGGCTGCTCACCGAACGTCGTGAGGAGGAGGAGAACGGCGAGGTGCAGGACGTCACGAGCACCGACAACGCCCACGCCGCGGCCGCCGGCGGCGCCGAGGTGGTCACCCGCGAACTGACGACCTCGCGCACCCTGATGGCACTGTTCCCCTACCTGCTGGTCATCGTGATCTTCTCGGTGGCCAAGCTGTGGGACCCGGTCGTCGACTTCCTGGCCTCCACCGACGTGTCGATCCCGTGGCCGGGCCTGGACGGCAACGTGCTCACCGCCGACGGCTCGGTCTCCTCCTCCACCGTCTACGGCTTCCCGTGGCTGTCCTCACCGGGCACCCTGCTGATGATCACCGGCGTGATCGTGGCCGCGGTGTACCGGGTCTCCCCGAAGGTCGCCGTGCAGGCGTACTGGGAGAACCTGGTGAAGATGCGGTTCTCGATCCTCACCGTCGCCGCCGTCCTGTCACTGGCGTACGTGATGAACCAGTCCGGCCAGACGATCACCATCGGCCACTGGATCGCCGGTGCCGGCGCCGCCTTCGCCTTCTTCGCGCCCGTCCTGGGCTGGCTGGGCACCGCAGTCACCGGATCGGACACCAGCGCCAACGCCCTGTTCGCCACCCTGCAGCAGACCGCGGCGAACCAGGCCGGCCTGGACCCGGCACTGATGGTGGCGTCCAACACCTCCGGCGGTGTCGTGGCCAAGCTCGTCAGCCCGCAGAACCTGACGATCGTCGCCACCGCGGTGGGCCTGGCCGGCCGCGAGTCGGAGATCCTGCGCAAGGTCATGTGGTGGAGCATCGGCATGCTCGCGGCCATCTGCCTGATCAACGGACTGCAGGCCACCGTCCTGGATTGGATGATCCCGTAGCGAGTACGCTCGAAAACGGACCCTGTGGTCCGACCTCATAGGAACCATAACAAACCACACACACCCATCACGAAGGAGAACACCATGGTCAAGCGCCAACTCCCCCACCCCGCCGAGATCCTCGAACTCATGCAGTTCAAGAAGCCCGAGCTCAACGCGAAGAAGCGTCGCCTGGACTCCGCCCTCACCATCTACGACCTGCGCAAGATCGCCAAGCGGCGCACCCCGGCCTCCGCCTTCGACTACACCGACGGTGCCGCCGAGGAGGAGATCTCCATCGCACGCGCCCGCCAGGCCTTCGAGGACGTCGAGTTCCACCCGTCCATCCTCAAGGACGCCTCGCAGATCGACACCACCGCCAGCATCCACGGCGGCACCTCCGCCCTGCCCTTCGGTATCGCACCCACCGGCTTCACCCGCCTGATGCAGACCGAGGGCGAGGTCGCCGGCGCCGGCGCCGCGGCCGCCGCCGGCATCCCCTTCAGCCTCTCCACCCTGGGCACCACCTCCATCGAGGACGTCAAGGCCACCAACCCGCACGGCCGCAACTGGTTCCAGCTCTACGTGATGAAGGACCGCGACATCTCCTACGGGCTCGTCGAGCGCGCCGCCAAGGCCGGCTTCGACACCCTGTTCTTCACCGTCGACACCCCGGTCGCCGGCAACCGCATGCGCGACACCCGCCACGGCTTCTCCATCCCGCCGCAGCTCACCGCCAAGACGGTGCTCGACGCCATCCCGCGCCCCTGGTGGTGGATCGACTTCCTGACCACCCCGCCGCTGGAGTTCGCCTCCCTGACCTCCACCGGCGGCACCGTCGGCGAGATGCTCGACTCCGCGATGGACCCCACCATCAACTACAAGGACCTCGAGATCATCCGCGAGATGTGGCCCGGCAAGATCTCCGTCAAGGGCGTGCAGAACGTGGAGGACGCCAAGACCCTCGCCGACCTCGGCGTCGACTCCGTGGTGCTGTCCAACCACGGCGGACGCCAGCTCGACCGCGCACCCGTACCCTTCCAGCTGCTGCCCGAGGTCGTCCGCGAGGTCGGCGGCGACATGGAGATCCTCGTCGACACCGGCATCATGAACGGTGCCGACATCGTGGCCGCCATGGCCCTCGGCGCCGACTTCACCCTCGTCGGCCGCGCCTACCTCTACGGCCTGATGGCCGGCGGACGCGAGGGCGTGGACCGCACGATCAGCATCCTGCGCTCCCAGATCGAGCGCACCATGAAGCTGCTGCAGGTCACCAGCCTCGAGGAGCTCGGCCCGCAGCACGTCACCCAGCTATCGCGCTTCAACCGGATCGACCCGTCGCTCAGCTCACTCGGCAAGTAGCACCCGGGCGGTCGCGCCGAACCGGTCGCACACCGCCTGCCGGTCCTCGGTGAGGTCACGGTACTGGCAGCCGACGGACACCTGGTGACCGTCGACCAGCCGGACGCGCCACGACGTCGTCGAGTCCGGGAAGTGCTCCTCGTAGGACACCGGCGACCGGTTCGTCACCACCACGTCGTCGGCGCCGTCGAGGGCGCGCAGCATCGCGGTGTCCAGCTCCCCCTGCGTCCCGACGGGCGTCGGCGTCGCGGCGAGGAGCACCCGCATCCCGGCGTCCCCCGAGGTCCAGATGTCGCGCTCGGCGGTGCTCTCGGTGACCTCCCAGCCGGGGACGTCCACCGTCACCTGCGGTGCGTCCGGGTGGTCGGCGTACTCCATCTCACCACCGGAGCTCATCTCCCGCCACGCCTCCGCCTCCGGCTCCTCCACTGTGCCGGACGCATCGGACGCCCCGGACGCCTCAGGCGGTGCGGCGTCCGGCGTCTGTGTTGCGGCCTGGGCCGTCTCCGCCGGGTCCGCGACGTCGGCCGCGCCGCCGCCCAGGACACCGGTAGATACCAGCGCGATTGTGGTCACGGCGGCCACTGCGGTCGCCCCCACCGCCGACAACACGAGCCCCCGACGCCGCGGGACGTCCTGCACCGGTTCCGGCTCCGGCGGGGCGGGGTCCTCGAGTTCGGCGCGCGCCGCCGCCAGGTCACCGGCCAGGCGCAGGGCCGGGCCCACGTCCACCGTGCGGGCACGCAGCCCGCTGATCCGCAGGTACGCCGCCGTGGCCTCCTTGTCCGGCCCGACGACCAGCACGTCCGACACCTGCGCACCGATCCCCCAGGGGAAGACCGTGCGCGGCACCACCGGGTTGGCGCTGGTGAGTTCCGGGTCCACCGCCCGGGCCTCCAGCACCTCCTCCACCAGCTCACGGACAGACTCCAACCGCCGCAGTGGTACACCCGAGCCACGGAACACCGGGCTCGCGTCCCCTGTGTCCGCTGTGTCCTCTATATCTTCGCCACGGACCTCCAGCCCGCTGAGGAGGTCCGTCACGCACAGACCGTTGACCAGCACCCCGGACTCCGTGAGCGCCACCGCGTCGGCCACCATCGTCGTGCTCATACCCGCACCCCCGCCTTCTCCGTGTCTGCGTTCTCCGTGTCCACCGTCGCGACCTGCACGTCCTCCGCGACGTCCTGCACCAGCACGCCGCGTCCCGGCGACCGGGACGTGAGCACCTGCCCGGCGACCGGGCCGTCCTCCCGCGGTGCCGAGAGCACCAGCCAACCGGTCAGGTCACGGATCCCCTGCATCAACGGGGTGTAGGCGCTGCGGCCCATCATCGCGCTGCGTCGGGCCGTGACCAGGTGCAGGCCGATGTCCGCGGCGTGCGGCAGCAACGGCACCAGCAGGTCCACCGCCGCGGCCAGGTCGGCCGACTGGTCGAGGTCGTCGACCACGATCACCCGCCGCGTCCCGCTCCACCAGCTACGGTCACGCAACTGTGCGGCGGTGAGCTCGGCGTCCTCCCCCGGCACCCGTGCTTTCAGCTCCTCGACCCAGCCGGTCAGCGCACGCAGGAACCCCGCGGCCGGACGGTACCCCGGCACGCCGAGCAGCCCACGGCGCACGTCCGTGGCCAGCACCTCCACACCCTCCCGGCGCGAGGACGCCCAGGCGACGGTGCGCAGCGCGGTCGTGGCCCCGGCGCGCGCCTGCCCCACCACCGTGAGGTGCGGGAACGCCTCCGGATCCCAGTGGACCGTGGACAGGGTCCGCCCGCCCATGCCGAGGGCCACCAGGTCACCGGAGACCTCCTCCAGCTCATCGACGCAGACCTGCGAGGGCAGGACGCGCAGGGTGCGGTCCTGTTCCCCACGCGCCACGCTGACCTTGCGCGCGTGCTCCACGTCCTGGGCGTCGGAGTAGGCGACCTGCAGGTGCTTGCCACCCGGGGAGACCCCGCGTCCCGGGTGGTCGGGCAGGGTGCGTTGGGCGTCGCGGAACTGCGACTCGGCGGGTGTCAGGCGCAGCTCCACCGCACCGGTGAGCAGGTCACGCAGGGCGGGACGGAACGTCCAGCGCAGGGAGGTGACCACCACGTGCACCCCGCGCTGCATCCCGCCGGCGACCAGCGACGCCAGGCGCCGGTCGTCGTCGCCGGAGGGGTCGAGGGCTTCGAGACCGTCGACGACCAGCACGCGGTGCGTTGCACCACCCGTAGCGTCCTGCCCGAGCTCGTCGAGGACCCGGCCCAGCAGGTCCACCCCCACCACCGCGGCGACCTGCGGTAGGCGCGCCAGGTCGCGCAGCCCGCCACCGGGGTCCACCACGTACACCGCCACGCCCGGGGAGCTCAACGCCAGGCCCAGCACCAGCGACCGCACCAGCGTCGTCTTGCCGGTGCCGGGCTGGCCGACCACCGCCCAGTGGCGTCGGCGCAGGTCCAGCACGCACGGACGCTGCACCCCGTCGAAGGGCAGGTCCTCCAGGCCCAGGTGAACGGTGAGCGCGTCGGCACGGGTGTCCCCTGCACCCATCACGGCACTGGCCGGCAGCAGCTCCGGCAGGGGCTCCAACCAGATCGGGTTACGGTTCGGCCCCGCCAACCGGTCGACGACCAGCTCCATCGTGGTTCCCGCCGCCTCCGGCTCCACGCCCAGCTCGCGCACCAGCCGGGAGTCCAGCGGCACCTCGGGGCCGGAGACGTACGCCGACTGGAAACGCACCTGGCCGGTGGACCCCAGGCCCGCCGAACTCAGGATCGCCGCACCAGGGGCCGAGGGCAGTTCATAGGCCGCCGTGGACCCGATGAGCTGGCGTGACTCCGAGGCGGAGAACGTACGTAGGGCGATACGGTACGACAGGTGCGACTCCAGGCCGCGCAGCCGGCCCTCCTCCAGCCGCTGGCTGGCGAGCAGCAGGTGGATCTGCAGGCTGCGGCCGAGACGTCCGATCGCGGCGAAGACCTCGGCGAACTCCGGGCGGGCGTGCAGCAGCTCGGAGAACTCGTCGACGATGATGAACAACGCCGGCATCTCCCCGGGATGGACCTGGTTGTACTGCGCGGCCGTCGCCATGCCCGCGGCGTGCCGTTTCTCCTGCCGACGGTGCAGCTCGCCGAGTAGAGAGTCCTGCATCCGGTCGACCAGCACCGCCTCGTCGGAGAGGTTCGTGATCACCGCCGAGGTATGCGGCAGCCGCTCCATGCCGGCGAAGGCAGCACCACCCTTGAAGTCCACCAGCACGAAGTTCAGTTCCTCCGGGGAGTGCCGGTGGGCGAAGCTGGTGACCACGGAACGCAGGAACTCGGATTTTCCGCTGCCGGTGGCCCCGATGCACAGCCCGTGCGGACCGATGCCGCCCTTCGCCGCCTCCCGGATGTCCAGGTGCACCGGAGCCGGGGAGAACCCGACCGCCGCGCGCAGTCCGCCGCCCGGCACGTCCAGCACCGAGCGGGACGCCCGGGAGGAGGTCCGCGACCGGCACAGGGCGGCGAGTTCCACGTCGCTGAGCTCGTCGGCGGTGGCGAAGGGACGCCACCCGTCGACCGTCCACGCCGCCAGGACGCCGTCCTGCGCGTGGAGCAGCAGCCCGCCGTCCGCGGCGGCGTCCTGCCACCCGGCCGCCACCGACGCCGGGTCGGCGAGCACCGTGACCGAGCCCGCCCCCGACGTCACCGCAGGTGGCGCAGCATCCCGACCCACGTGGCGGAAGCGCACGTGCAAGGCGCCGTCCTCCGCGGACAGCCACCTGTCGTGCGGTCCGGAGACCCGCACCGCCGGGTCGTCCTGCATCACCGCCTGCCCCTGCATCGCGTTGACCAGCCCGCCCGCGCCGTCGCCGGTGACCACCACGCAGTCGAACTCGCGCAGGTCCACCGCCACCGGCGCCTCGATGGTGGCGTAGGTGCGCGCCAGGTCGCGCAACGTGGTCGCGCACACCGGTTCCAGGTCCTCCGGCGGGGCGTCGACCGGGATCTCCAGCGGGTCGTCCGGCGCCTGCACCGCCGTGCCGATACGCACCACCCCGGGCTCGGCACGCTGGGCCGTGCCCTCGGATTCTGCCGTGCCGGGAGTACCGTCCTCCGTCACGCGCGTCCACAGCGCGCGCGGGTCCGGGTGCGTGACCGCCATGCGCGCCCACTGCTCCCGGCGCGCCCGGTGCAACGAGTCCGACAGGGCGTCCAGGTGCCGGTGGAAACCCCGGCGGACCTCGTCGACGTCCTGCCCGCCCGGGCTGATCATCATCGCCAGGCTGCTGAGCATCATTAAGGGAAAAATGAAGGACATGGGCGAGCGGCCCATCCCCGAGAGCACCATCGCGGCGACCATGCCCACCACCGCGACGACCATCACCACGGGCATGAGGATCCGGACGAACGGCTGCTTGCTCTTCGGCAACGTCGGTGGTGCCTGCGACTTCATCTGCGAAAATCCCCTCGCGTCCCCCTGCCACGCCCCCTGCGCGACAGCTGTCGGAACATCACTGTACACTCTCGAAGCATCCGACCGTGGCCGTCGGGGACACGTCAGGGGGACGTGACCGGCCGCGGGACTCAGGAAAGTACAGAACCGGGGAACCACACCACCCATGATCGCCGTGAGCATCACCGTCGCACGCGAGCGCACCGTGGAGGCCACCGTGGCCGACACCGTGCCCGTCGCCGAACTCGTCCCACACCTGGTCGACGCCTCCCCCGGGGAGGTCTGGCGCTTGTCCGGCCCGCTCGGCGTGCTGCGCCCGGAGGACTCCCTGGCGCAGTCCGGGGTCCGCCCCGGCGAACGCCTCACCCTCGACAAGGACGCGCTGCCCGCCCCGCCGGTCGACGACGTCGGACGCCTCAGCGCGCCCGTGGCGTCCTCCCCGGCGGTGTGGGTCGCCGCGCTGCTCACCGCCACGGTGTGCTCCCTCGTGTGGGCGCCGCTGTGGGCCCCCGAGGAGCACGTGCGCTGGCACCCCGCCGACGTCAGCGACCTCGCCGTGGCACTGCTCGCCGGGGACGTCGCCGGACGCGGCGGCGCGCTGGCGGTGTGCGCGGTGCTGCTGCTCGCCACGCTCGCCGCGGCCGCCGGTTCCCTGGTGGACCGGCGTTTCGTACCGGTGGCGGCGGTCCTCGGCTTCGGGCTCGGACTGCAGGTCAACATTCTGACGGCCTGCGTTTTCGCCGCGATGTCGGTGTGGCGCCCCGGGGTTGTGCGCACCGTGACCGTGGGCCTGGCGCTGGCCGCCGCGGTCAACGTGAGCCCGGGGCTGACCACGCTGGTGGCCGTGGTGGCGTTGACCTTCTCCGGGCAGCTCGCCGTGGGCCTGGCCGGCATCACCCTGCCGCGGGTGCCGGCGACCGGGCTCTTCGCCGCCGCCGCGCAGGAGGGCGGAGCCAGCGGGGTCGCCGGGGCCACCGACAGCCCTGCCGACCGTTCCGACCGGGCCGCCCGGGCGCTGCGCCTGCACCCCGCCATCGTGGTGACCTGCTGTGTGGTCATCCTCGCCGGTGCCGTCCAGCTCCTGCCCCTTCACGGCGAGGCGAGCTTGTGGACGCTGGCCGCGCTGCTCGCCGTCGCCGTGACCGGCCTGTCCGCGCGCGCCACCCGCCCGGTGCACACGGTGACCGTCACCGTCACCGCCGTGCTCCTGCTTCTCTGGGTGGTGCTGCAGCTGCCCGCACCGTGGTCGCTGCTGGCCCTGGCGCCGGTGGCCCTGCCGGCGGTGCGGATCACCTCCCCGCTGGCCGGACGCGTCCTCGACGTGCTGGAGACCGTGGCCTTCACCGTCTCCGTCCCACTGCTGATCAGCACCACCGGTGTCTTCGAGGTGCTGCGGGGTATCGGATGAGCCCGATACGGCAGCGTGTACGGGCGGCGGTGCTGGTGCCGCTGGCCCTGCTCGTGGCGTCCGGCGCGGTGGTGCTGCCACCGGCCCAGGCGCAGCAACGCTGCGATGAGCCGCTCGTCGGCGACGTCCTGCCCGTCGACGTCGCCCTGCCGCACGACCTGTCCACCGGGCACGACGTGGGGGTCGCCGTGGTGGACACCGGGGCCTCCGCCCCCGGCGTGGTCACCGAGCGCCCCGGCGACCGGGACCACTGTCTGCTGCACGGCACCGCGGTGACCGGGGTGCTGCGCACCGTCGCCCCGGGGGCACGCGTGGTCTCCGTACGCCAGGGCGACGGGTCGAACACCACCGTCGCCGACCTCGTCGACGCACTCGACCGTGCCCGCACCACCGCCTCCGAACACGGGGTGCGGATCCTCAACGTCTCCGTGGTGGCCTGCGAGGACACCGCCGAACTACGCCGTGCCGTCGACGCCGTGGAACGCGAGGGGCTGCTGCTCGTCGCCGCCGCCGGCAACGCCGGACAGTGCCGGGACGACCAGGTCCCCTACCCCGCCGCGCTGCCCGGTGTACTCACCGTGGGCGGGGTCGACGCGCGGGAACCGGATACCGATCCCGGCACCGACCCCGACGCCGGACGACGCCCCGCCGACTACTCCGTGCCCGGCGAGTGGGTGGACCTGCACGCACCGGGCGGTCCGGTGTCGGCGACGCTGCAGACCGACGGCACCGACAGGACGATCGTCGGCGACCCCGCCCCGTTCTCCGGCACCAGTTTCGCCTCACCCGTGGTCGCGGGTACGGCCGCCCTGGTGTGGCAGCTGCGCCCGGAACTCTCCGCCGCCGAGGTGCGCGCCCTGCTCGTCGACACCGCCGAGCAGGGTGTGGTGCCGGTGGTCTCCCCGGTGGCGGCGGTGGGCGCGGTACTGGACCGGGCGGGTTCCGCAGAAATCGCAGGGCACGCTGAAGCCGCCGCGCACTACGAGATGCCCGCCGAGGTCTCCGTGGTGCGTGCCGTCGACGTCCCGGCGGACCTGCGGGTTCCCCTGGCGTTGGCGGGGGTCGTGGCGGTGGCGATATTGACCGCGTTAATCCTTCGGGTCCGCCGCTAGCGACCGGTGAGGGTGCGGCTCGCCCGCTCCTCGGAGAGCACCCCGCCGTCCGGCAGTCCCTCCAGCACCCGGAACGGCACCTGCGCCAGGTCCCCGACACCGGAACCATCCTCACCCTCCACCAGCCCCAGCACCCGCAGGTCCTCGGCGGCCGTCACCTGGTAGCGCACCCCGGATTCGGCGACGAGCACGTAGCCACGCTCGGTAAGCAGGGCGGAGGTGCCCCGCGGGCCCACGAAGTGCGAGCCCGGCTGCGGGGCGTCGCGCTCGAGATCATCGGTCGCCACAACGTGGTCACCGATGCACACCTCCCCCACCGTCACCCCATCCACCAGGTCCAGCTCCACCGGCACATGCGACAGGGCCGACAGCCCGGTGACCTCCGGTCGCGACAGCACCACCGACAACGGTTCGCTGGCCTGGTGCGGCACCAGGGCCTCCACGATCGCCCGGCGCGCACCGGTGACCTCGGCGACACCGTCCTGCCCGGTGAGGAAGACCCGGTCGCCGGCGGCGACGGCGTGCCGCAACGAGCCCAACGCCACGTCCGGCCCCCGGTCCAGGACCTCCAGCACGTCCTGGCTCACCGGAACCGGGGCCACCCCCAGGGCCCGGGCCAGCACCGGGCCGTCCGGCAGCAGCAACCGTCGTCCGTTCACCGCCAGCCACGTGCCGGACGGTGCGGCAAGCACCGCCGCCCCGGCGTCCGGCAACGCGGGTGCGGCGACCACCCCGTCGGCGCAACGCGCCCAGGACACCACGGGGGCGGGCACCAGGCCCGGGGCGTCCGGCACGCCGAGCGTGGGCCCGGTACCGAAGGACGCCAACTGCCCCGACGTCGAGGAGGTCACCTCCTCGGGTGCACCGAGCAGCAGGCGGGCGGAGGCGACGTTGGTCACCGGGTGGAAGTCGGTGCCGATGCGCACGTGCAGGGTGCCGGCCTCGTCGGCGACGATGCCGGCGTCGTCGATGGACGGCTGGGGCCGCAGCATCGCCACCAGCAGGATCCCGCCGGTGACCAGCAGGGTGAGCAGCATCCCCACCCCCACCGCCCGACGCTGCGTGCGCAACGGGTCCTGCGCCATACGCGCATCCCCGGTGACCAGTGCCAATTCGGCGCGTCGCAGCAGGAACGAGTAACCGGACACCTGCAGACCTGTGGTCCTCATGAAAGACTTCCCCCTGTTGTTTCCCCCGGCACACTGTGCCTATGCTTGCGGATGGTACATCATCGGGTGCGCCGGGGCAGGGAAACCGAGGGGGAGTTCATGGGCAGGTTTATGGCTGCGGTGCGGTGGTACCACCGGCAGGTGCACGGCGGAGCCGCGGCCGGTGAGGGCGAGCGGGTGTGGTTCCGCGTGCACGTGCCGCACACACGGACCTGGGGCGGGGCACACGTCGACCCCGTGGCGCTGGACGCCCCGCTGCTCGAGAGCCTCGCCGCGGGCCTGCGGGTGGACGCCGGGCTGCTGGCGACCGCGGTGGCCCCGTCGCCGCGGGCGTCCTCCCCGCTGGAGCGTTCCTACGTGGGCCTGGCGTCGCTGCTGCGTATCCCTGGGCATTGCCTTGTCGGCGTGCCTGCCGAGGCGGCCGAGCGGATGCCGTGGGCGGCGGCGGGCTGTGGGCTGCTGGCCTCCCGGTTGCCCGATCTACCTGCGGCGGCGACGATGCGCAGCGGGCTGCAGGCCGGCCCGCTGCCCGGCTGGATGGTGGGCACGGACGTGTACGGGGCGCCGGTGGTGCTGCACCTGCCGCCGGGGACCACGGTACTGCTGCGCGGGCGGGACGCCGCGACGGTCGCGCGCACCGTCGCGCCGTCCGGCCGCGTCCCGGGGCAGGACGCGGCGCTGGTCGAGTCGGCCGAGGCGTGGCGCGCCGCGTGGCATCCGCAGCGCTGCCGCGTGGTGGTGCAGGACGGGGAGTTGGACGAGCTTCTCGCGGATGTGGTGGCGGACGTGGTGGTCGACCTCGACGCCGGGACGCTGACGTCGGCCGACGTCACTGTCGAGGTGACCGCTCTGCCGCTCCGGGCGCCCCGCTAACCTGGGGGCCGTGAAGAGACTCGTCGCGGGCATGGAGCGCCACCAGATCGCCCTGTACCTGCTCGCCATCCTTGTCGGCGGTGTCGTCGGCATGGTGGCAGGGTCCGGTACCGCCGGGGCGGCCGGGCACCTGGTGAACCCGGTGCTGGGTCTGCTGCTCTACGTGACGTTCCTGGGCATCCCGCTGCGCCGGGCATTGTCCACCCTGCGCGACCTGCGCTTCCTGGCCACGGTGGCCATGGTGAACTTCGTGGCCGTGCCGTTGGTGGTGTGGCTGCTGACCCGGCCCATCGCCGGGGACGAGGTGCTGCTCGTCGGGGTGCTGTTCGTGCTGCTGGCCCCGTGCATCGACTACGTGATCGTGTTCACCGGGCTGGCCGGTGGCGCGGCAGACCGGCTGCTCGCCGCCGCTCCGCTGCTCATGGCCGCCCAGATGCTGCTGCTGCCGGTGTACCTGTGGGCCTTCCTCGGCTCCGAGGTCCTGGGAGGGTTCGACGCCGGCCCCTTCGTCGAGGCGTTCGTGGTGCTCATCGTGCTGCCGCTGTGCGCCGCCGCCGCGACCCAGGCGATCCCCGGGCGGGCGGGGGACGCCGTGCGCGAGGTGATGGCCGGGCTCATGGTCCCGCTGATGATGCTGACCCTGGCGCTGGTGGTGGCATCACAGATCGCCGGGGTGGACCGGCAACTCTCGTGGCTGGTGCAGGTCGTGCCGGTGTACGTGGCGTTCGTGGTGGTGATGACGGCGCTGGGCTGGCTCGCCGGACGCCCCTGCGCCGGGACGCCGGGCGCGCTGGACGTGCCGGCGCGTCGGGCGGTGGTGTTCACCGGGGTGACCCGCAACTCGCTGGTCGTGCTGCCGCTGGTGCTGGCCCTGCCCGCCGGCTACGAACTCGCCCCGCTGGTGGTGGTCACCCAGACGCTCGTCGAACTGGTGGCGATGGTGGTGCTGGTCAGGACGGTTCCGCTGATGATCCCGTCGCGTCCGACGGCGCGTCCACCGGTGCCCGCCGGTCACGGGTGACGGCCACGCGGGCCGCCATCTCGTCCTGCGGCGGGTACTGGACCTCCACGAGGTTCAGCCCGCACGCTGGGGCCACGGCCACCGCCGAACTGCGGGAACGCTCGTCGAGCAGCCCGCGGGTGAATGCCTCGTCGCGGCGCCCCTCCCCCACGCTCAACACCGCGCCCACCAGGGAGCGCACCATCGACCAGCAGAAGGCGTCCGCCACGACCGTCGCCTCGTAGGTCTGCGGTTCGGCGACGGTGGACACGTCACGCCAGGTGAACTCCTGGAGTTCGCGCACCGTGGTGGCGTTGGGCCGGTACTTGCAGAAGGCGGCGAAGTCGTGCAGGCCGACTAGGACGTCCGACGCGGTCTGCACCGCGGCGAGGTCGACGTCGCGCCGCCAGGTGGCGGTGTCGCGGGCGCGCACCGGCAGCACCCCGGCGTCCGCGGTGGTCACCCGGTAGCGGTAGCGCCGCGACAGCGCGGAGAACCGCGCGTCGAAACCCTCCGGTGCGGCCGTGGCACCGTGCAGGCGGATGTCCGTCGGGAGCATCCGCGACAGCCGACGCACCAGCGCCTCCGGTCGGTCCAGCGAGCGTTGCTCGAACGCGGAGGACGGCAGGTCGACGTGCGCGACCTGCCCGTCGGCGTGAACGCCGGCGTCGGTGCGTCCGGCGACGACGAGCTCCACCGGTTCCCGCACGACCAGCGACAGGGCGTCCTCCAGCACACCGGCGACGGTCCGCAGACCCTCCTGCGGACCCTTCTGGCGCGCCCAGCCGTGGAAGTCCGTGCCGTCGTAGGCGACGTCGAGCCGGACGCGGACCTGCCCGGTCATGAATCCTCCTGGGTGGTGTTGCCGTCGCGGTCGTCATGTCGGCGCCGGCCCCAGCCGCTCGCCCGGGAACCGGACAGTCCGGCGAAGCCCGGGTAACGGCGCTGGTTGTGGCCGGGGGCGGAGTCCGGGAACTCGAGGGCCTCGAACTCGGCCGTCTCAGCCATCTCGGCCACGCGACGGCTCTCCTGGTCGCCCGCCCCGCCGAGGGAGTACATGCACACCCCGATGATCATCAACCAGACCGTCAACGTGTCGAAGGCCAGCCGCTCGTAGGCGCCCGGCATACCGCGCGGCCCGAGCAGCAGCAACGCCAGCAGGCCCACCACCGAGGCGGTGAGCATCAGGCGGGTGATCGGCAGGTAGCCGCCGTAGATCAACGGGTGCGGGCCGCGTCCCCCCGCGGTGCGGGCCGTCCCGACACCGGTGAGGAAGGCCATGAACGCCCACATCAGGATCGCGTAGAACAACATGGACAGGTCGTGGATCGCCGCGGACACGTCGTAGGGGAACAAGCCCGCCAGCATGTACATCGCGCCGGCGCCGCCGATGAGCACCGCTGACATGCGCACCGAGCAGTGCCTCTCCGACCCGGCGGCGATCCACATCACCCCGGCGGCGACGACGATGAGGAACCCCGCGGCCACGTAGGACACGTTGGTGACCAGGTAGGCGGGGTTGCAGACGTACCGGGTGCCCAGGTTGTCGCGCAGCACCTGGCATTCGGTGACGGTGTAGTCGCCGAGCCGGTTGTCCGTGAAGGAGTACAGGCCACGCCAGCTCAGCAGGGCGGCGATGTGGCCGAACCCGGTGGCGAGACCGCTGAGGATCAGCAGCACGCCGGAAAGTCGGTAGGTCAACACAGGGCATGACTCTACCAAGGAGAACGCCGGGAACCACGTTCACGACTGCACATGCAACAACGCCCGCCCTCACCGTTTCACGGTGGGGACGGGCGTGGTCGGTTTCCGCGGGTGCGGAGAGTACCGGGGACTTACTTCTCCTCGGTGGACTCCTCAGCCTCTGCAGCCTCGTCGGCGGCAGCGGCGTCGGTGGCCTCGTCGGCCTCGACGACCGGTGCGTCCTCGGAGACCGGGGTCTCCTCGGCGGCCTTGGAGGCGGCCGCGCGGGTGGCGCGGGTCGCCTCGGAGGAGGCGAGCTCCTCGAGGACCAGGGAGATCTGGCTCATCGGAGCGTTGTCACCCTTACGGTTCTCGAGCTTGATGATGCGGGTGTAACCACCGTTACGGCCCTCGAACTTCGGCGCGAGCTCGTTGAACAGGTAGGCGACGACCTCCTTGTCCGTGATGAGCTTCAGCACGTTACGACGGTCGGCGACGGTACCCTTCTTCGCCTTCGTGATGATCTTCTCGACGTACGGGCGCAGCAGCTTGGCCTTCGCGTCCGTGGTCTTGATGGCGCCGTGCTCGATGAGCTGAGCTGCCAGGTTGGCGAGGATCTTCTTCTGGTGGGAAGCAGATCCGCCGAGGCGGGCACCCTTCTTCGGGGTAGGCATAACTTCTCCTCGTGTGTTTCTCTAGTCAGACTGTGTCAAGCGCGGTGTCGGCGAACCACCGGTGTCCCACACAGCACAGCCGACGGCGGTTCCCGAAACGAGTTGCTACTCTGCGATGTCTTCGCCCTCGGTGTCGACGAATTCGCCGGACTCCGGGTCGTAGCCCTCAATGTCGTTGATGTCGAAGCCCTCGGGCGCGTCCTTGAGACCCAGGCCCAGCTCAGCGAGCTTGACCTTGACCTCGTTGATGGACTTCTGACCGAAGTTGCGGATGTCCAGCAGGTCGGACTCGGTCCGGCCGGCGAGCTCGCCGACGGTGTGGATGTCCTCACGCTTCAGGCAGTTGTACGACCGCACGGAGAAGTCGAGGTCCTCGATCGGGGTGCTGTAGGCGGCGATGTGCTCGGTCTCCATCGGGGACGGGCCGATCTCGATACCTTCAGCAGCCAGGTTGAGTTCCTGGGCCAGACCGAACAGCTCCACCAGGGTCTTGCCTGCGGACGCCATGGCGTCGCGGGCGGTGATGGAGTTCTTCGTCTCGACGTCGATGACCAGCTTGTCGAAGTCCGTGCGCTGTTCCACACGGGTTGCCTCGACCTTGTAGCTGACCTTCAGCACCGGGGAGTAGATCTGGTCGACCGGGATACGGCCGATCTCACCGGTGGTGGGTGCGGCCGGGACGTATCCGCGGCCACGCTCGACGACGAGCTCGATGTCGATCTTGCCCTGCTCATTCAGGGTCGCGATGTGCAGGTCCGGGTTGTGGACCTCCACACCGGTCGGGGTGACGACGTCAGCCCCGGTGACCTCACCGGCGCCCTCCTTGCGGATGTACATCGTGACCGGCTCATCGGAGTCCGAGGACAGAACCAGGGCCTTGATGTTCAGGATGATGTCGGAGACATCCTCCTTCACGCCGGGGATGGTGGTGAACTCGTGGAGCACACCCTCGATCCGGATGGAGGTGACCGCTGCGCCCGGGATGGACGACAGCAGGGTACGGCGCAGCGAGTTTCCGAGGGTGTAGCCGAAACCCGGCTCCAGCGGCTCGATGACGAACCGGGAGCGGGCGGGGCTGACGAACTCTTCGCTCAACGCCGGGCGCTGTGAAATGAGCATCTTGCTTCTCCTAGGTGGCGACCGTTATTTGACGCCGTAGGGATGAACAACTGAATACTTCTCGGGAACCGCCACCGGCCCATGCAGGCGGTGACGGGGTGAAACGGTGGTGCGACGAACGTCCTACTTGGAGTAGAACTCGACGATGAGCTGCTCCTGCAGCGGGACGTCGATCTGGGCGCGCTCGGGCAGCTGGTGCACGAGGATGCGCAGGGAGGACGGCACGACCTGGAGCCAGGCCGGGACGACGGCGTCGACCAGGAGCTCCTGGGCCTCCTCGAACCACAGCATCGAGCGGGAACGGTCCCGGACGTCGATGATGTCGTACTGGGAGACCTGGAAGGACGGCACGTTGATGTTCTTGCCGTTCACGGTGAAGTGACCGTGGGAGACGAGCTGACGTGCCTGTCGACGGGTGCGGGCCAGGCCTGCACGGTAGACGACGTTGTCGAGACGCGACTCCAGGAGGATCACCAGGTTGTCACCGGTCTTGCCGGGACGACGGTTCGCCTCGGCGTAGTAACGGCGGAACTGCTTCTCCATGACGCCGTAGGTGAAGCGGGCCTTCTGCTTCTCCTGCAGCTGGGTCAGGTACTCCGACTCCTTGATGCGCGTACGACCGGCCTGTCCCGGGGGGTACGGGCGACGCTCGAACGAGCGGTCCCCGCCGACGAGGTCGACGCGGAGACGACGGGACTTACGGGTGGCGGATCCGGTATAGCGAGCCATGTGGTATCCCTATCCTTTCTTCTAGACGCGACGACGCTTCGGCGGACGGCAGCCGTTGTGCGGCTGCGGGGTCACGTCGGAGATCGTTCCGACCTCAAGGCCGGCGGTGGACAGGGAACGGATGGCGGTCTCGCGGCCGGAGCCCGGGCCCTTGACGAAAACGTCGACCTTCTTCATGCCGTGCTCCATCGCCTTGCGGGCGGCGGACTCGGCGGCCATCTGGGCAGCGAAGGGGGTGGACTTGCGGGAACCCTTGAAGCCGACGTGGCCCGAGGATGCCCAGGAGATCACAGCGCCCTTCGGGTCCGTGATGGACACGATGGTGTTGTTGAAGGTGGACTTGATGTATGCGGCGCCGTGCGCCACATTCTTCTTGACGACGCGGCGGCCGGAACGGCGCGCGCCTGAGCGTGCTTTGGGAGGCATAGACTACTTCTTCTTTCCTGCGATCGTCTTCTTCGGGCCCTTACGGGTACGAGCGTTGGTCTTGGTGCGCTGACCACGGACGGGCAGGCCACGACGGTGGCGCAGGCCCTGGTAGCAACCGATCTCGATCTTGCGACGGATGTCAGCCTGGACCTCGCGGCGGAGGTCACCCTCGACCTTCCAGGTTCCTTCGATGACATCCCTGAGAGCGGACACCTGCTCGTCGGTCAGGTCCTTGGACCGCAGGTCGGGAGAGACGCCGGACTTCTCCAGCAGCTCGGCGGCACGGGCGGGGCCGATGCCGTAGATGTAGGTGAGTGCAACCTCCATGCGCTTGTCGCGCGGGAGGTCAACACCAGCAAGGCGTGCCATATGGCAGTTCCTTCCGGATTACAGCGGCGGTTTTCTCCACACACGTCCCGTGGTTCCGTCCCTGCCCCGCCCGGTGAAGGGTGGGGAGAGGGACGGCGGGCTCCAGCCGCCGCGGCCGAAGGTGGTTGCCCGGGTTACGGTCCCCGTGAAGGGGACGGCTACCGTGCGGGCGGATGAGTGGAGGCTTGAATGACTTGTGCGACCAGCGCTACCGGTCGGAGTCGTCTACTTGTAGCGGTAGACGATCCGGCCGCGAGTCAGGTCGTAGGGAGACAGCTCCACGACGACCCGGTCCTCGGGGAGGATACGGATGTAGTGCTGACGCATCTTGCCGGAAATGTGTGCGAGCACCTTGTGCCCGTTGTCCAGCTCAACGCGGAACATCGCGTTCGGCAGGGGTTCGATGATCTTGCCCTCAACCTCGATGGCGCCTTCTTTAGCCATATCCTCCACTTTTCCCGGCCCACCCCGTGAGGGACGGACCTTTAGGTCTGGTCTCGTTGATGTGTCGGGCATACTGCTATTTCACAGTGCCCCAGTGTTCACACCAACGGTTTACCATACGGCATCGGCCCTGGACATGACAAATGCGGGTGCATTCGTCACGTCCAGGGCCGTGAGGTCCGGTGTGCTCCGGTGTAATCCGGGAACCCCGGGAAAACTCAGTACCGCGGGGTGAGGATCCGCGGGCCGTCCTTCGTGGCGGCGACCGTGTGCTCCCAGTGGGAGGCCGGCGTACCGTCGAGCGTCTTGACACCCCAGTCGTCCTCGAGGACGTAGGAGTCCACGGTGCCGAGGGCGAGCATCGGCTCGATGGCCAGCGTGCTGCCCTCCTCGATGCGCGGTCCCTTGCCGGGGGCGCCCTCGTTGGCGAGGTAGGGGTCCTCGTGCATCTCGTGACCGATGCCGTGCCCGCCGTACCCGTCGACGATGTAGAGCTGCACACCGAACTTCTCGACGGCCTGCTCGGTGGCCTCCTCCAGCGCCCAGGAGATGTCGGTGAGGCGGTTGCCCGGGAGCATCGCCTCGATCCCCTGGTACAGCACCCACTCGGTGGCCTGGTTCAGCTTGAGGGTCTCGGGGGCGAGCGCGTCGTCCCCGCCGACGGCGAAGGTCCAGGCGGAGTCGCCGACCCAGCCGTCGAGGGTGGCGCCACAGTCGATGGAGACCAGGTCGCCGTCCTTCAGCACGGTGGCCGAGTCCGGGATGCCGTGGACGATCATGTCGTTCACGGAGGAGCAGATGCTCCCCGGGAATCCGCCGTACCCCTTGAAGGTGGGCACGGCGCCGGCGGAGCGGATCGTCTCCTCGGCGACGGCGTCGAGGTCGAGGGTGCTCACACCGGCCTTCGCGGCGGCGCGCACGGCCTGCAGGGCACGTCCGACGATCTCGCCGGACGCCTGCATCGCGTCGAGCTCCCCAGGGGTCTTGCCCTGGATGACCTTGTTCTTCCTACGGAAACCCATCATCAACCAATCAGCGCGTTCAGCGGTCCAGTGCGTCCAGCGTGGAGGACGAGATGTCCTCGACGGTACCCTCGGCGTCCACGTTGACGATGATGTCAGAGTAGTAGTCGATCAGCGGGGCCGTCTCGTCGCGGTAGACCTGCAGGCGGGTGCGGATCGTGTCCTCGGTGTCGTCGCTGCGGCCGCGGGCCAGCATGCGCTCCACCACGACGTCCTCGGTCACCTGGTAGTTGAGGACGTTGTTCAGGGACGTGCCCTTGCCCTCGAGGATCTCCGAGAGGATCTCGGCCTGCTCGACCGTGCGGGGGAACCCGTCGAGGAGGAAGCCGTCGGCGGCGTCCTGCTGGTCGAGGCGCTTGCTCACCATGTCGGCGGTGACGGAGGTGGGGACGAGCTTGCCGGCGTCCATGTACTCCTGCGCCTGGCGACCGAGGTCGGTCTCCTTGGAGATGTTCTCCCGGAAGAGATCACCCGTGGAGATGTGCGGCACGCCCAGCGAATCGGCGAGGATGGCGGCCTGTGTGCCCTTACCTGCACCGGGAGGGCCGAGGAGAACGAGTCTCATTTGAGGAATCCTTCGTAGTTGGCTTGCATGAGCTGGGACTCGATCTGCTTGACGGTGGTCAGTGCGACCGAGACCATAATCAGGATAGCGGTACCACCGAATGCGCCGAGACTTGAGGCGGCGCCGTCAGAGGCAAGTCCCATCGTAATCGCTACGTTCGGCAGAACGGCGATGACGGCGAGATAGATCGAACCGACGAGCAGCAGACGGGTCATGACGTACCAGAGGTACTCGGCGGTGGGACGCCCCGGACGGATGCCCGGGATGAATCCACCGTACTTCTTCATGTTGTCGGCCTGGTCGTTCGGGTCGTACTGGATCGACACGTAGAAGTACGAGAAGAAGATGATCAGCAGGGCGAAGATCAGAATGTAGGGCCAGCTGGACGGGTCCGACAGCATGGTCATCACGTTGCGGTTCCACCAGTTGTCCTCCTGCCCGGCATTGCCGGACTGGATGATCTGCGTGATCAGGATCGGCACGGTGAGGATCGAGGAGGCGAAGATCACCGGGATCACGCCCGCCTGGTTCACCTTCAGCGGCAGGTACGTGGAGGTCTCCCCGTACTGGCGACGACCGACCATGCGCTTGGCGTACTGCACCGGGATACGGCGCTGCCCCTGCTCGATGAAGATGACGGCGATGACCAGGATCAGCACCGCCACCACGACACCGGCGAAGACGAAGCCGCCGGAGCTGCGCAGGATCTGCATGCCCTGCGCCGGCAGCTGCGTGGCGATACCGGCGAAGATCAGCAGCGACATACCGTTGCCGACGCCGCGGTCGGTGATCAGCTCACCGAACCACATCACCAGCACGGCACCGGCGGTCATGATGAGTACCATCATCACCAGGCCGAAGATCCCGACGTCCTCGTGGAGCACGCGGACGTCGCTGCCCAGCAGCTGCTGGCGGTCGGCCAGCGCCACGATGCCCGCCGACTGCAGCAGGGCCAGCGCAACGGTGAGGTAGCGGGTGTACTCGGTCATCTTGGCCTGACCGGACTGCCCCTCCTTCTTGAGCTGTTCGAAGCGCGGGATGACCACGGTCAGCAGCTGCACGATGATCGACGCGGTGATGTACGGCATGATGCCGATCGCGAAGACCGACAACTGGAGCAGGGCGCCACCGGAGAACAGGTTGATCAGCGTGTACATGCTGTTCGATCCGTCCTCGGTCAGTGAACGGACCTGCGAGGTGACTTCCGCGTAGTCGACACCGGGGGTCGGGATCTGTGCTCCGATCCGGTAGAGGATGATCATCGCAAGGGTGAAGAAGATCTTCTTGCGGAGATCAGCATCCCGGAACGCCGAGAGCAAGGCGGTCACGTTTGCCTCCTGGCTCGGCAGTCTCGGTCGGGAGTACCACTCCCGGGTCGGGCCGCCGAAGGTTTCTGCTTGGGGTAGGTGTTCGGTCACTGGGTCCCCCGCCGGACACCCCCGAGAACTTTCGGGCGCACCACATGGGGACAGACAACTGCACAAGGATAGCAGGGGTCGCATGGAAGGTTACACTTCCGTGACCAACTCCGCGGTGCCGGACGCCGAACCCTGTGCGCACACCGCCGTGCGGTGTCCCCGTCACGCGTCAGCGGGCGCTGCGGGATCCCCGTGCGAGCACCGTGTACGCGATGTCTGCCCCC
>JAKDIS010000190.1 GCA_030450335.1 Corynebacterium sp. | reverse complement strand
CGCGCAGGGCGGCGTGACCCGCTACACCGGCAACTACACCGACTACCTCGCCGCGCGCCGGGACGTCCGGCAGCGCTGGGAGCGGCAGTACCGCGACGAGCAGGCGGAGCTGAAACGCCTGCGTGCCGGGGTGCGCGACAACCACCAGGTCGGGCACACCAACCGCGACATCCAGGTGGAGAACAAGATCACGAAGAAGTTCTACGGCGACCGCAATGCGAAGGTCGTGTCGCGCCGGGTGAACGACTCGCGCTCGCGGCTCGAGAAACTCGAGGAGTCGCAGGTCCGCAAGTCGCCGGCGGAGCTGACGTTCGCCGGACTCACCGCCGCAGGACGCGACGACACCGCAGGACGCACGGGGCCGGTGCTCGTCGCCGCCGGCGTCGAGGTCGCCGGGCGGCTGCCGCGCACCAGCGTCACCGTGAACGGTGACGAGAAACTCCTGGTCACCGGACCGAACGGCTCGGGCAAATCGACCCTGCTGGAGGTGCTGGCGGGCACATTGGCCCCCTCGGCGGGCACGGTCGGCGGTGTGGGTTCCGGTGCAGGTTCGGGCGTGAGCGTGGGGCACCTGACCCAGGAGGTCGTCCTGCCGGACCCGGCGGGACGCGGCCCGGGCCGCACGGTGGAGCGCGCCTACCGCGACGCCGTCGGTGACGAACTTGCGGACGCCGTGCCGCTGGCGACGTTCGGGCTGATCCACCCGCGCGACGAGTCGCGGCCGTTGGCTGAGCTGAGTCTCGGCCAGCAACGACGCGTCTCCCTGGCGGTACTGCTCGCCGACCCGCCGGACGTGCTGCTGCTCGACGAGCCCGACAACCATCTGTCGTTGTCCCTGTTCACCGCGTTGGAGGAGGCGATCCCCGCCTACCCGGGTGCGGTCGTGGTCGCCTCGCACGACCGGTGGCTGCGCCGACGGTGGGCAGGGGAGCGCCTGGAACTGTAGGCGCTGTGCCGTGACCCGGGGCAGCCCGCACTACTGACGCGCTCCCGGCTGCGCCATTCCTGTGGTGCCTTCGGCTCAGCCGGAGCGGAACGTTCCGGCCTTCCAGACTGATCGGTCTACTTTGATTCAGGTGCCTTCCAGCACCACTGACGTAGACCGAGAGGACCCACCGAACATGACTCCCGCACGCGGGCTACCTGCCCCCACCGGCAGGAACTTCAGGAGGGGACGGGCGTTGGCCGCAGTCCTCGTCGCCGTCTCCCTGGCGGTGACCTCCTGCTCCAGCACCGAGGACACGCTCAACGACGCCGGCGGGGAGGACGCACTCACCGCCGCCGACGAGTACCACGAGGCGGAGGACCCCACGGCCGTGCCCGCTGCGGTGACGAAGCGTCCTGACACGTTCGTCACCACGATCAACAAGCCCGGCGGGGTCTTCCTCCCCGGTTTCTACGACAACGGCTGGGACGGCAATGCCGTCGCCCCGATCTTCGCCGGACTCGTCGCGCAACAGGAGGACGGTTCCTACGTCCCCGACCTCGCCGAGTCCTGGGACGTGTCCGACGACGACCTGACCTACACCTTCCACCTGCGCGACGGCCTGACGTTCAGCGACGGCACGCCGCTGACCGCGGACGACGTGAAGTTCACCCTCACCCTCTTCAACGACCCGGCCTTCGACGGCGGCATCGACTTCAGCAAATTCGGCATCGTCGGCGGTGACGACTACAAGAACGGCGACGCCGACGAGATCAGCGGGATCCGGGTGCTCGACGACCGGACGGTGGAGATCGAGACCGAGACGGTCAGCCCCCTGGCACTGTCGACGCTGGGTGGTGCCGTCCTCCCGGAGCACTACTACGGCAAGGACTACCGGAAAGGCCAACTCGACTATCTCCGCGACCTCTACGCGGAGCCGGTCGGCGCCGGGCCCTACACACTGGACCGGCACGTGGTCGGCCAGGAGGTCAGGTACCTGGCCAACGAGCACTACTACGGCGGATCGCCCGCCGTGGAACACGTGATCTTCAAGATCATCGACTCCGACAACCGGCTCGCGGCCTTCGAGAACGGCGACATCGACCACAGCGGCTTCGGCACCGGACCCGAGACCCTCCAGGCCCTGCAGGACCTCCGGTTCGCCGACACGAGCTCGCGGACCGTGGGCGACATCGGGCAGATCTGGATCAACAACCGCAACCCCAAGTTCGCCGACACCCGGGTACGTCAGGCCCTGCACCACGGGCTCGACCGCGACCAGATCGTCCAGGCCAAGTACAAGGGGGAGGGAGGCGTGGCCGACATCTACGCCGCCCCCACCCAGTGGTCCTTCGACGACGAAGGTGTGACCACCTACGGCTTCGACCCCGGACGGGCCGGCGAGCTCCTCGACGACGC
>JAKDIS010000093.1 GCA_030450335.1 Corynebacterium sp. | reverse complement strand
CTAGGGGTGGCGGGGAACCCGAGAATACTTTTTCGGTAGAACTTGTACGGTGTTCAAGTTAGGGTGTGTCCATGGACAACATCCTCACGACTGCACGTACCCGCGTCCTCGACGATGGCCGCGGGCTCGACTACGACGACCTCATCCGAATCCTCCAGCTCCCCGACGAGAGCATCCCCGACCTGCTCGCCCTGGCCCACGAGGTCCGGGTGAAGTGGTGCGGCGAAGAAGTGGAGATGGAGGGCATCGTCAGCCTGAAGACCGGCGGCTGCCCCGAGGACTGCCACTTCTGCTCCCAGTCCGGCCTCTTCGACTCCCCGGTGCGTTCCACCCGGCTCGACATCGCCGAACTCATCGAGCAGGCACGGCAGACCGCCAAGACCGGCGCCACCGAATTCTGCATCGTCGCCGCCGTGCGTGGCCCCGACGAGAACCTCATGAGCCAGCTGGAGGTCGCCGTCGAGGAGATCTACGCCAACGTCGACGGCATCGACGTCTCGGTGTCGGTGGGCATGCTGACGCAGAAGGACGTCGACCGGCTCAAGGCGGTCGGGGTGCACCGCTACAACCACAACCTGGAGACCGCCCGCAGCTACTTCCCGAAGGTGGTGACCACGCACACCTGGGAGGAACGGCGGGCGACGATGGACCTGATCAAGGACGCCGGCATCGAGGTGTGCTGCGGCGGCATCGTCGGCATGGGCGAGTCGATGGAGCAGCGCGCCGAGTTCGCCGTGCAGCTCGCCGAGCTCGACCCCGACGAGGTGCCGCTGAACTTCCTCGACCCGCGCCCCGGCACACCCTTCGCGGACATGCCGGTGATGGACGGTAAGGACGCACTGCGCGCCGTGGGCATGTTCCGCCTGGCGATGCCGGCGACCACCCTGCGTTTCGCCGGCGGACGCGAACTCACCCTCGGCGACCTGGGCGTGGAACAGGGCCTCACCGGCGGTATCAACGGCGTAATCGTCGGCAACTACCTCACCACCCTCGGCCGCCCGGCCGAGGAGGACATGGACATGGTGGGCCGCATGAACCTGCCGATCAAGGTGCTGAGCCGCAGTGTCTAGTGCAGAATCCGGTACGGAATCAGGTGCAGGCTCGCGGACCCGTTCGCGGCGTCGACGCGGCACCGGCCCCTTCGACCCCTACACCGGCGCGGACCTGGGGGAGGGGGAGTCGCTGGAGTACTCACCCTCGCAGAAGGCCGGTCTGGACGTCCCCCGGTACTGCGTGACCTGCGGGCGGCGCACCGTCGCCCAGGTCACCCCGCACGGGTGGACGGCCACCTGCTCGCGCCACGGCACGACCGACTCCGTGGACTTCGAGCTACGCTGAACTGCGCTCGACTGCGCTGATCCCCCTCAGCCGCGGGCGTCGACCTGGGCACGCGCCCAGTCGACGACGCCGGGGATGGCCTCGGCGAGCTGGCGGGAGACCTCGGCGAAACCGTCACGGTCGCCGTAGTAGGGGTCCTCGACCTCCTTGTCACCGGCCGGTCCGAAGCTGCGGAACAGGGCGATACGGTCCTCGTCGACTCCCCGCTTGACCAGTGCCTTGCGGTGGGCGGCGGTCATGACCAGGAACAGGTCGGCGTCGCGGTGCTCGGGACCGAACTGGGCGGCGCGGTGACCGGAACCGTTGTAGCCGTCCTGCTTCAGCCGGGCGACGGCCCGCGGGTCGGCGGCCTCGCCGACGTGCCAGCCGTCGGTGCCGCAGGAGTTCAGCCGCACGTCGTCGTCCAGCCCGGCCTCCTCGAGTGCGCTGCGCACCATGATCTCACCCATCGGGGAGCGGCAGATGTTGCCGGTGCACACCACGCAGATGTGCGGCCGGTCGTCGGACCACTCGTCGACGAGGCGGCGCAGCTCGGAGGCGTCGGCCACCGAGTAGTCGGCCTTGCGGTGCTCGTCGCGGACACCGTAGCCCCAGTCGACCAGCACGCTGCGCACACCGTAGGCGCGCGCACCCTCCACGTCGTGGATGCGGTCGCCGATCATCAGCAGACCGCGGCGGTGGGCCGGGCCCCCCTCGGCGACGGGCGTGATCGGCCCGCCGGGGGCGCCGAGCTGCTCCAGGGCGTAGGCGACCACCGCGTCCTTGGCCCGCCGGCTGCCGTCGTCGGAGGCGGTGGCGATGACGTCGAAGTAGTCGTAGAGGTCGAAGTGCTTGAGCAGCCGCGTCGCCGAGCTCAACGACTTCGAGGTGGCCGTCGCCAGCGTGTAGCCCTGCGACTTCCACAGACGCAGCAGTTCGGCCACCCCGTCGAAGGGACGGGCCTCCAGCCAGCCGCCACCGTCGTAGTGCTCGCGGTAGCTGGCCACCGTCGCGTCGAGCTGCTCGCCCTCGAGTCCGAGGCCGCGCAGGCTGTCGACCATCGGGGGACCCGCGATCAGCTGCAGCAGATCCTCGCCGGGGGCGGGGACGTCGTTGTCCTCCAGGGCGCGCAGGAAGCTCGAGCGGATACCCGGATAGGAGTCGACGAGGGTCCCGTCGACGTCGACAAGTAGGGTCCTGTTCCTGGTGCCTGATGGCTCATGTGCGTCCGTCACGCAACCCAGGGTGCCAGAATCCCGGCGGCCCGGCCACGGCAGGGTCGCCAAAGTGCCGTGAGGGACAGGCAACTCGGGCGGTATCGTGGGCGGGGTGAACGGGACACAGAGTGAACAGAACCCAGCAGACACGACCGGCCCTGCCGACACCACGACAGCGACGGTGGCCTCGGTGGTGTCGGTGATCGAGGACGCCTACCCGCCGCAGCTCGCCGAGTCGTGGGACGCCTGCGGCCTGGTCTGCGGCGACCCGGCGGCCCCGGTGCACTCGGTCATGGTGGCCCTGGACTGCACCGACGAGGTGGTCGAGCAGGCTGTCACCGGTGGCGCCGACCTGCTGCTGGTGCACCACCCGCTGCTGATGCGCGGGGCGACCGGGGTGCCGGCCGATCACCCGAAGGGCAGGATCGTGCACCGGCTCATCCGCGCCGGGGTGGCCCTGTACTCCGCGCACACCAGCGCCGACTCGGCACGCCCCGGGGTCAACGACCGCCTCGCCGAGATCCTGGGCGTCAGCGCGGGAGCACCGTTGGCACCGTCGTCGGCCTCGGCGACGGCGGCGGTGCGCGCCGCCCGCGGCGAGACCATCGCTCCGGTGCTCGACAGCTGGGGCTTCACGGTGCCCGTGCAGCACGCGGAGGTCGTGAAGGAGGCGGTGTTCGCCTCAGGTGGTGGCACCGTAAGCGGTTACACGTGCTGCTCCCACGAGTTCGCGGTGACCGGGCAGTTCCTCCCCGGGGCGTCCGCCGACCCGCACACCGGCACACCCGGGCACCTGGAGCACGTCGAGGAGCTGCGCGTGGAGTTCGTCGCCGCCCGGTCGCGCCGCGCGGCGGTGCTGGGGGCCCTGCTGGCCGCGCACCCCTACGAGGAGCCGGCCTACGACGTCACCGAGCTCGCCGGGGTGCCCGCCGACCCGGCGACCGCCTTCGGCATCGGACGCGTCGGCGAGCTCGACACGGCGATGACGCTGCGCGAGTTCACCGAGCGGGTGGCGCAGCGTCTGCCCGCCACCGCCTGGGGCGTGCGCGCCGCCGGCGACCCGGACGCCGTGATCCGTCGTGTCGCCGTGTCCTCCGGGGCGGGCGACAGTTTCCTGGGTACGGTGGCGGGACTGGACGTCGACTGCTTCGTCACCTCCGACCTGCGCCACCACCCGGTGGACGAGCACCTGCGCGCCGGTGGCTGCACGGTCATCGACACCGCCCACTGGGCCAGCGAGTTCCCCTGGTGCGAGCAGGCCGCCGAGATCATCGCCGCCGCCGACCCGCGGGTCGACACGGCCGTGGTCGACGTCCGCACCGACCCGTGGACCCTCCACGCCCCGTCACCTTGTTCCGGAGGACAGCACCGTGCCTGACGCACCCGACGCACCGACCAGTTTCCGCCCCTCGTCCCCCTCGTCGCGACGCCCCGCCCACGTGGTCCTGTGGGACCTGGTCAACGTCGACGGCCGACGCAGCGCGCTCGCCGGCGAGGCCGGTGCGTCCGGTGCCTCCGGCGCAGAGGCGACGTCCGAGGAGATCGCCCGCCTGGAGAAGGACGTCGTCGCCGCGCGTCAGGCGAAGGCCGCCGCCGGGCGCGAGACACAGGACGCGACGCTGCGGTTGCAGCGCATGCAGCAGGACGCCGCGAAGTTGCGCGCCCGTCGCCGCGACGACGTCAACGCCCTGGGCGCGGCCGTCGACACCGAGGCGCGCCGGGACCTCAAGCACGACCTCGCCGTCGCCGAACGCCGCCTCGCTGAGGTGGAGGAGGCCATCGCCGCCGAAGGCACGTCCTCGCCGGGAGTGGACGCCGCGGGTGGCAACGACACAGAAGCTGCGCTCGACGCCGCCCTCGCCGCCCTGGAGGCAGCCCGCGAGGCCCACGCCTCCCGGCACCGCGAGATAACCGGGCAGCTGGAGTCGCTTCAGGAGCACTCCGACTCCCTGCGCGCCGAACTGGAGTCCGGCTCGCCGCAGCTGCTGCGCCGCTACGAACGAGGCGAGCGCGAGAACGGCGTCGGCGCGGCCGCCCTGGCCGGGTCGTCCTGCCGTGGCTGCTTCATGACCCTGGACCGGGCGTCGCTGGCGGAGATCCTCGCCGCGCCGAAGGACGACCCGGCGTCCTGCCCCGAGTGCGGGGTGATGCTCCTGCCGCAGGCCAGCGCCTACGAGGCAGAGGGCGACAGGGGCGCCACCTCGTGAGTGGCGCGCCGGGGTGGATGGGTGAGCGCGGCGCGCCGGTGCGGGTGCTGCTGCTGCGCCACGGGCAGACGGAAATGTCGGCGGCCGGGGTGTTCTCCGGACGCAGCGACCCGGACCTCACCGACCTCGGCGTCGAGCAGGCGCGGCGGGCGGCGTCCTTCCTGGCAGCACGTCAGGACGCCGGCCAGGGGATCGACCGGATCATCTCCTCACCGCTGGCCAGGACCAGGCAGACCGCCGCCGCGGCGGCGGACAGGCTGGGCCTGGAGGTGGAGGTCGACGACAACCTCATCGAGACCGACTTCGGCGAGTGGGAGGGCCTGACCTTCGACGAGGTGCACCGGCGCTGGCCGGACGAGCACGCCGCGTGGGTCGGCGACACCACCGTGCCCACCGTCGGCGGGGAGAGCATGGCCGCCGTGGAGCGGCGGTGCGGCGACCTGGTCCAGGGGCTGGCGGGAGCGCCGGAGCAGGGCCTGACGGGTGCCCGCACCGTCCTGCTGGTCAGCCACGTGTCGCCGATCAAGGCGATCCTGCGCCGGGCACTGCAGGTGCCGGCCACGATGTACTCCACCCTGCACCTGGACCTGGCGGGGCTGTCGAACGTGGAGTTCTACCCCGACCATTCGGTGGTCCGCGGGGTCAACGACACCCACCACCTGCTTTAACCGGCACTGACCGGCACTGAATGGGGAGGCGCCGGCAGGTGCTAGAGTTATCCGGGTCGAGAGGGCCGGGTGATCGCGGCGCCGGGGACCGCGTCCGCACGTGTGCGGGCGTGGGCCCGGTGTCGAGGAAAGTCCGGACTCCTCAGAGCACGGTGGTTGTTAACGGCAACCCGGGGTGACCCGCGGGCTAGTGCCACAGAAAACAGACCGCCTCGACCGTCCCCGGCCAGTTCCGGGGTCGGGCCGGGGTAAGGGTGAAACGGTGCGGTAAGAGCGCACCAGTGCGCCGGGTGACCGGCGTAGCTAGGTAAACCCCACCGGGAGCAAGGTCAAGTGGCCGCGACCGTTTTTTACGGTGCGGCCGTGCCCCGTCGACTGCTCGTCGGTGAAGGGGCAGGTAGACCGCTTGAGGCAGCCGGTGACGGCTGACCCAGATGGATGATCGCCGCCGCACATGCCCGGGCCCGCGTGCCCGGGGCGGGACAGAATCCGGCTCACAGGCCCTCTCGACGCAAAACTTCTTCTCGTGTTCACCGGCGCCCGGCCGCGATCGTTAGAATGATTCACCGTGAATGACGGCACCGCAGGACAGCGCGACGACACGGCACCGGACGCAGCGCAGGCCTCAGAGCAGGCCTCAGAGCAGGCCTCAGCGCAGGAGCGTAGGCGTCCGGCGTTGGCGCGCGTGCTGTTCCCGGGCGGTGAGGAGCCGGACCCGCGGTTCACCCTGGCCAATGAACGGACGTTCCTGGCGTGGATGCGTACCGCGCTGGCGTTCATCGCCGGTGGTGTGGCGCTGGAGGCGTTGCCCGTCGACGACCTGCCCGCTCACCTGCGTTCGGCCGGTGCGCTGGTGGCCATCGCCATCGGCATCCTGTTGGCGGGTGGGGCGGCGGTGCGATGGCTGCGCGTGGAGCGGGCGATGCGTGAGGACCGGCCGTTGCCGGCACCGGCGATCGTGCCGGCCCTGTCGGTGGGCGCGGTGCTCGCCGCGGTGGTGGTCACGGTCATGGTGTTCTCGTGAGCCTGCCGACGGACCCGGGGTTGCAGCCGGAGCGCACGAGCATGTCCTGGGGCAGGACCTCGTTGGCCTACCTGGTGGCCGCGGCGGTGATGCTGCGCTGGGCGCCGCACTACGGTGCGGTGGTCGTGGCGGTCTCCGGCGGGTTGATGCTGGTGGCGGGGGTGATCTACGCGACGCAGCGGCGTCGCTACGACCGCTACCGGCGCGCGGTGGCAGGTGCGCAGGACGCGGCGCCGGGGGTCTCGTCCGGCGCGGTGGTGGCACTGACGGCCGGCACGGTGGTGCTGGGGCTGGCGGGCATGGTGTTCGTGCTGGCCGACGCGCGTGGTGCGTTCGGTGGTTAGACGCGGTTAGACTCGAACGGTATGAGCGACAACGAGTGGTACTTCGACACCTCCAGTGGTGAGGTGACCCAGGGCAAGACCTCGGGCTGGGACAACCGCATGGGCCCGTACACCTCGAAGCAGGAGGCAGAGCAGGCCCTGGAGACGGCGCGGGCGCGCACGAAGGCGGCCGACGACTGGGACGAGGACGACTAGCGTCCGTCTGGCGTCCCGATGCTCACACAGCGTGCTCCAGCGTGAGCAGCGTGGTCTTGGCCTCCAGGCCGCCGAGGTAGCCGCCGAGACCCCCGTCGGAGCGAAGCACCCGGTGGCAGGGCACCACGACCGGCAGCGGGTTGGTCGCGCAGGCGGTACCCACGGCGCGGACCGCCTTCGGGTTGCCGACCAGTTCGGCGACCTCCTTGTAGGTCTGCGTGTGCCCGTAGCCGATGTGCGGCAGGTGGCGCTGCACCTGCTGCCGGAATCCCGAGGACATGGCGTAGTCCAGGGGCACGTCGAAGGCGTGCCTGCCGCCGGTGAAGTACTCGTCCAGCTCGGTGGCTACGGTGTCCAGGCGCCGCGGCGCTTCCAACACCCGCGGGCTGACCTTCGTCGCCAGGGACTCCAGCACCGTGTCGAAGCCCTCGCGTTCGAAGGCGACGCGCACCAGGCCCGTGGCGGTCGCGGCCACCAGCAACGTGCCCACCGGGGAGTCGACCGTGCGGTAGGCGACGTCCACCAGGTCGTGTTCGGCGGCCTTCGCCGCAAGGCTCGCGCGCAGCCCGTCCAACCCGTCCAACGTGGCAGGGTCGACGGGGAAGAGGTCGGAGAGTTCGTCGGTCATCGCGACCGTCCTTTCGTGTGCGCCTCGGCGCGGTAGGTCCTGCGCAGACTCCTGATGCCGTCGGACGCGGCGCGTCGCACCGCCTCCGGGGTCCCGCCGATGATCCCGGCGGTCTCGGTGTGCGGCAGTCCGCCGAGGTAGTGGTAGGCGATCGCGAGGCGCTGGCGCTCCGGGAGCGCCGTCACCGCGGCCCACACCCCGTGTCCGTCCTGGCCGGCGGAGTCCTCGGGATTGCCCAGTGCGGAAGCCTGTTCGGGCAGGTCGTCGCTGGGGACGGCGTGCCGGGCACGGGCCCGGGTGACGTCCACGGCCTTGCGGTGGGCGACGCGCACCAGCCACGCCTCCACGTTCGTGTCGTCGGCCAGCTCGGGCCAGGAGCGTAGTGCGGCCAGGAAGGACTCGGACCACGCGTCGTCGGCGTCCGGGCCGGGGCCGAGTACGGCGCGGCAGACCCGCAGCACGGTGGCTCCGTGCCGTCTCACGGCCTCATCGAATGGTTGCTGCATCGTCACACAGGGTAGACGCGCCGGCGACCGGGAACGTGAGGTCCGTTTCTAGAAGCAGTGCTCCTCGGCCGGGAAGGTGCCCTCGGCGACCTCGCGCTTGTAGGACGCCGCGGCGTTCGTGAGGTCCTCACCGACCTGCGCCCACTGCTTGGCGAACTTCGGCCGGTGGCCGTCGGCGGGGTGTGCGGCGATGTCGTGCCACACCAGCACCTGGGCGTCCGTCCCCGGGCCGGCGCCGATGCCGACGGTGGGGATGTCGACGGCCTCGGTCGCCCGCGCGGCGACGTCCGCCGGCACCATCTCCAGCACCACGAAGTCCGCGCCGGCCTCGGCCACGGCGCGCACGTCGTCGAGCAGCTGGTCCGCGGCGTCCCCACGGCCCTGGACCTTGAATCCCGACAGGGCGTTGACCGACTGCGGGGTGAAGCCGATGTGCGCGCACACCGGGATACCCGCGGCGACCAGCGCGCGGATCCGCGGGGCGATGCGCACCCCGCCTTCGATCTTGACCATCGCCGCGCCGGAACGCCGCATCATCTCCGCGGCCGAGCGCACCGCCTGCTCGTCGGAGGCCTCGTAGGTGCCGAACGGGAGGTCGGCGACGACCAGGGCGTTGCCCGCACCGCGCACCACGGCGGCGGCGATGTAGATCATCTCGTCGAGACTGATCTGCTGGGTCTGGGAGTAGCCGAACACCACGTTGGCGGCGGAGTCGCCGACCAGCAGGCACTCGATCCCGCCGGCGGACAACGCCCGCGCACTGGAGTAGTCGTAGGCCGTGAGCATGGCCCATTTCTCGCCCGAGTCCTTGCGCTTGCGCAGGTCGCCGATGCGGACCTGACGGGTGGGTGCGAGGTATCCGGTGGTCTCGTTCTTGTCAGCCATGTCACGATATTGTGCCACGTCAGGCAGGCAGGTGTTAACGATGTGTAACAACCCGTGCAACCGGCCGGAAAAAAGGGGCTGACCGCCGGGGCGGGCGTTACGATGGGGGCCATGAGTCGCCAACAGGAATACGTCCTCCGCACGCTCGAGGAACGGGACATCCGCTTCGTCCGTCTGTGGTTCACGGACATTCAGGGGTACCTGAAGTCCGTCGCCGTCGCTCCCGCGGAGCTCGAGGGCGCATTCGCCGAGGGCATCGGGTTCGACGGGTCCTCGATCGAGGGGTTCTCGCGTGTGGTCGAGTCCGACACGATCGCCAAGCCGGACCCGTCGACGTTCCAGATCCTGCCCCTGGACACTGCCGGCGGCGACAACCAGGTGCTCACCGCGCGCATGTTCTGCGACATCGCCATGCCGGACGGTGAGCCGAGCTGGGCGGACCCGCGTCAGGTGCTGCGCCGCCAGCTCAACCGCGCCGCGGACGAGGGCTTCTCCTGCTACGTGCACCCGGAGATAGAGTTCTTCCTGCTCAAGAACCAGGACGGTCCGGACGGGCGTCCGCGGCCCGCCGACACCGGCGGCTACTTCGACCAGGCCGTCACCGACGCCGCTCCGCTGTTCCGGCAGGACGCGATCTCCGCGTTGGAGTCGATGGGCATCTCCGTGGAGTTCTCCCACCACGAGGCCGGCCCCGGCCAACAGGAGATCGACCTGCGTTTCGCCGACGCCCTGTCGATGGCCGACAACGTGATGAGCTTCCGCTACATGGTCAAGCAGGTCGCCTCACGTAACGACGTGCGCGCCACGTTCATGCCGAAGCCCTTCCACGAGTACCCCGGTTCGGCGATGCACACGCACATGTCCCTGTTCGAGGGCGAGAACAACGCCTTCCACGACCCGGACGACCAGTTCTACCTCTCGGGCACGGCGAAGTCCTTCATCGCCGGCATCCTGGAGCACGCCCCGGAGATCTCCGCGGTGACCAACCAGTGGGTCAACTCCTACAAGCGTCTGACCAGTGGCGCGGAGGCCCCGACCGCGGCGACGTGGGGTGCGTCCAACCGGTCGGCGATGATCCGCGTGCCGATGTACACGGTGCACAAGCCGTCCTCGCGTCGCGTGGAGATCCGCACGCCGGACTCCGGCGCGAACCCGTACCTGACCTACGCCGTGCTGCTGGCCGCCGGGCTGAAGGGCATCCGGGAAGGCTACGAGCTGCACCCGCCGGTCGAGGAGGACGTGGCGGGCATGACCCGTCGCGAGCGCATGGCGATGGGCTACAAGGACCTGCCCACCGACCTGGACCTGGCCCTGCGCGAGATGGAGAAGTCCGAGCTCGTGGCGGACGCCCTGGGCGAGCACGTCTTCGAGTACTTCCTGCGCAACAAGTGGGAGGAGTGGAAGTCCTACCAGTCCCAGGTGACTCCGTGGGAGCTGGCGCACAACCTGGAGTTCTAGGGTCCGGCGGTCTGGAACCGCCGCTTAGTCGCGGTCGCCGGGTTGCTCCGTCGGTCCCTGAAACCCCGCGCCGGGGGGTGGGGGGGGGGGGGGGTGCCACCCACCCGGGGGGGGGGGGG
>JAKDIS010000189.1 GCA_030450335.1 Corynebacterium sp. | reverse complement strand
CAACACCCACACAACTCCGCAGGTCAGAGCACTAAACACGCTCAAAGCCGAAGTAGGCCCGCGTCGTCACGCCGGAAGCCGGGTCCATCCTCCGTCCGGCGCGGGCGAACAGCACGCCCGCGACAGCGGTCCACGCGAGCGCAACCACCACCCTGGGCGCCACCTCGCCGACGACCGGGACAACCACGACACCCGTGCCCACGTAGCCCAGGACAATCAGGTTGGCGACCACGACCATCACGGAGATGACCCGGCGACCTGCACCCTTTTGCGTCACAGTGACGCTCAGGCCGGACAAGGTCATCGCCACGGTCACGAACCCGCAGTTCGCCGCCACGCAGAGCGCGCCCATCCACTCTCCCGGGTCTCCCGGCGACAGCATGGGCAAGGCTCCGGCCCCTCCCCTGGACTGCACACCCTGCTCAAGACCCCAGGCCACCAGATACACCAGCGCGAATCCCACTGGGGCCACCCACCAGCCGCGCACCACGGCGCGTTGCCAGTCACTTGTCACCCCGCCGAAGACGGTCCACATCATCGCGGCCCGCTCCGCCTGGACGAGTCGGCCGAAGACGACGCTCGCAGTGAGTGCCACCACCAGGATGACGGCGACCACGGTCAGGTCGCTGCCAAGCAGCCGGAACACCAGCTGGACGGGGATCATCACGACCAGGAAGGCGATCAGCGGAGCCAGGACTCCCCCGCCTGCCATGGCACGCATCACGGCGACATGACCGTCCGGTGCCTGTGCCCTCCGACCCCACCGCGTCGACAGGGAGGCCGCCGCACCACCACCGGCGTCGACCGCCGCCCCGCGCAGCTCGCGCAGGCGCAGCACCACGGTAAGGGTGCTGAGCGCCACGATGACCAGCACGGTCAACGCGAACCAGGCCCCGAGACCGCCTCCCCGCACGGTTCCCACCGCCCACAGGACCGTGAGCACCGCCAGACAGACAGCGGTCCCCACCACCGTCGCCATCACCACATGCGCCTTCGCCGCCCGGGCTCCGATGCCGAAGACGACGAGTCCACGCGTCGACATGGTCAGCACCCCGGACGAGGAACCACCGACGATGCCGAACAGGACCGCGACGGCGACCTGCCGGCCAACTCCTTCCACTGTCTCACCGAACAGGATGAACGGCACGATGAGTACCAGCAGCCACGTGACGAGGCGTCCGGCGATCTCCGACCTCGCCTGCGCCAGGCAGAGCCGCAGGTGCGTGGCGGCGGGCACCCCGCCGAGCAGCGTCGTCGTCATCGCGTCCCCCTGACCAGGACGGTCTCCTCCAGTCCGGCGTCCTCGAGGCGGACGTCCAGCCCCTCGGACGCGTGCAGCAGCGCCGCTGCAGCCACTGCGGCCCCGGCATCACCTGCGTCTCCGGTGCGCCCGGCGTCCAGCACGACCCGGCGCGCCCCAGCGACGGTGTCCTCGCGCAGAACAGTTCGCGGTGCGCGCGCCAGCAGGTCGTCGACGGCGCCGGCGGTGCCGGTCGCCACGACGGTCGAGGACGTCAGTGCCTCGACGTCGGCGATGCGGACGACGTCGCCGCGGTCGATGAGGATCACGGCGTCCAGCAGCAGGGAGGCGTCCTCGACCTGGTGGGTGGAGATGACGACCGTGCGTCCGGCATCGGTCGCCCGCGTCGTCTCCTCGAGGAGTTCGCGGTAAAGGTGCTCGCGGTTGCGTGCGTCCAACCCCAGGTAGGGCTCGTCGAGCAGGGTCACGTCCGCCCGGGCGGCGAGGCCCATGACGACACCGACCAGGGTCTTGTTGCCGCGCGACAGGGTGTCGAAACGTGCCTTACGGTCCAGGGCGAAGACGTCCTGCAGGTGGCGGGCGTAGTCGGCGTCCCAGGTGCTCCAGCGCGAGGCGGCGAGGTCGAGCAGCGTGCGCACGCTCATCTCTCCGGGGTAGGGGACATCCGCGCCGGCGAGGATGATGCGGTCGAGGGCGCGTTGGTTGTCGCGGACCGGCTCGCCCTCGAGGGTCAGCCGCCCTTCGGTGGGCAGTTGGCCGGCGAGTGCGCGCAGCAGCGTGGTCTTGCCGGCCCCGTTCGCGCCGATGAGTCCGTAGACGCGGCCGAGAGGAATATCGCAGGTCACGGCATCCAGTGCGCGCGTGCGGCCATATCTGCGGGTGATGTTGTCGAGCTCAAACACGGTTGTCAGAGTGCTCCTTGTCGTTGGTAGTAGAGCCGGTCGTCGCCCTGCACCGCGCCGACCGGGTGCAGATCGTTGCCGGCGAGGATCGTACGGGCCGAGTAGACGAGGACGCCTCCCGCCGCCGCGATCACGACGACGCCGGCGACGACCGGCAGCGGCCCGCCGGGGAAGTCGCTGGCGGACAGCATCACGGTGAGCGCGATGCCGAGGACCAGCAGCACGA
>JAKDIS010000188.1 GCA_030450335.1 Corynebacterium sp. | reverse complement strand
CGGGGACGTCGCGTCCTGCGTCCGTCAGCGCCCGCAGGACGGCCCCCGCCTGACCGTAGGTACCGACGACGAAGGCGTCCGCCACCGGCGCACCGGTGCCGGACGCCTGAAGGTGGTCGGTGACGGCCCGGTAGGCGTCCGCGGCCGTGAGGTCGGTGGGGATGCGCGACGCCGCGGCGTCCTGCGCGCCGAGTGCCGTGCGGAACCCGTCGTAGCGACGCTGCACCGTGTCACGTCGCACCCCTCCGGTCTCCTCGTCGGTGAACCCGCCCACGAAGACCGGACGCGTCGCGCCGGCGGCGAGGACGTGCCTGGTCGCCAACGCGCCGGCGTGGACATGGTCGGCGGAGACCACACCACCGCCGTGCACACCGGAACTGTCCAGGCCGCGGGTGTTGTTCACCCACACCACCGGGACCCGGGCCGCGACACAGACCGCCTCGGTCGCCGCGGCGTCCCCCTCGCCCAGCACGATGATGCCGGAGACGCCCGCGTCGATCAGCCGGGACGCGGCCTCCGCCTCCTTCGCCGGGTCGAAGTCGGTGTTGGCGAACAGCACGAGGTGGTCGTGACGTCCTGCCACGCGTTCGACCGCGTCGGCCACGCGGGAGAAGAAGGGCATGGTCACGTGGGGCACGAGCAGTCCGAGCATGGCGGTGGCCGCGCCGGTGCGCAGCGCGCGTGCGGTGCGGTCGGGGCGGTAGTCGAGGTCGACGAGCGCGGCCTCGATACGGGCGCGCAGGGCGTCCGACACCGGGCGCGGGCTCCCGCTCACCACGTAGCTCACCGCCGTGGTGGACGCGCCCGCGTGGGCTGCGACGTCGGCCAGGGTCACGCGGCGGCGCGTTCCCCGGGGTGTGTTCGGCATGGTCGTTCTCCTTGCAGTCTGCCGGTGGGACGCCGCCCAATGTAGGGGCAGGCCGACAGGGTGTGAAACGTTTCACTCACCACGATCCAATCGATTCACGCTGCTGCCCGCGCTGTGTAGCTTGCGGGCACATGACACATCACAGAACCACCGGAGTGACCGTCCACGACCCCGCCTACGCCGGCGACGGCTACGTGCTCTTCGCCGCCCCCGACGGCGTGACCCGCCTGATCGACGACCTGGGCACGGTCGTGCGCAGCTGGGACCACCCCGGCGTGCCTTCCCGCGTGATCGACCCCGCGCTCGTCGGCGGGGAGAAGGGCCGGATCGGCCTGCAGCTCACACACCTGGACCCCGCCACCGAGGACCGCGGCGGCATCTACCCGAACCGCACCGTGGGCGAGGTCTCGTGGGACGGTGAGGTGCGCTGGGAATGGGGCACGCAGGCTCCCGGCGGTGCCGCCCGGCAGAACCACGACTGGCAGGTGCTCGACAACGGCAACCGGCTCTACCTGGTCACCGTCCCCCGGGTCGTGGAGGCTCTCGGCCCCGACACCGTGGGCGACCAGGGGCTCGTCGAGGTCGACCCCGGGGGGAACACCGTGTGGCGCTGGCTGCTCGGCGACCACGTCGACGAACTCGGACTCGACGACCGTGGCCTGGCGGACCTGCGGGCGAGCGCCCGGCGGCATCCGGACACCCCGTGGGGCTACGCGGAGCTGAACACCGCCAACGTGATCGGCCCCAACCACCTGCACGGCGGGGACCCCGCCTCCCCCTTCACCCCGGGCAACGTGATCATCAGCTCACGCAAGGCGAACGTGGTCGCCGTCGTCGACCGGGCCGGCGGCGGTGACCGGATCCTGTGGCGGCTCGGGCCCTACTTCGACAGCGCCCCCGGCGACCACCACGAGCGCATCCTGCACCGCAGCGTCCCCCGCCCGCTGGACCAGATCTCCGGGCAGCACAATCCCCACCTCATCGCCGAGGGACTCCCCGGGGCCGGCAACCTGCTCATCTTCGACAACCAGGGAGGCGCCGGGTACCCGCCGGCGGCGTTGGGCATCTACCCGGGCTCACGCGTGCTCGAGATCGACCCGCTGACCCGCCAGATCGTGTGGCAGTACACCGCCGAGGACTCCGGGCGCCAACCGTGGGAGTTCTTCAGCGCCTTCGTCAGCAACGCCCAACGCCTGCCCGACGGCACCACGTTGATCACCGAAGGCATGCACGGGCGGATCTTCCGCGTCACCCCGGGCGGACGCATCGTGTGGGAGTACGTGTCCCCCTACTCCGGACCGGCCGCCCCCGGCAGCGACACCGAGAGCTTCCTCGTCTACCGCGCCCAGCACGTGCCCCCGGAGTGGGTGCCGGTGGGCTGAGCGGAGCGCAATGCCGGGGACACCTCGGTGAAATACGGTGTCAACACCCCGCCGATACCGTCGGTATACATGACGTTTACACCTGGTTCCCCCTCCCCCGCCACCACCGCCGCCCGCCGGTCCCGCCCCGTCGGGCGCCGCCG
>JAKDIS010000187.1 GCA_030450335.1 Corynebacterium sp. | reverse complement strand
GCTCCTCAACGCCGAGTCCGGCGAGTCCACCTCCCTCACCGACGCCGCCTTCGACTTGCTGACCCCCGGCTGGGAACGCTACCTCGCGCGGTAGGTGCGGTACCGTCCGCCTTTCGGCCCGCCTTCTCCCCCGACCCCGCGCCGCGTGCCGGATTCGCGTCTGCGCTGCCACGAAAACACCGGATCCGGCACGCGACCATGGCTCCCGACGAGACGGCGTATCCCCGAGGTCGGCGGCCGTTCCGCTGACAGCGGATCCGCCGTCGGCAGCGCAGCCTTGCCGGGCTCCGCAACGCTGCGCAGTGTGGTCCTCATGAGCGACACACACGACCCCACCCGAACCCTCGACCAGGAGATATACCGCGACCTTTTCGAACGCCGCATCATTGTCCTCGGTGACGCGCTCGAGCAGGACACCAGCAACCGATTGTGCACCTCCCTGCTGCTCCTCGCCGCACGCGACGCCAGGGCCGACGTCGTCCTGCTGATCAACTCCCCCGGCGGCTCCGTGCCCGGGATGCTCGCGATCCGCGACACCATGCGCGGCATCCCCAACGACGTCGCCACCGTGAACATCGGCATGGCCTACAGTGCCGGGCAGTTCCTGCTGTCGGCGGGGACTCCCGGGAAACGCTTCGCCCTGCCGCACGCCAAGGTGCTGCTGCACCAGGGATCCGGTGGCATCGGCGGTTCCGCACAGGACATCGAGATCCAGGCCGCCGACATGCGCCACACGCGCGACACCGTCCTGACGTGCGTTTCCGACGACACCGGCCAGCCACTCGACAAGGTCACCCATGACTCCCTCCGCGACCGCTGGTTCACCGCGGACGAGGCGAGGGACTACGGCTTCGTGGACCACGTCATCGACGACCTCGCCGTGATCACCGGCCCGGAGTCACTCACCACCCGGCGCACCACGCTCGGACTGGGGGCGAACTGAGATGTCCAGCTACCCCATCCCCTACGTCACCACCCCGACCCCGAACGGCGAGAAGACCGTGGACATCTACAGCCGACTGCTGGACGAACGGATCGTCTACCTCGGCACACCCGTCGACGACGGGGTATCCAACACCGTGATCGCACAGCTCCTGCACCTGGAGAGCGACAACCCGGACGCCCCGGTGGCCCTCTACGTGAACTCCCCCGGCGGGTCGCAGTCGGCGACGATGGCGATCTACGACTGCATGCAGTTCATCCGTCCACGCGTGGAGACCACGTGCGTGGGCCAGGCCGTCGCGTCCTCCGCGCTGCTGCTCGCCGGGGGCGACCACGGCTACCGCAGCATCCTGCACAACGGCCGGGTCGTCCTGTCGTCCCCGGCGACGGAGGGCGGACGCGGGACGATACCCGACCTGATCATCGAGGCAGAGGAGATGGAGCGGATCCGGCGCCTGCAGGAGAGCGTCCTCGCCCGCCACTGCGGGAAGTCGCCCGGGCAGGTGCGGCAGGACACCGAACGCCAGCTCGTCCTGACCCCGGAGGCCGCCGTCGACTACGGCGTGGTCGACCGGGTCCTCACGCGGCGAGCAGAACCGGGCCGGTAGGCACCGACGCCGAACGCACCAGTTCGAAGGACGACTTCCCCAGCGCCCCCGCCACTGCCTCGAGCACCTCCGAGGACGGGTCCTTCATCCCCCGTTCCAGTTCGGAGAGGTACTGGGGTGAGATCCCCGCACGTCCGGCGGTGTCCACGAGCCGGTCTCTGCGCACCGTGCGTTGGCGGTGGATCTCCTCGCCGAGGGCGTCGCGCCAGAGCTTCGCCGGGGTCTTAGCCGGGGTCGTATCCGGGGCCTTATCCGGGGTCTCCGCCCGCCGCCGGAAGGGGACGACGGTGGCTGCTTCGTTGCGTCCGCTGTCTTCGTCACTCATGGCCTCATCCTACGGTGGCACCCTCCCGTACGCTCGGGGTCACGCGAGACACCACCGCGAGACACCACCTCGCGAAACCAGGGAGGCCCTCCATGGGACAACTGATCTACTCGATGCTCGTCTCCGTCGACGGTTTCGTCGCCGACCGGGACGGCAACTTCGACTGGGCGGTGCCGGACGAGGAGGTCCTCGCCGCGATCAACGCCGACACCGCCGACGTCACCACCTACCTCTACGGCCGCCGGATGTACGAGATGATGCACGTCTGGGAGACCGATCCGGCGGCCGCCGGGCAGTCACCGCGTTCGGCGGAGTGGGCGCGGCTGTGGTGCGCGGCGCAGAAGGTCGTCTTCTCCACCACCCTGGACGAGGTGTGGACGGGCCGCACCCGCCTGGAACGCGAGCTCCGCGCGCAGGACGTCCTGGCGTTGAAGGACGGCGACGGCGACATTACCGTCGACGGTCCAACGTTGGCCGCCGAGGCGCTGCGCCTCGGCGTCGTCGACCAGGTCCACATGCTGG
>JAKDIS010000092.1 GCA_030450335.1 Corynebacterium sp. | reverse complement strand
GGGAGACCGGGGGGTCTGTGCTAATCAGCACAGCGCTGCTCAGCACGGTCGCGTTGGCGGCCGTGGCACTGTGGGCGGGCGCGCTGGTGGTGCACGACCTGCGCTCGCGGCGGCTGCCGGACAGGTTGACGTTGCCCGCCGTGCCGGTGGCCTGGGTGCTCGCCGTGGCGTCCGGTCACCCGTGGGCGGTGCTCGGTGGGCTGGGCTGGTTCCTGCTGTGCGTGCTGCCCGGCAGGCTCACCCCGCGATGGCGCGTCGGTGGCGGCGACGCCAAGTTGGCCCTGAGTCTGGGCGTGGCCCCCGCGGTGGCCGGGGGAGCGGCCGGGGTGTTGCTCGCCGTGGCCGGCGCCTCGCTGGTCACCCTCGTGTTCGCCCTGTCGCCACGGGTCCGGGCGCGCGGGTTGCCGCACGGTCCCGGCATGCTGCTGGCCACGGTAGTCGCCACGGCCGTCACCGCCGTGACGGTGACCTGAGCCATAAACCCCGGGTTGTGGTGACGACCAATGGTTGCCCGTGCGACAATGTAGGGCATGCTTCGATGGACGACTGCCGGGGAATCACACGGCCAGGCCCTTGTTTCCGTTGTCGAGGACATTCCCGCCGGGGTGCCAGTCACCCGCGTCGAGGTGTCCCGCCAACTCGCCCGACGGCGCCTCGGCTACGGCCGTGGCGCACGCATGAAGTTCGAGGCCGACGAGGTGACCTTCCTCGGCGGCGTGCGTCACGGACTGACCATCGGTTCGCCGGTCGCCGTGATGATCGGCAACACCGAGTGGCCGAAGTGGACCACCATCATGTCCGCCGACCCGGTGGACCTCACCGACGAGGCCGTGGCCAAGGAGATGGACTCCGGCCGCGGTGCACGTCTGACCCGCCCACGCCCGGGGCACGCCGACTTCCCCGGCATGGTGAAGTACGGCCACGACGAGGCCCGCCCGGTGCTGGAACGCTCCAGTGCCCGGGAGACCGCCGCGCGCGTGGCGGCGGGCACCTTCGCCCGCGCCCTGCTGCGCGAGGTCACCGGTGCCGAGGTTGTCAGCCACGTCCTGTCGATCGGCCCGTCGGACACCTACACCGGCCCGCCGCCGACCGCGGCGGACCTGGACGCGGTGGACGGCTCCCCGGTGCGCGCGTTCACCGCCCACGGCGACAACCACGAGAAGTCGATGATCAGCGAGATCGAGGCCGCCCGCAAGTCCGGCGACACCCTCGGTGGCGTGGTGGAGGTCGTGGTTTCCGGGCTGCCGGTCGGCCTGGGCACCCACGTCAGCTGGGACGGTCGTCTCGACGGCCAGCTGGCCCAGGCGCTGATGAGCATCCAGGCGATCAAGGGTGTCGAGGTCGGCGACGGCTTCGAGGAGGCCCGTCGCCGTGGCTCCGAGGCCCACGACGAGATCGACCGCCTCGACCGGAGTTCGGGTGTGGGGCGTCGGACGAACCGCGCCGGCGGCCTGGAGGGCGGCATGACCAACGGTGAGCAGCTGCGCGTGCGTGCGGCGATGAAGCCGATCTCCACCGTGCCGCGTGCCCTGGCCACCGTGGACATGGACGACGGACGTCCGGCCACCGGCATCCACCAGCGTTCCGACGTGTGCGCGGTGCCCGCCGCCGGCGTGGTCGCCGAGTCAATGGTCGCCTTGGTGCTGGCGCGTGCGGTGATGGAGAAGTTCGGCGGCGACAGCGTCGCCGAGACCCGCCGCAACTACCGCTCCTACATCGACGACGTGGACGCCCGACTGACCTGGGACGAGGCCTGATGGCCGGCGAGACGGGCGCTGCCGGAGCGTCTGCCACCGCAACCCCCCGGGTCGTGCTCGTCGGGCCGCCCGGTGCCGGCAAGAGCACCGTGGGTCACGCCCTCGGCGAGGCGTTGCGCTGCGGGGTCGTGGACTCCGACACCCTGTTGGAGGACGCCAACGGCACGTCCTGCGGTGAGTTGTTCACCGCCCTCGGCGAGCCGGAGTTCCGGGCGCGCGAGGAGACCCACGTCGCCGAGGCGCTGGGCTCCACCGGCGTGGTGTCCCTCGGCGGCGGCGCGGTGCTCTCCGCGGCGACCCGCCGGCTGCTCGCCGCGCACACCGTGGTCTACCTGCGGGTGTCGGCGGAGGAGGGGACCAGGCGCACCGCGCACCTGGCGACCCGTCCGGTGCTCGCCGCCGCCGACGGCGACGACCCCGCCGCGCGCTACCGCGAGATCCTCGCCGAGCGTGAGGACCTCTACGGGGAGGTCGCCACCTACGTCGTCGACGCCGACGGACGCACCCCCCGGCACACCGTGGCCGAGGTGCTCGCCCTGATCGGCGTGCACGACCCCGCCGCCGACGAGCCTGCCGACGACGAGCCCGAACACACCCCGGAGGCCCAGCTGTGAGTACCCCGACCACCCGCACGGTGCACGTCGCCACGGAGCACCCCTACGACGTCGTCATCGGACGCGACCTGACCGCCGCTGTCGCCGACGCCGTGCCCGGGGCACGCCGCGCCGTGGTGCTGCACCAGCCGCCGCTGGCGGACCTGGCGTCCCGCGTGGCCGACGGCCTGCGCGCCGCCGGTGTCGAACCGGTCCTGTACGAGACGCCGGACGCCGAGGCAGCCAAGACCGTCGCCGGTGCCGCGCAGTGCTGGGACGTCTGCGCCGACGCCGGACTGTCGCGTCAGGACGTCGTCGTCGGCGTCGGCGGCGGGGCCACCACCGACCTCGCCGGGTTTATCGCCGCGACGTGGATGCGTGGGGTGCGGGTCGTGCAGTACCCCACCACGCTTCTGGCCATGGTCGACGCGGCGGTGGGCGGCAAGACCGGCATCAACACCGCCGCCGGCAAGAACCTCGTCGGCGCCTTCCACGAGCCCTCGGCCGTCCTGGTCGACCTCGACGTGCTCGAGACGCTGCCGCACCAGGAGATCGTGGCGGGCAGCGCGGAGATCATCAAGGCCGGGTTCATCCGCGACGGCCACATCCTCGACCTCTACGAGGCCGACCCCGCTGCCGCCTGCGACCCGCACGGCACCCTGCCGGAGCTCATCGAGGCGGCCATCAGGGTCAAGGCGGACGTCGTCGGCCAGGATCTGCGCGAGTCCTCGCTGCGCGAGATCCTCAACTACGGCCACACCTACGGTCACGCCGTGGAGCAGCACGAGAACTACCGGTGGCGCCACGGTCACGCCGTGGCGGTGGGCATGGTCTTCGAGGCCGAGCTCGCCCATGCCGCCGGCCTGCTCGACGCCGACGCGGTGGCCCGCCACCGACGTATCCTCGACAGCGTGGGCCTGCCCACCGGCTACTCCGACGCCACCCTCGCCGAGCTCACCGAGGTCATGGCCCGCGACAAGAAGAACAAGGACGGCAGCCTGCGCGTCGTCGTCGTGGGCGACCGTGAAGGCGACGGTGAGGGTGACGGTTCCTACGTCCCGCAGACGTTGGTGAACCCCGCCCAGGCAGACCTGCAGACCGCCTACCGCAACACCGCCAGCTAGCTCGTCAACAGTCAGCCAAAGTCAGCCAAGGAGACACCATGCGCATCGTCGTGCTCAACGGACCGAACCTCGACCGGCTCGGACGCCGCCAGCCCGAGATCTACGGCTCCACCACCCTGGCCGACGTGGAGGAGGGGCTCAGGGCCGACGCCCGGCGCCTCGGCGTGGAGATCGAGACGCTGCAGTCCAACCACGAGGGCGACCTCATCGACCGGGTGCACCGGGCGGCCGACGACGGCGACGCGGTCGTCATCAACCCCGGCGGCCTGACCCACACCTCGGTCGCCCTGCGCGACGCCCTGGTCGAGGTCGCCGACGGCCCCGGTTTCGTGGAGGTGCACATCTCCAACATCCACGCCCGCGAGGCCTTCCGCCACCACAGCTACCTCTCACCGATCGCCCGCGGCGTGATCGCCGGGCTCGGGGTCAAGGGCTACACCATGGCGCTGGAGTACCTCGCAGGCAGCTAGTGGGTACCTCCCGAGCGGGCACACCGTCGCCCGCGGCGGGGTAGTACCCTGAGGGTCATGACCGACACCCTCACCCGCCGCCGCGCCGTCGCACAGACCGTCGCCGACGCCGGCCACAGCCTCCTGCTCGTCTCCGACCTGAAGAACATCCGCTACCTCACCGGATTCAGCGGCTCCAACGCCGCCCTGCTGCTCGACACCGACGGTGCGGCGACCCTGGTCACCGACGGACGCTACGACACCCAGGTGCGCCAGGAGACCGCGGACTCGACCAACATCGACATCCGGATCACCCGTGACCTCTTCGGTGAACTGCGCGGAGTCGCCGGCGACAGCGCCTTCGCCGTCGAACCGGGCATGAGCGTGGCCACCGCCCGCGAACTCGGTGACCCGGCGATCCTCTCCGGCGCGGTCGAAGGGGCCCGCCTGGTCAAGGACGCGGCCGAGCTGGACGCCCTGCGCGAGGCCGGCCGGCTGGCGGACTCGGTCTTCACAGAATTCATCACCGCCGGCGGCATCCGCGAGGGCATCACCGAGATCGAGGCCGCGGCCGACCTGGAGTACCGCCTGCGGGCCGCCGGGGCGGACGGACTGAGCTTCGACACGATCCTGGCGTCCGGCGTGAACGCGGCCAAGCCGCACGCCGGCGTCTCGCGCGACGTCATCGTCCCGGGCCTGGTGACCATGGACTTCGGCGTGTGGCTCGACGGCTACGCCTCCGACCAGACCCGCACGGTGTGCGTGGGGGAGCCGGACGCACTGTCGGCGGAGATCTACGACCTGGTGTACCGCTCCTTCAACGCCGGGGTGGAGGCCGTGCGCCCGGGGGCGGGCCTGTTCGCCGTCGACAAGGTCTGCCGCGACATCATCGACGAAGCCGGTTACGCGGAGTACTTCGTGCACTCCACCGGCCACGGTGTCGGCCTGGACGTGCACGAGGCGCCCTACGCAGCCTCGCGCACCCCGCAGGACAAGCAGCTCTCCGAGTCGATGACGCTGACCATCGAACCGGGCGTCTACCTGCCCGGGCGTACCGGTGTGCGGATCGAGAACACCTACATCGTCACCGCCACCGGCGCGGAGTCGGTGAACCCCTCGCCGACCGAGTTGCGTGTGCTCTAGCAGGGGACTGCTAGACTGACCGGCTGACCATCCATCCTCGTTTCCCAGGGAGTAGACACGTGGCGACCACCGCGGATTTCAAGAACGGTCTCGTGCTGAAGATCGACAACAAGCTGCAGCAGATCATCGAGTTCCAGCACGTCAAGCCGGGCAAGGGCCCCGCGTTCGTGCGGACCAAGCTGAAGGACGTCGTCTCGGGCAAGACCCTCGACAAGACCTTCAACGCCGGTGTGAAGGTCGAGACCGCCACCGTCGACCGTCGCGACATGACCTACCTGTACCACGACGGCGAGAACTTCGTTGTCATGGACGACAAGGACTTCGAGCAGTTCGAGGTGCCCTCCGAGAAGTTCGGCGACGCCGGCCGCTTCCTGCTGGAGAACATGCGCGTGCAGCTGTCCTTCCACGACGGCCAGATCCTCTTCGGTGAGCTGCCGGTCTCCGTGGACCTGGAGATCCAGCACACCGACCCGGGCCTGCAGGGCGACCGCTCCACCGGTGGCAGCAAGCCCGCCACCCTGGAGACCGGCGCGGAGATCCAGGTCCCGCTGTTCCTGGAGACCGGCAACGTCGTCAAGGTCGACACCCGCTCGGGCGAGTACCTCTCCCGCGTCAACAACTAGACGTCATGTCCAACGAGAATCATTCCGGCGACAAGCAGGCCGGTGAGGCCTACCGCCGCCACGGGGCCCGTTACAAGGCCCGTCGACGCGCCGTCGACATCCTCTTCGAGGCCGAGTTCCGCGACATCGACCCCGTCGAGATCGTCGAGGACCGCACCGAACTGGCCAGGGACGAGTCCAACCAGGTCAAGCAGGTGCCGGAGTACACCGCCCGGATCGTGCCGGGGGTGGCGTCCTCCCTCGACGAGATCGACCGAGCGATCGCCAGCCACCTGAGCAGCACCTGGCGTCTGGAGCGCCTGCCGGCGGTGGACCGTGCGGTGCTGCGCGTGTCCGCCTGGGAGCTGCTCTACAACACGGAGGTCCCCTCGCGGGTGGCGCTCAAGGAGGGCATCCAGCTCGCCTCGGAGTACTCCCACGACAAGGCCCCCGGCTACGTCAACGCCGTGCTCGACGGGATCGCCCGCGACAAGCGCCTCGCTGACGAGGCGTCCGCCGCCGAGAAGGCCGAGCAGGACGCTGCGGCGGCGAAGGCCGAGCGTGACGCCGAGCAGGCGCGCGCCGACGCCCTCGTCGACGGCATCGTCGACGAACCCGCCGACGAGCCGGACGACGAGCCCGGCGACGAGAACTAGACTCCCCGGGGCTGACGTCCCGGGACCGTGCTAGAATTCTGCACGGAAACTGGATCCGGTCCTCGTGCCGGTTCCGACCACCTTTAACGATCCGTCCTGTGAGGCGGGGAAGGAGGTCACGATGAGCACGCAGCATACCGACGGCACCACGGTCACCCTCCTGGGTCCGGACGACGTCGGACGTACTGTCGCACGCATCGCGCACCAGATCATCGAGAAAACGGCACTGGACGCACCCGGCTCCGACCGGGTCGTGCTCCTGGGGATCCCGTCGGGGGGAGTGCCGCTGGCGGCGCGACTCGCCGAGAAGATCGAGGAGTTCAGCGGGGTGGGCGTGTTCCACGGGGCCGTGGACGCCACGCTCTACCGCGACGACCTCACCTCCACGCCGCACCGCGCCCTGAAGCCCACCAGCGTCCCGCGCGACGGGGTGGACGGTGCCACCGTCATCCTCGTCGACGACGTGCTGTTCTCCGGGCGGACCATCCGCGCCTCGTTGGACGCGCTGAGCGACGTGGGCCGTGCCCGCATCGTGCAGCTGGCGGTCCTGGTCGACCGTGGCCACCGCGAACTGCCCATCCGCGCCGACTACGTGGGCAAGAACATCCCCACCTCCACCAGTGAGGACGTCCGTGTCTCCCTCGCCGAGATCGACGGCGTGGACCGGGTGGAGTTGCTCCGCCCGGCCGGCACGGCGCCGGAAGGAGACAACGCATGAAGCACCTGCTGAGCATCGCCGACCTCGACGCCGACGACATCACCCTGCTGCTCGACGAGGCCGACCGCTTCGCCGAGACGCTGCGCGACCGTGAGGTCAAGAAACTGCCGACCCTGCGTGGTCGCACCGTGTTCACCCTGTTCTACGAGAACTCCACCCGCACGCGCTCCAGCTTCGAGACCGCGGGCAAGTGGATGAGCGCCGACGTGATCAACATCTCGGCGTCCTCGTCCTCGGTGAAGAAGGGCGAGTCACTCAAGGACACCGCCCTGACGTTGCGCGCCGTCGGCGCCGACGCGATCATCATGCGCCACCCCTCGTCCGGTGCGGCCCGCCAGGTCGCCAACTGGGTCGGCCAGGGCAGTGACGGCATCAGCGTGCTCAACGCCGGCGACGGCGCCCACGAGCACCCCACCCAGGCCCTGCTGGACGCGGTGACGCTGCGCAACAAGCTCGGCACGCTCGACGGCGCCCACGTGGTCATCGTCGGCGACATCCTGCACTCCCGGGTGGCGCGCTCCAACGCCCTGCTGCTCACCGCCCTGGGCGCGGACGTGACCTTCGTCGCCCCGCGAACCCTGCTGGCCCCGGGGATCGAGCACTGGGTCAACCCGAACGGCCCGGCCGCCGGCAAGGGCACCGTGCGCGTCAGCCACGACATGGACACCGCCATCGCCTCGGCGGACGCGGTGATGATGCTGCGCGTGCAGGCCGAGCGCATGGACGGCGGTTTCTTCCCCTCGCACCGCGAGTACGCCACGCGCTACGGGCTGTCCCAGGACCGCCTGGCAGCGCTGAAGGACGACGCGATCGTGCTGCACCCCGGCCCGATGCTGCGCGGCATGGAGATCAACGACGCGGTGGCGGACGCCCCGCAGACCGTGGTCCTCGACCAGGTCACCGCCGGTGTGCACGTGCGCATGGCGGCCCTGTTCACCCTGCTGGTCGGCACCGAGACGAACGCGGGGGAGCAGCGATGAGCACAACAACCATCCCGGAGGAGAACAACGTGAACGACTACCCGGCAACCGGCGTCCTTCACCCGGCCGCCGAGGGGGCCGTGCTGCTGCGCGGCGTCCTGCCCTACGGCGAGGGCGACCCGCAGGACGTGCTGGTGCGCGACGGCGTGATCGCCGAGATCGCCCCGACCGGGAGCATCAGCGCCACCGATGAGTTCGAGGTCATCGACCTCGACGGCCAGGTCCTGCTGCCGGGCCTGGTCGACATGCACGTGCACATGCGCGAGCCCGGCCGTGAGGACACCGAGACCATCGCCACCGGTTCGGCCGCCGCCGCCCGCGGCGGGTTCACCGCCGTGTTCACCATGGCCAACACCGACCCGGTCACCGACACCCCCGCCATCGCCGAGATGGTGTGGCTCAAGGGCCAGCAGAAGAACCTCTGCGACGTGCACCCGGTCGGCTCGATCAGCCGCGGGCTCAAGGGCACCGAGCTCACCGAGTTCGGCATGATGGCCGACTCGGACGCCAGGGTGCGCATGTTCTCCGACGACGGCAAGTGCGTCGACGACCCGCGCCTGATGCGCCGGGCCGTGGAGTACGCCGGGGGACTGGACGTGCTGCTCGCCCAGCACTGCGAGGAGCCCCGCCTGACCGAGGGCGCCGTCGCCCACGAGGGTGAGACCGCCGCCCGCCTGGGACTGCGCGGCTGGCCGCGCGTCGCCGAGGAGTCCATCGTGATCCGCGACGCCCTGCTGGCCCGCGACTACGGCGGACGCCTGCACATCTGCCACGCCTCCACCGAGGGCACCGTGGGCCTGCTGGGTTGGGCCCGCGAGCACGACATCCCGCTGTCCGCCGAGGTCACCCCGCACCACCTCATCCTCACCGACGAGAAGCTGGAGACCTACGACGGGCACTACCGGGTCAACCCTCCGCTGCGCGAGACCCGCGACACCCTGGCGCTGCGCCGGGCCCTGATCGACGGCACTGTGGACTGCGTGGCCACCGACCACGCCCCGCACGGCTCCGAGGAGAAGTGCTGCGAGTTCGACAAGGCCCGCCCCGGCATGCTGGGACTGGAGACCTCCCTGGCGATCATCGCCGGGCTGTTCGTCACCGACCCACCGCAGGACCAGGAGCGCCAGGACTGGCGTTTCGTGGCCCGGGTGATGTCGGAGCGCCCGGCGGAGATCCTGCGGCTGCCCGGACACGGGCGTCCGGTGGCCGTGGGCGAGCCGGCGAACCTGTGCGTGGTCGACCCTGACCACGGCTGGACCGCCCACGGCGAGCAGATGGCCTCCAAGTCGGCCAACACCCCCTACGAGGGGATGGACCTGCCGGTGAAGGTCACCACCACGCTGCTGCGCGGCAAGGTGACCTGGCAGGACGGCCAGGTGAGCGACAAATGACCGATAATACGACAGAGAAGAGTACTGCTGTGAGTTCCTCCCGCACCCCCGCGCTGCTGGTCCTCGGCGACGGACGGGTGTTCCGCGGCCGGGCCTTCGGCGCCACCGGCACCACCCTCGGTGAGGCCGTCTTCACCACCGGCATGACCGGTTACCAGGAGACGATGACCGACCCGTCCTACCACCGGCAGATCGTGGTGGCGACCGCCCCGCAGATCGGCAACACCGGCTGGAACGACGAGGACGGCGAGTCCCACGGTGACCACATCTGGGTCGCCGGCCTGGTCATCCGCGACCTCTCGCGCACCGTGTCCAACTGGCGCGCCGACCGCAGCCTCGCCGAGGAGATGGAGAAGCAGGGCGTCATCGGCATCCAGGGTGTCGACACCCGCGCTATCGTGCGTCACCTGCGCGACAAGGGTTCCGTCGCCGCCGGCGTGTTCAGCGGCGAGGCCGCCGGGCGTCCGGTCGAGGAGCTCGTCGCCGAGGTCAACGCCCAGCAGTCGATGGCCGGCGCCGACCTGGCGACCCAGGTCTCCACCGACGAGACCTACGTGCTTGAGCCCGAGGGGGAGACGCGCTTCACCGTGCTCGCCTACGACATGGGCATCAAGACCAACACCCCGCGCAACTTCGTCGCCCGCGGCGTGCGCACCGTGGTCGTGCCGGCGAACTCGCCGGTCGAGCCGCTCATCGAGCAGTACTCCCCGGACGGCGTGTTCATCTCCAACGGTCCCGGTGACCCGGCCACCGCCGACGTGATGGTCGAGCAGGTCCGTACCGTGCTGGAGCGCAGGATCCCGCTGTTCGGCATCTGCTTCGGCAACCAGATCCTGGGCCGCGCCCTGGGCATGGAGACCTACAAGCTGAAGTTCGGCCACCGTGGCATCAACGTGCCGGTGCTCAACCACCTCACCGGCAAGATCGACATCACCTCGCAGAACCACGGCTTCGCCCTGAGCGGCCGTGCCGGTGAGCCCTTCGACACCGACTTCGGCACCGCCCAGGTCACCCACACCTGCCTCAACGACGACTGTGTCGAAGGCGTCGCCCTCGACAGCGGCCTCGCCTTCTCCGTCCAGTACCACCCCGAGGCCGCCGCCGGTCCTCACGACGCCAATCCGCTGTTCGACCAGTTCATCGAACTGATGGAAGGGAACAACTAAATGCCGAAGCGCACCGACATCAACCACGTCCTCGTCATCGGCTCCGGCCCGATCGTCATCGGCCAGGCCTGCGAGTTCGAC
>JAKDIS010000186.1 GCA_030450335.1 Corynebacterium sp. | reverse complement strand
GCGCGGCGGTGGAGTTGCCGCCCTGGAACAGTTCGGGGGCGACCTGCGGCCGTGGGCTGATGGCGTAGTCGTGCAGGCGGTAGAAGTCGCCCTGGAAGTCCGCCGGGGACTCGGTGAAGATCGCACGCAGGACCTGCAGGAACTCCGCGGAGCGGCGGTAGCGTTCATCGTGCTCCAGCCAGGGTTCGCCGAACTTCTGGAACTCGTCCTTCAGCCAGCCGGAGACGACGTTGAGCGCGAAGCGTCCGCCGTGGATCTCGCTGGCGGTGGTGGCGAGGTTGGCCAGCACCGCGGGCTGCCAGAAGCCGGGGTGGACCGCGGCGATGACCTTGAGCCGTTCGGTGGCCTCGAGCAGTGCCAGGGAGAAACTGACGGACTCGTGCTGGGACTCCGCGCCGTAGGAGCCGAGGTAGCGGACCTGGGTGAGGGCGTAGTCGAAGCCGACCTGCTCGGCGGTGCGCGCGAGGGTGCGGTTGTAGTCGATGCCCCAGTCGGTGCGTTGCTCGACCTCGGAGACCACCAGGCCGCCGGAGACGTTCGGTGTCCAGTAGGCGAACTGGAGGTCCTGGGGTGCAGGTGTGGTGGCGGTGGACATGGGTGCGCCTCCTTGTCTTCTTTTCCTGGTCTAGTTGGTCAGAGTTCGCCGACGACGGTGACCTGGGAGCCGTGGAACACCAGCGGCACCTCGGAGGGGGCCTCCTCGCTGACGCGGTCGATCTGCAGCACGGCGGTGACGTGGTCGCCGGTGTCGTACTCGTTGACGATGTGGCCGGTGAGGTGGACGACGGCGTCGTCGACGAGCACGGCGTCGCGGTCGGTGCTCCAGCCGACGCTGTCGAAACGCTTCTCGACGGGGCCGGCGAGCTGGCGGACATGGGCCTGGTGGGCGCGGGTGAGCACGGAGATGCCGAGGTGCTCGGCGTTGCGCAGCAGCGGCCAGGTCCGGGAGCTCTTCTGCACGCTGACCGCCACGAGTGCGGGGTCCAGCGAGAGCCCCACGTAGGAGCCGACGATCAGGCCGACGGGGTGGCCGTCTACGACGGCGGCGACGGTGGTGATGGGTGTGGGGATCGACGCCCACGCACTGCGCAGCGCGGTGGGGTCGGCCGCTGCGGTGTGGGTGGCGGTGTGGGTGCTGAGCGAGGACGTCACGGTGGTTCTCCTGACGGGGGATGGTGTGTGGGGGATGGTCTCAACGTGCGACGACCCCGAGTAGACCATGTGGTCTGTTCTCGGGGCCATGATTCGCCAAAGGGGTGAATGGAAGGTCTGTGGCGTGACGACCCCGCGCCGCGTGCCGGATTCGCCGTGCTCGTGGCACGGGAAGGCCGAAACCGGCACGGCGCGCGGGGTTCGTCTCTGCAGGGGTTCCCGCCGAGGTCCGCAGCGCGGCCGGTCTGGACTATCCGCCGTGGTTCACACCGCGCACCCCGGCGCTCCAGGCGTAGGGCAGCGTGGTGCCGTCGCCGGTCAGGGCGTAGCGTCCGAGGGCCTGCTGCTTGTACACCGCCGGGTTGTGCACGGCCAGGGTGCGCGCGTTGCGCCAGTGCCTGTCGAGGTTCAACGTGTCGGACGCCAGGGACGCCCCGCCGGTCTCGAAGATCTCGGTCACCGCGTCCAGCACCAGCGGGATCAACGACACCTGCGCCCGGGCGGCGGCGCGTTCGGCGGCGTCGATCTGCGCGTCGGTGCCGTTGAAGGCAACGGCCACCGCCTCGGCGACGGCCAGGGTGGTGGCGCGGGCGGTGAACGCCGCGGCGTCCACCCGGCCCAGCACCGCCTGCACCAGCGGATCCTCACGCGGGACGTCGGCCGGTGCGTGGGTGTAGGTGCGGTCGCGGGCCAGGACGCGGTCGCGGGCGTCGTCGGCGGCGCGCCGGGCGATGCCCGCCAGCGCGGCGAGGTGGAACAGCTGCAGGTAGGACGTGTCGGGCGTCCTGCCGCCGGTGCCGTAGCCGCGCGGCGCGACGTCGTCGGGGCCCACGGTGACGTTGTCGAAGATGGTGGTGCCCGAGCCGGTCAGGCGTTGGCCGAAGCCGTCCCAGTCGTCGATCTGGTGCACGCCGGCGGCGGTGACGGGCACCGTGGCGGTGACCCGCTCACCGTCCAGGTCCGCGGCGACCACGATCCGGTCGGCGAACAGGCTGCCGGTGCTGTAGTACTTCGTGCCGTTGAGCAGGTAGTCTCCGGTGCCGTCCTGCCTGGTCAGCCTGGTCTGGTAGCGCTCGGCGGCACCGACGCCGCGCTCGGAGATCGCGTTGCCGAACAGCACGCCGTCCACCACGTCGCTGAGGCTCTTCTCGGCGGCGGAGGCGGCGGAGGCATCAGAGCCGTCAGGACTTTCCAGCGCGGCGAGGAAGCCCTCCACGGAAAAGAAGTGCACCCGCAGCGCCTGGGTGAGGTTGGGGTCGGCGG
>JAKDIS010000091.1 GCA_030450335.1 Corynebacterium sp. | reverse complement strand
CGCCGCGGCACCCCCCCTCACCGCCCCGCCCACCCCCCCACCCCCCCCCCCCCACCCGCGCGGGGCCCCCGGGCCGGTGGACGCCCCGTCCAGCAGGACGCCGACCACCGCGGCGACCACGCCGACGGCCAGCACGACGGCCCCGGTGACCGTGCGCCCGCGCAACGGCGAGCTGGACGACTGGTCGCCGGAGCGCATCGCCTCGACCGGACGCACCGAGCCCGCGCGTCGGGCCGGGGCCCAGGCGGAGACCACCGTGACCAGCATGCCGAGGATCAGCGGCAGCACCACCGAACCCACCGTGACCTGCACACCGGTGTTCGGCAGGCCGGCACCGGTGGCGCCGATGACCGCGTAGATCGCCTGCGTCAGCCCCACCCCGGCGAGCACGCCGAGCAAGGAACCGACGATGCCGACCACCACCGCCTCGAAGACCACCGAGACGGTCAGCTGGCCGGAGGCCACACCGAGGGAGCGCAGCAGCGCGAACTCGCGCATGCGCTGCGCGACGATCATCGAGAAGGTGTTGGCGATGATGAACGTGCCCACCACCAGGGCGATCAGACCGAAGGCGATGAGGAAGTAGTTGACGAAGCTGAGCGCCTGGTCGATCTCGGCGGCCTGGTCAGCGGCGACCTGTTCGCCGGTCTTCACCTCGACGTCGCCCAGCTCCGGGTGCTCGGCGGCGAGGTATGCGCCGACCTCGTCGGCCAGGGCGTCCGCACCGGTGCCGGACGCCGCGGCGAGCGAGAATCCGCCGGTCGTCGCGCCGTCGGTGAAGGTGTCGACGAACGCCGGTTCGTCCATCATCAGGCCGAGGAACCCGCCGCCGTCGATGTCGATGTCGTAGATGCCCGACACGGTCACCGGGTGTGAACCGGAGGTGTCGACCACGGTGAGTTCCTCACCGACGCTGAGACCGTGCTCCTCGGCGGCAGTGCTGTTGACGACGACCTCGCCGGGGCCCTGCGGTGCCTCGCCGTCGACGATGGCGGTGTCCGGGCCGACGGCGGCGTCCGGCGCGTACCAGGGCATGGCGAAGGCGGGCGCGCCGCCGGTCTGCAGGGTCTCCTGCGTGCCGTCCGCCCCGGCGGTGGCGACGACCACGGTGACCTCGTCGCTGACGGTGACCCGGTCGACGCCCGGGACGTCCTCCAGCCCGTCGGCGAGGTCCAGCGGCAGGGCCGTCCCCGACGGCGGGGCGGACACGACCACGTCGATGCCGCGGGTCGTGGACTCGGTGAGGGTGTCGAAGGTCTTCTGCAGCGAGGAGGTGAACATCAACGAGCCGGCGATGAACGCGGTGCCCAGCACCACGGCCAGCACCGTGAGCACGAGGCGGACCTTGTGGGCGGCGAGGTTGCGCAGCGAGACCCGGCGCATGGTGGTTGCTGAGGAGGAACGGGAGGACATGGCCCCTACAACCCCTCGATACCGGTCATGGTGCCCAGGATCTGCTCCACGTCCGGGTCGCGCAGCTCGTGCACGATGCGCCCGTCGGCGAGGAAGACGACACGGTCGGCGTAGGCGGCGGCCTTGGCGTCGTGGGTGACGATGACCACGGTCTGGCCGTCCCGGTCCACCGCGGTACGCAGGATGTCGAGGACCTCCGCCGAGGAGTTGGAGTCCAGGTTGCCGGTCGGCTCGTCACCGACGATGATCTCCGGACGCGCCACCAGGGCGCGGGCGCAGGCGACGCGCTGCTGCTGGCCGCCGGAGAGCTCGGAGGGGCGGTGCCCCAGCCGGTCGGTCAGGCCCAGCCGCGAGGTGATCTCGGCGAACCACTCCTTGTCCACCTTGTCCCCGGCGATGTCGATCGGCAGGGTGATGTTCTCCGCGGCCGTGAGGGTGGGGACCAGGTTGAAGGACTGGAAGATGAACCCCAGCCGGTCGCGGCGCAACCTGGTCAGGGCCTTGTCGCCGAGACCGGAGATGTCCGTGTCGCCGAGGAAGGCGGAGCCGGAGGTGGGGCTGTCCAGGCCGGCCATGCAGTGCATCAGCGTGGACTTGCCGGAGCCGGACGGCCCCATGATGGCGGTGAACTCGCCTGCGGTGAAGTCCACGCTGACGTCGTCGAGGGCGGTGACGCGGGTGTCGCCCGCCCCGTAGGTCTTGGTCAGGCCCTCTGCGCGGGCTGCCGAGTGTGCGGTTGCGGTTGCCACTGGGTCTTGTCCTCTCTCACGGTGCGGGGAGAACGGCTCTCCCTGTCGTTACCCCTTAGAGCGTAGGGCCTGGGACCGGCCGGCACCTCCGGGAAGACCCTGAGATGTGCCCCCGGTTACCGCCCGGCCTTCCGGGCGACACCCCACCCGGCGGCGCGCAGCAGGAGCAGGTACGGGATCCGGGTGAACCGCTTGGAGTACCACGAGAGGGTCGCCACCCCGTCCGGGGTCACCACGGTCCGGCGGGCCTCGACACCCTTCACCGCCCGGCGCGCGACGATCTCGGAGGTCAGCCAGGTCCGGCCGAGGAGGACGCGGGCCACGGCGTCCATCGCGTCGTCGTCCCCGACGAGCGAATCGGCGAGACCTGACCTGAAGAACTGCGGGCAGATCACCGTGGTGCTGATCCCCCGGTGCCTCAGTTCGGCGTCCAGTGTCTCCCCGAGCGCCACCACCGCGGCCTTCGTGGCGTTGTACGTCGACATCGCCGGGGCGTGGACGAGGCCGGCCGCGGACGCCGTGAGCACGATGCGTCCGCCGGTCGCGAGTTTCGGGACGAAGGACCGGAGTCCGCGCACCGAGCCGAGGAGGTTGATGTCCAGGGCCTTCTGCCAGGTGTCCACCGTGGTCTCGGTGATCCGTCCGCCGACGGCGATGCCGGCGTTGCTGACGAGGATGTCCAACGAGTCCAGGTCAGCTGCCGCGGCCTGCCAGTCTTCGTCGCTGGTCACGTCGAGCCGGCGGTACGTCCAGTCCCCCGCCAGCGACCGGACCTCGGACGGAACGTCCTCGTGGAGGTCGGTGAGGATCACCCGGTCGCCCTTGCCCAGGAACTGCCGGGAGATCTCCAGACCCAGGCCCGAGGCCGCCCCGGTCACCAGCACGGTGCGCGGACCGGCGTCCTTCTTCCTGGTCATCATCAGTTACCCGTCCTGTCGCGCACGCCCGTGTCGGCGTCGCCGTGGGTCGCCCACACGCCGAACAGGAAGCGCTGGTAGTGCTCGGCGAACTCCTGCGGGTACTCCAGCTGGGGCATGTGCCCGCAGTCGTCGAAGACCACGGCGTCCTGCACGTCGATCTGCTCGAGCCCCGCCCGGAAGTCGCGGTACGGCAGGATCGCGTCCTTGCTGCCCCAGGTCAGCATGACCGGGATACGCCCTGCCGTGGCGTCGCTGAACCGTGCGAGCAGGTCGCGACGCCACCGCTCCGCGACACCCAGCGGGGAGCCCAGGTGCCGGACGAAGGAGTGGAATGTCGCGGAGCGGTGCGGGTGGCGGGCGATCCGGCGCTGCACCTCCAGACGGTGGCGGGTCACGGCACCAGGACGGCGCAGGACGACGTGCTCGACCGGCTGGTAGACCGCCCGCAGGCGGGTGGTCGCGGCGTTGAACCGTCCCAGCCCGGGTACGGCGATCAACCGGATCAGCGGTGTGGTGCTGTCGCCGAAGCCCACCGGGTCCGCCAGGGAGACGCTCGACACCTGGTCGGGACGTTGCGCGGTCATCTCCATCGACAGCGCCCCGCCCAGGGAGTTCCCGACCAGGTTGACCCGGGTCTCCCCGAGGTCGTCGAGGACCTTCCAGAGCAGTTCGGCGGTGTCGGCGAGGGTGACGCGTGCGGCAGGGTCGCTGAACCCGAAGCCGGGGACGTCGAGGGCGATGTAGCGGCTGTTCTCCCCGACGAGGACGGCCTGGTCGTCCCAGTCCTCCAGGGAGCGTCCGATGCCGTGGATCATGACGATCACGTCCCGGCCGTCCTGCCGCGCGCCCGGCCCACCTCGGCGCAACCGCACCGTCCGGCCGCCCACGGTGACCGTCTCCGTCGGAGGGAGCGCCCGGAGGTCGGTCGCCACGAACGGGCCGTCGGCCTCGACGGTCTGGATCGCCGGACCGGGTCGGGACCGTCCCACGCGCGACAGGCAGCGGTCACCGAAGGCCATGTCCCGACGCTGGTCACCGAAGGCGAGGCCGGGCAGTTCGGTGAGGTAGTTCTGCGTGTACCGCCACGGTGAGGCGTCCCCCTGGGTGGGGAACCTGTGCACGCCGCGCCGGACGTAGCCCGCGTCGAAGTCGAGCAGCGGGCGGTCGCTGCGCCCCGGCGGCAGTTCCGGGCTGTAGTACTCCTCCCCGGTCTTCCACAGCTTCACCATGTAGCGCGACACCATGTCGGAACGCAGCATCCAGGAGGCGTTCACGTAGCCGACGGTGAAGCTGAAGTTCGGCAGGCCGGCCAGCATGATCCCCCGGTAGAAGACCTGTTCGTCGAGCGCCAGTTCCCGCCCGTCGACGCTCAGCGTGCCACCGCCGAAGGCCTCGAGCTCCAGGCCGGTGGCGGTGACGATGACGTCGGCGGCCAGCTCCCTGCCCGAGTCCAGGCGGACACCGTCGGCGGTGACATGGTCGATGGTGTCGGTGACGACGTGGGCGTTGCGCTTCAGCGCGGAGAAGATGTCGCCGTTGGGCGCCTTGCAGACCCGCTGGTCCCACGGGTTGTACCGGGGGGTGAAGTGCTCGTCGATCTGGTCCCCGGACAGGTACGGGCGTTGCATCAGCCGCAGCGCGTTCCGGAACAGCCACGGGGCCCGCTGGGCGAGGACGTACTGTGCCATGTCACGGACGGCGTGGTTGAGTCGCGCGGCCCGGTGGGCGGGCCCGGCGGGCAGCAGTCTGCTCCAGATGCCGCTGATGACGTCGACGTCCGGCAGCGGTGCGACGTAGCTGGGGCTGCGCTGCAGCATGGTGACGTCCGCCCCGGCCTTCTCCAGCGCCGGGACCAGGGTGATCGCGGTGGCGCCGGAGCCGATGACCACGATCCTCGACCCCTCGACGGTGAGGTCCTCCGGCCACTCCTGCGGGTGGATGATCTGCCCGGTGAAGTCCTCCTCGCCGGGGAAGTCGGGCCGGAACCCCTTGTCGTGGGAGTAGTAGCCGGAGGCGTAGTGGACCCGGCGCGTGTAGATCGTGCGCTCCCCTTCCGTTCCCTCTGTACCCCCGGCGGTGACGGCGGTGACGGCGTAGAGGTTCAGGTCGGTCCGCCAGTCCGCGTCCCTGATCCAGGATCCGGTGTGCAGCCGTTCCAGGGCGCCGCAGTCGCGGGCGACGTCGCGGATGTACTCCTTGATGTCCGCGCCCTGCCCCAGCGTTCCCTTGTGCGGCCAGGGGCGGAACGGGAACCCGAAGGTGGCCATGTCGGAGTCGGAGCGGATGCCCGGGTAGGTGAAGGTGTGCCAGGTTCCGCCGAGGTCGTCGTGGGTGTCGTGGATCTCCCACGACCAGTGGGGGAAGTTCTGGGCGACGTGGTGGGCGAGGTCGATACCGGAGAGGCCCGCACCCACGATCAGCAGATCGAGGGGTTGGTCGACGGTGCCAGATTCTGTAGTCATGGCTACACCATAGTGATGTCTCCGAAACGATACCTGTTATCCGTTGAACTCGGCCGGGTGTGGCCCGGTGCGCATGCCCCGGTCCAGGGCGTCGATGCGGGCGAGGTCGGACGCCGTGAGGTGGACGTCGGTGGCCGCGAGGTTCTCCGCGATACGGGCCGGGGTGACGGACTTGGGGATCACCACGCGCCCCTGCTGCAGGTGCCACGCCAGGACGACCTGCGCGGCGGTGGCACCGTGGGCGGCGGCGATGTCGGTGACGACGGGGTCGGCGAGCGCCGCGCCCTGCCCGAGCGGACTCCACGCCTCGGTGACGATGCCGTGGGCCGCGTCGGCGGCGACGGTGTCGCGGTTCTGCAGCGCGGGGTGCAGCTCGACCTGGTTGACCGAGGGCACCGTCCCGCTGGAGTCATCCCGTTCGACCAGTCGCCGCAGGTGCTCGGGCAGGAAGTTCGAGACCCCGACCGAGCGGGTGAGCCCGGCGTCGCGCACCTCCCGCATGCCCTCCCAGGCCGCCAGGTAGTCGTCGGTGGCCGGTGCGGGCCAGTGGATGAGGAACAGGTCGACCTGGTCCAGGCCGAGTCGTTCGAGGCTGGCCTCCAGTGCGGGACGCACGCCGTCGCGCGACAGGCCGTCGAGCCAGAGCTTCGTGGTGACGAAGAGTTCCTCGCGGGGGACGCCGGACGCTGCGACGGCGCGTCCGACGCCGGCCTCGTTGCCGTAGACCGCGGCGGTGTCGATGCTGCGGTAGCCGGTCTCCAGGGCGGTGGCGACGGCGCGGTGCGCGCCGTCGTCGGGCACCTGGAAGACGCCGAAGCCGAGCTGAGGCATGGCGGTGCCGTCGTTGAGGGTGACGGTGGGGATCATGGTGTTCTCCTTGAGATGGGTTAGACGTGTGCGGGGTCGGCGGGAACAGTGGCGTCGGTCGCAGCGGCACCGCCCGGCGTCCGTGCGAACTCGCCGCCACGGGCGCGGGACGCCGCGACGAACAGGGCCAGGCCCGCCGCCGTGACGGCCGCGCCGACCCACAGCGGCGAGGTGTAGCCCAGGCCGGCGGCCAGGGCCAGGCCCGAGAGCCATGCGCCGACGGCGTTGCCGACGTTGAAGGCGGCGATGTTCGCCCCGGACGCCAACGTCGGGGCGTCCGACGCGTGGTTCATGATGCGCATCTGCAGGCCGGGCACGGTGGCGAACCCGACCCCGCCCATCAGCACCAGCGCGACGACGGTGGCGACCTGGCTGGTGGCGGTGAGCGCGAAGCCCACGAGGATCACCGTGAGCACGCCGAGCAGGACGGCGAGGGTCGCGCCGAGGTTGCGGTCGGCGGCGCGTCCTCCCGCGAGGTTGCCGACGAACAGGCCGACCCCGAAGAGGACGAGCAGCCACGGCACCGTCGCCGGGGAGAACCCGGAGACCTCGGTGAGGGTGAAGGCGATGTAGGTGAAGGCGCCGAACATGCCGCCGTAGCCCAGCACCGTGACCGCCATCGACAGCCAGACCTGGCCGGAACGGAAGATCGCGAATTCCCCGCGCACGGAACCGCCTCCGGACGCAGCGGACACAGAAGACGCTGCGGACGGCGCAGGCGACGCCGGCACCAGCGCGGCGATCGCGGCGAAGGCGACGAGGCCGACGGCGGTGATGGCCCAGAACGTGGCGCGCCAGCCGAAGGCCTGGCCGATGAAGGTGCCCAGGGGCACGCCGGCGACGTTGGCGACGGTGAGGCCGGCGAACATCATCGAGATCGCGCCGGCGCGGCGGGCCGGGGTGACCAGGTCGGCGGCGACGACGGCGCCGATGCCGAAGAAGGCACCGTGGCACAATGCGGCGACGACGCGTCCTGCCAGCATGAGGCCGTAGGTCGGGGCGAGGGCGGACATCATGTTGCCCACGATGAACAGGACGAGCAGGCCGAGCAGGGCGGTGCGGCGTTCCATGCGGCGCAGGGCCACGGTGAGGATGATGCCGCCGACGGCGACGGAGAGTGCGTAGCCGGAGATCAGGTATCCGGCGGTGGTGTCGGTGACGCCGAAGTCGGCGGCGACCTCGGGCAGCAGGCCCATGATCACGAATTCGGTGAGGCCGATGCCGAATCCTCCGAGGGCCAGCGCGTAGAGGGCTGCGGGCATGGCGGGGTCCTTTCATGTTGTTGCGTCTGCAGTAGTTGTGCGTGCATTAGTTGCACGCGCAATGTTCTAGATAGTTGCACACGCGGTATATGCGCGCAAGTCGGCTATAGTGGGGTCCATGAGCATCTCCGACGACGCCGTCGAGGTCCGCACCCGCGGCTGGCGCACCCTCGCGGCCCTGCACAGCGCGATCGACACCTCCCTGGAACGCGCGCTGAAGGACGGCCACGACCTGTCCGTCGTCGAGTTCGCCGTCATGGACTCCCTCGACCGGCAGGACGGCTGGCACATGCGCATGGCCCAGCTCGCCCGCGCCGCCGCCCTCTCCCCCAGCGCCACGACACGCCTGGTCAGCCGCCTGGAGAGCCGCGGACTCCTGCGTCGCATCCTCTGCGACGACGACCGCCGCGGCATCTACACCGAACTCACCGACGACGGACGCGACCTGCTCAACGCCGCCCGCCCCACCCACGACCGCACGCTGGAGGACGCGCTGGACGCCGCCTCCGACGTCCCGGAGCTCGCCCCGCTCGCCGACGCGCTGCACGCCGGCAACTTCCGGTAGCACGGCGCGTCCGGCGCGTCCGGCGCGAGCGGCGACCCCGCGTCGCGTACAGGATCCGGTCGATCCCTGGCGCGGGAGGACCGAATCCGGCACGCGACGCGGGGTTGGTGTGACCCTGAAGGGCGTCACCGTCCGCGATACAGTCAGTGCCCAATGACTGTAGAAACCTGGCGCATCACCCACCCCTCACTGGGGCGCATCGAGGTATCCACCGGCCCGGAGACTCAGCTTCGCGCCCTAGACCCGCACTTCCCGCAGGGCAAGAGCACCTCGGACTCTCCCCGGCTTCTCGTGCGGGTCGACGGCGTGGTCGTCGCGCGTCGAAAGTCCCTGAACAACACCAAGATCGATATCTCGGAGAAGACCGTCGCCGACCCGGACAAGCGCCCGGCGCCCGGCGAATACGGGCACCAGGAGACCGTCCTCAAACCTATGCTGGAGATCGAGTCGAACTGGGCGGACTCCTGGGTGCGCACCGTCACCCTCCGCTCCCGCGACACCGTCGTCCAGCTCGACGCCCCGGCCGGGTCGCGCGCGGCGAAACGACAGGACGCCATGGACCGCTCCCGGGTGAAACGCTGGGCGTACCCGCTGCTCGCCGGGGTGGGTAAGGGTGGCTGGGCGCTCGGCGTCATCGTGCTCGGCCCCCTGGTGGTGGGGCTGCTACGCCGGCTCTGGCGGTGGGTGTCGCAGTTCCTGCCGGACTGGGACATCACCCTCCCGTCCATCCCGTGGCCGGACATCAAGCTGCCATCGATCCCGTGGCCGGACATCACCCTGCCGAGCCTGCCGAGCTGGGACGCACCGTGGTGGATCGGGATCCTCGCGGAGTACTCCAAGGTGTGGGTGCCTGTCCTGATCGGCATCGGTATCGGGGTCGTGGCGATCCGCAACCACCGCCGCTCCGAACGCACGAAGCGGGAGTGGAGCGTCCGGCAGAACGTGCGGACGGACGCCGTCCGGCAGGACGTCGCGGCGGCGCTGCACGCCCCGGCGTCCCGCGCCGCGCAGGCGTTTCGCGCGAGGGTCACCGAGCTGGAGCGCCGTACCGGCCCACCATCGGCGTAGCGTGGCGTCATGTCGAACACCACCGCAGAACTCGCCCGGAAGGCCACCCGCCTCCTCGACCTCCACCACGACGACGCCCCCGTCGTCCTCCCCACCGTCTGGGACGCCTGGAGCGCCCGCCTCGCCGAGGACGCCGGCTTCACCGGACTGACCGTCGGCTCCCACCCCGTGGCCGACTCCCTCGGCTACGACGACGGGGAGAACACCCCCGTCGACCTCTACTTCCAGGCCGTCGCGCGCATCACCGGCGCCGTCGACGTCCCGGTGTCCGTCGACGTGGAGTCCGGCCTCGGCCTGCAGCCCGCCGAACTCGTCCGCAACGTGCTGGACGCCGGCGCCGTCGGCGTGAACATCGAGGACACCGTCCACACCGAGGACCGCTACCGCAGCCCCGAGGAGCACGCCGCCTACATCGCCGCGGTGCGCGCCGCCGCCGACGCGGAGGACGTCCACCTCGTCATCAACGGCCGCACCGACGCCTTCACGAAGGATGGTGAGGACGCCGCACTCCTCGACGACGCGCTCACCCGCCTGCGCCTGATGCAGGACGCCGGCGCGGACTCGCTCTACCCGGTGAAGATCCCGTCGCAGGACGTCCTCACGCAGATCCTCGACCAGGTCAGCGTGCCGCTCAACGTCACCGCCCACCCGCGGGACGGGGCAATCCCCGGGGCGATGAGCCTCGCGGACGCCGCGCGGGCCGGGGTGGGACGCATCTCCTTCGGGCCGCTGCTGCAGGCCGCGCTCGCCGACACCGCCGGCGAGCTCCTGAACGGCTGGCGCGGGTAACTACCCCGCCTTCGCCCGCGACAGCGGCCACGTCGTATGCAACAATGCACCCCATTCGCATATGACCACGGTCTGCGGCAGTTTCCTCAACGAACTGCGGTAGGCATCGATTACGCATGGAGTCCGGTGTGAAAAAAGCGAAACTCTCCCCCACGGTGGAACTATCCTTCATCGTGGTTGGCTTTGTCTGCCTGATCGTCGGGCTTCCGTTTGCGTCCAGCTCCCCACAGGCGTTTGTCATCGGTATCTGGGGCGTGCTGGTGGGGGCGATTGCTTTTGTGACCACCGCCGCGACGCGCAGTCTGTCCAGCGCTGTAGTGATGACGATCCTGGCAGTGTCCGCACTCGCCTTCATCGCCGGATTCATCTACGTCGCCAACAACAGGGACGGCATACTGACCGCGTACATTCCGATCATCGCGGCCGGAATCCTCCTGTCGAGCGGCACTCAGATGATCTCCCGGCGCCTTTCGACGAGCCGGTAGGAACACAGTTCGACGAAGCGCATCCGGCGAGCCACGGTCGCGTGCCGGGCACAGCGGGGAGAGGGTCCACAGCAAAACCAGACGCGCCCGCCCCCCGGGGGGTGGCCGCCGGGGGGGCGGCACACAGAAC
>JAKDIS010000090.1 GCA_030450335.1 Corynebacterium sp. | reverse complement strand
GAGCCTGCGACGTCCCCCGCCCCGTCCTCGAAGAACCAGAAGAAGGAACCGAAGGCGCCCATGTCCCTCGCCGACCAGATGAAGCTGCTCCTCGACGGCGACGCCGCCACGAACACCGTGGACGAGTCCGACTTCGAGAGAGACCCGATCTTCACCCAGATCTTCCAGCGCTCCGACGAGGCGTTCGCCTACAGCGCGCCGGAGGGCTACACCTCCCCCGGCCCGATCAAGGTCAACTACTCGGTGGAGGACCCCGCCCCACAGGACCCGCAGGCCTCGCAGGACCCGGACGTCACCGGCAAAGAGTCCGTGCTGATCACCTGGCCGAAGCTGCCGAACCGTCCGAAGGAGACCACCCTCTACCGCGTCATCGCCGCCGACCACGAGGCCGAGTGCGCCCCGGGCGCCGGCACCGAACTGGTCATCACCCACGGAACCGCCTTCCGCGACGAGCGCCCGAACTCCACCGGCCTGCGCCACTACATGGTCTGGGCCTACACCTGGGACGGCGGCCCCGCCGGGCTGCTCAACGCCCCTGCCCTGTTCATCGGTGAGGACGTGGCGATCTACCCGCCGCGCGACGTGAAGCTCGTCGAGTCCAACGGCACCGTCAACGGCTCCTGGGACGCCATGCCCGGACACGACGAGGTGCGCGTCTACCACGCCAGGCAGGGCTACGCCGGACGTCTCACCGACCCGGGCAACATGCTGGTCAGTGGTGTGGAACAGTCCGGTTTCAGCTACCGCGTCAGCACCCGCGGGCTGAACTACGACTTCACCCTGGCCCCGGTCGTCTCCTTCCGCGGGCGCACCCACACCGGCCCGGCGATCCCGGAACAGAAGATCCTGGTCAGTGCGGAGATCCAGAAGGTCTCCCTGATCACCGCCGGCTACCTGCCCGACCACAACAACGAGGACCAGATCATCCTGGAGTGGGAGGCCCCGCCGACCGGTCAGGTCCGGGTCTTCCTCACCGACACCGCCCCGGACCCGGAGCTCCCCCTGGGCCAGGTCGACCGCGGCTACCTCGACGACGACGATGCCCTGGGCTCCACCAAGTGGACCACCGACGACAACTCCGTGCCCGGCGAGCACGTGACCCGCACGCTGGTGTGGCCGGCCGACTGGCACCAGGTGTACATCACCCCGGTGAACATCGTGGAGCAGCGGGCGTGGGTCGGTGACAGCCGGGTGCTGCAGCGCGTGGAGAACATCACCGACCCGCAGCTGGTGGAGCGGGTGTCCGGCCAGCTCATCACGTTCGACTGGCCGGCCGGCGCCACGCACATCAACGTGCGCACCACCCAGGACCGGATGCGTCTCGACGAGGACGCCTACCGCCGCCAGGGCGGGGTGCGCCTGAACCTGCTGAACACCGGCGACAAGGTCACGCTGACCCCCGCGGCGATCTGGGCGGGCAAGGACAAGTACGCCGACTCCCCCACGGAGATCACCTACCCGGGGCTGCGCGCGTACTCCTACGACCTGACCGATTCGCCGGACGGCTTCCCGCAGCTGCAGATCTGGTCGGTCGGCAACCCGGACGCGAACGCCCCGCACTTCCGCCTGGTGCACAACCCGTCCCGGCTCCCGCTGCACATCGGCGACGGCTCCGCGGTGACGTGCGCGAAGGACGGTGCGTCGGCCGGGCCCGCCGGGCAGCCGCAGCCGACGACGGACCTCTACCAGTCCGCCCTGCCGTCGGGATCGCTGTCCGGCCCGGAACAGGGGTCGCAGTCCACCCCTGGGTGGGGAGTGACCTCGGCATCGTCGCAGGACGCGACCTGGTGGATCGACCACACCACCATCGACGGCGGCTACCTGCGCCTCTTCGTCGACGAACCGGAGACCCCGACCACCCCTGCCTCCTCTGCCACCCCGGCACCGGCCGCCAGCCCGACCCCGCGCGCCGGTTTCAGCGCCGGCGCGTTCGGCGGCAGCCTCGGCAACCCCGACGCCGCCGGCACCGGCGCCTCCACCGGCACCACCCCGACGTCGTGGAACGCCGCGACCATCCCCGCCATCGTGGTGGAGTCCGTCGTCACCACGAAGCTCGCCTACCCGTCGCGTCGGAAGGTGCACCCCTGACATGTCCGGTTCCTTCACCTACGCCTCGTTCTCACCGTCCGACCAGCGTTCCGGCGGATGGGGCGTCGGCCACCGCACCGGGGAGCTCGCCGCCTTCCAGGTCGACGAGGTCGTCCCGCTGATCCCCACCCACCTGTCCGACCCGGTCGCGCTGCCGACCTTCCCCGACCGCGAGGAGCTGGCCCGGCGGATCCGCCGGTTCGCCTGGCTGCCCGCCCCGTGGGAGCCGGTGGAGTCCGCGGACACCGGCGTGTTCCTCGCCTCCGTGCCCGCCGGTCAGGACGCGACGGGACGCCCCGGCAACGTCTTCACCTACGTCTTCGTCAGCGACCCCGGCCACCTGCCGCGGCGCGACGCGGTGAAGCTGATGTTCTCCGCGTCCGTCCCCGCGCCCTACGGCAAGCGCAAGGTCGACGCCGCCGAGGCCCCCGGCAATACCGACATGACCGAGACCACCGTGCTGACCGACAAGGTCATCGAGGGCTTCCTCGACGGGACCGGCACCGCCGACGAGTTGTCCTGGCCCCAGGAGCTGGGCCGGGTCCGGCCACATGCGGGTCCGGTTCCGCGCCGCGAGATCCTGGACTTCCTCGCCGCCCGGGTCACCGACGGCACACCGGTGGTGCTGCTCACCGACGTCGCGGAAGGGCCCCTGTGGATCACCGCCCTGGCCGACCAGCTCCCGCCGACGCTGCCGGCGGACCGTTCCTTCACCTGGTCGACCTACGAGAAGGCCGCCACGGTCACCGAGACCCTCGCCGCCGGAGTGTCCTTCGCCGTGGTGCCGTCCGCCGAGGCCGAGAAGATGCAGGACGCCCCGGGCGTCCTCGTCGTGGACACCGCAGCGGTGCTCCCCGTCGTGCCGGACGCCCCGGCGCCCGCAGCGCCCAGCACGTCCAGCCTGGCGGCCACGTCCGTCATGTCCGGCTGGGGCGGGACGACCTGGGCACCGGTGACCGCGCCACAGACACCGGGGGAACCGGAGGCCACGTCGCACACCGCGAACCCCTTCGACACCGGTGCCACGGCCGAACCCGCACAGCCGACACTGCCGACACAGCCCCGGCCTGCCCCGGCGGCACCGGCACCAGCACCGGCACGGTCCACACCCGAGGGCACGTTGCCGGCCATCGTCTTCACCTCCGACATCGACACCGACTTCATCCTGGGTGCACCGCTCTCGGAGTGGAACAACGTGTTCACCCAGACCGAGGCACGCCACGGGTTCACCCAGCCCGTCCCCCAGTACCTGTTGCTCGACCCGGCCACGGAACTCGGCTGGACCACGCGGGTGCGCATGCTGGCGCTGGCGTCCTACGGGTACTTCCCTGCGCTGCGGCAAGCCGGGAGAGACCGCAACCAGGACGCGCTCTGCGCCGTCGACGACACCGACCGGGACCGGCTGGTGGACGACACCGTCGACTACACCGTCCACCACGGTTCCGAACACGGTTTCTACGACACCGGACACCCGAACCTGAGCTCACTGGTCAATCCCCGCCTCCGCGAGCTCGCCGAGGCCGTGTACCTCGGTCGGCAACGTTCACTGGCGAAGGCCCAGCCCGACCACCTCCCGCTCAACCGCACCCCCCGACGATAAGGACACCATCCATGCACACCATTTCACTCAACGACGGCGAGTCCCACGCCGTCGACGACGGTGGCCTGCTGAAGGTCCAGGTCTTCCCCGTGGGGGGAAGCACGTCCGACCTGCGCATCAGCGTCACCGGCGAGGACGTCCGGGCAACCACCCCGAACAACACCCTGGCCATCGTCACCGCCGTGCCCGCCTCGGCGACGATCACCATCGCCCCCACCTCCGGCGGCGACTTCGGCATCGACCAGGCGGTGCGTCTCACCGTCACCGGCACCGACCGCACCACCGTGGAGTTCCCCGTGGTGCGCGTCGGCGGGGTCCCGGAGAAGAAGCTCGGCCGCATCGACCACACCGGCTCCTCCTACAACCTCACGGCCTACGGCTCCTCCGTGTCCACCGACCTGCCGCGGGCGGTGATGGCGGTGTCCTCCGCCGTGCGCACCCACCTGACCTCCACGGCCGGCGTCTCCGGCGTCTCCGCGTTGCGGGTCTTCGCCGACACCGGGGCGACCCTGTCGGCCGCCACCGAGCCGGACACCCTCACCGCCGCGGTCACCGCGGTGCGTGGCCTGGCCACCACCTTCTCCCTCGACACCGTGGAACTGTTCACCGGCGCCGGACGCCGCGGCGAGGTCTCCGTCCCCGAGCTCGACGACCTCGTCCTGCAGGCCGCGGCGGCGGACGTCACCCGCGTCGGCGCGTCCGTCCTGCCCGGGACCCCGGCGGCAGGAACGGCGGCAGGTCCGGCCGGGACCGCCCCCGGAACCCTGACCGTCCACCTCACCTCCACACCGGTGACCGGCATGGTCGCAGACGGTGCAGGCCGCTCCACCTCCCTGGTCCTCGTCCTCGGCGACGGGTCCGTGGAGGAGGCGTCGCTGTTCTCCTCCTCCCCCGACCTCACCGCCGCCACCGGCGTGCTGCCGGTCGACGCCCGCCTCGCCGCCGGCCTGCTCGCCGGCGACCCGGGGGCCTTCAACCACGGCGCCGCCGTCGTCGCCTCCATCCTCGACTCCGTGAAGGAGGTCTCCGCGTGACATCCGCCCACCAGGCCCCCAACCAGGCCGGATCGCTCTCCCGCGACCCGTACACCTTCGAGCCCCTCCACCCGGGCGCCTCCGTCTCCGGACACCAGGACCTGCCGTCCGACTGGGACCACGCGCACGTGCACTGCGTGGCGATGGCCGGCGCCCGGGCGTCCGGCAAGAGCCTGTACACCGCGGTGCTGATCAAACAGCTCGAGGAGATCGCCAGCCACCACAACCGCGTGGTCGAGGCGGCGGACGACTCCACCCAGGAACGCTTCCGCACCCACTACGAGACCCCGCTCTACCGGGAGATGAAGCACATGCCGGCCACCCCGCCGGCCTCCAGCTCGGACGCGTACCAGCGCGACCCACTGATCTTCTCCCTCGGCCGGTGGACGGATGCCCAGGGCACGCTGCGTCCCCACTACCTGGTCTTCCGCGACGTCGCCGGCGAGGACCTGGAGAACCTGCCGTCCGACCCGTCGGAACTGTCGTTCTTCCGCCACGCCGACCTGATCATCTTCCTGTTCGACCCGCTGCGCGTCCCGGCGATCCGCACCTACCTGCAGGGCATCATCCCGCCGCAGAACCTCACCGGCGGCGACCCGGAGGACGTGCTGCGCAACCTCATCCGCCTGCTGGACGGCAGCCGCCCGAAACTGGCGGTCACGATCTCGAAGTTCGACACGCTCCAGCAGCTCGCCCGCACCGGCGACAATGAATGGGCGCGCATCATGGGCAACCACGGTGCGGCCTTCCGCCGCGACACCGGCTGGGACCACGACGTCAACGACCAACGGCTGCTCCACCTGGAGATCGAGAGCCTGCTGCGCTACATGTCGGCGGACAAGCTGGTCAACCTCATCGGACAGGACTACGGCTGGACGTACGACGCCGCCCCGCAGGCCGCCGGACACGTGCGCCCGGACCTGTGGCAGTACTGCGCGGTCTCCGCGCTCGGCGAGTCACCGAACGGCGAGAAGCTGAACCGCCGCGGCATCGCCCCCTACCGGGTGCTGGACCCGGTGCTCTCCGTGCTCGCCCCGCACGGCGTGTTCACCGGCTAGCCGGTCACTGCAGGGACTTCTGCCGGCACTCCCACGCGCGGCCGTCGTTGCCGATCGAGTCGAAGATGTCGGCGGCCTCACCGTAGAAACGCTGGGAGCCGTCCTGCGCACCGGCGTGGGCGAAGAGGTTGGCCAGCGCGACCTTCGCCTCGGCGTAGGCCTCGCGCTCGTCGACCCCGCTGACCTCGTCCTCGGTGAGCCGCTCGTCCATGTCCAGCAGCAGCTGGGTGGCGGTGCGGGGATCCTTGGCCAGGAAGTGCGCGTAGGACAGGCGGATCGTGGACCAGATGACCCCGCTGGTCAGCCCGTAGCGTCGCGACAGGTTCAGCGACTGCTCGTAGACGTCGTACATGTCGGCCAGCCGACCCAGCTTCTCCAGGCACGCGCCCTTCTCCAGGAAGGCCATGATCTCGCCGTTGTGGTCGTTCTTGCGCTGGTAGAGCTCCGCGAGCTGCGAGGCGTACCCGCTGCGTGCCTCCGGGTCGTGCCCGGTGACCTCGGCGGACAGGTTGAGGTGCAGGCGGGTGACGAGGATCCTGTCGTCCAGCGGCACCGAGGACGGGAGCTCGCGGTTCACCCGCGACAGCACGGTCTCGAAGAACCTGTTGCGGTCCTGGCGTGCACGGATGGAGTCTCCGAGGGCCTCCATGACCGCCTGCTGCAGGCGGTGCACGCCCACGGCGCGGGTGATCACCTCGGGCCGCAGGTGCGGGGACTCCAGCGACGGTGACCCGGCGATGACGTCCATCAGCTCCCCCAGCCGGTGCCGCAGGGCGGACAGGTCGCCGGTGCTGTCGGCGGTCTCCAGGCTGTACCGGCATTCACCGAGCAGTTCGTCCCACCGGGCGTCGTTGTCCTCGGTGAACGGCTCGGCGGCGAGCTCGCGGACGCGGTCGTCCCAGGTCACCGACGCCGTGACGGTCTGCGGCAGCACGACCTCGGGCTCCGGCTCCGGCTCAGGTTCGGGCCGGCGGATGCGTTCCAGCAGGCCTCCGGCCACCGGTGTGGCGTCGATCTCGCCCTCGGCCATGCGCACGCTGAGCGCCAGGTTCTCCGCGTCCTCCCTCCTGCCCTGGAGCAGGGCGGACTCGGCGAGGTGCAGCCGGGCGGTGGCGAGCATCACCGGGTCGCCCGCTGACAGTGACAGGGCGGCGAGCAGGGACGCCGCGGCCTCGAGCTCGTCGCCGAGCTGGCACGCCTGCGCGGCGACGCAGCGGGCGAAGGCCAGGTCGCGCACGCTGCGCAGCCGCGGGTCGTCGACGGAGAGCTCACCGATGCGCAGCGACACCGTGTCCAGTTCCGCGGTCTGGGCCAGGAAGGCCTCCGCCTGGCCGGCGGAGGACAGCGCGTCCCAGTTCTCGTCGGCCAGGTCCCGGAGCTGGTCGAGGTCCTGCATGACGGTCAACGTGTCCAGCGGTGCTGCGACCATGGTGGGCTCCTGTGGTGACGAAGAAAAAGATGAAGGGCGAAGACTGCAAAAACTGTGTCGTCGCCCATCATTCTAAGGAATACCCGGTGGACGGGTCGCGCAACACCCCGGTTGACGGCGGCCGGGGAACTTTCCCGAAACTTTTTCCCCACCCGACCAATCCGCGGCGCGTGCGGCTCCGAACTCAGGGGTGACACCATCCCCGGGCCTCATGTCAGGCCCACACACCGAGGAGTGCCCACCATGTCCACCAAGTCCACCAAGTACACCGCCAAGACGGTCGCCGTCGGCTCCGCCGCCGCCCTGATCCTGGCCCTCGCCGCCTGTTCGGACGACTCGGACGGCTCCGACGGGTCGACCGGCTCAATGACCTCAGGAAGTTCCAGCACCTCCAGCACCTCCGACATGGATGACATGACCGACTCCACCATGGACGAGCATTCCGGCCACGGCTCCGGCGGGGACATCACCCCGGTGAGCACCGGCGACCCCTTCGCCGACGCGATGACCGCGGCGTCCCACATGCCGATGACCGGCCAGACCCTCGCCGACGGCATCGTCGCCTCCGCCGGCATCGACGGTGACCCGGACTCCGACGCCGCCACCCTGCACGCCGACCTGGCGTCCAACCTGCAGGAACACGTCTACCTCGCGGGCATGGCCGTGGCCACCGCCTACACCGAGGGAGCGGACTCCGACGCCTTCGCCGCCGCGTCCGACGCCCTGGACGCCAACGCCGTGGCGTTGGCCGACATGGTCGCCACGATCGACCCGGACAAGCGCGACGCCGTGCTGGAGCTCTGGCGTGACCACATCGGCTACTTCGTGGACTACGCCACCGCCGCCAAGGAGGGCGACGAGGCGGCGAAGGCCGCCGCCCAGGACGACCTGACGCAGTACACGGTGGATGCCGGCGAGGCGTTCTCCGGACTGTCGCAGGGGGTCATCGACGCCGGTGAGGCCACCGAGGGCCTGCAGCACCACGTCGACAGTCTCTCACAGGCCATCGACGCCCTCGCCGCCGGCGACACCGCCGCCTACGGGGACCTGCACGCCGCGGCGTCCCACGGTGGCGACTTCATCGCCACGCTCGCCTCGGGACTCGCCGAGGGCAACGACATCGAGGGAGATGCCACCGACGATGCCGCGACCCTGCGCGTCACCCTGGCCACCGGGCTGCAGGAGCACGTGTACCTCGCCGGGGTAGCCGTGTTCACCGCCTACACCACGGAGGGCGGCACCGACTCCGAGGCGTTCGCCGCGGCCGCCGACACCCTGGACCACAACTCCATGGCCCTGTCGGAGGCGGTCGGCTCCGTCGCCGGGGAGGAGAAGGGCGAGGAGTTCCTGGCGCTGTGGCGCGAGCACATCGGCTACTTCGTGGACTACGCCAACGCCCTGGCCACCGACGACACCGCCGCAGCGGACGAGGCGCTGGAGAACCTCGACGGCTACCGTCCGCAGGCCGGCGAGTTCTTCGCCGGGATCACCGACGGCGAGCTCGACGCCGATGAGCTGGCCGAGGGCCTGGCCGGACACATCTCCACCGTGGCCGGGACGATCCAGTCGCTCAAGGACGCTCTCGTCGACTGAACCATCCCTATGATCGACCTCATGACCCAGCAGACCCCCGACCCCGGGCGACGGGACCAGACGCAGCTGACCGCACTGGTCGAGCGTGCCGCCGCCGGCGACCGGGGGTCCTTCGGTCTGCTCTACGACGAGGTGTCCCCCGTGGTCCACGGCATCTGCCGTCGCGTCCTGCGCAACGAGGGCATCGCCGCCGAGACGACCCAGGAGGTGATGCTGGAGTTGTGGACGAGGTCGTCGTCCTACGACCCCGCCCGTGGCACCGTGTACGCCTGGGCGGCGATGATCGCGCACCGTCGTGCCGTCGACGGGGTGCGTTCGGAGTCCTCCCGCCGGGTCCGCGAGCACCGTACCCACCACGAGTTCCGGGACGTCGACGTGCCGGACGCCGCCGGCGGCTCGGGCGGGGTGGACACCGACCTGCTCCGGCGCGAGGAGTCCGACCGGGTGCGTCACTGCCTGGGCGAGCTCACGGACCTGGAGAACGAGTCCCTGGTCGCCGCCTACTTCGGTGGGCGGACCTACTCCGAGGTGGCGAGCCACCTCACCGCGCCGTTGGCCACGGTGAAGAGCCGTATCCGCTCGGCCCTGTCGCGCATGCGCACCTGTTTGGAGATGAGTTGAGATGACCGGACCGGACCGTGATGTTGACCGTGACCGAACCGATGAACTTCTCGTCGGGCTGGCGCTCGACGCCCTGGACTCCGCGCAGGACGTGCGGGAGGCCGAGGCGCTGGCGGCGTCCGACCCGGACGCCGCGGCCGCGCTGCGCCGCTACCGGGAGGTCGCCGCGCAGCTGGCGGCGGTGCACGAGACCGCCCCGCCGCCGGAGGTGAAGGAGGCGGTCATGCGCCGCCTCGCCGCGGACGGTGCCGGTGGTCCTGATGCGCCGGCGGCCCCGGTCACACCGGTCACCCGGTTGGACGGTTACCGCCGCTCCCGCAGGACGGCCTGGGTGATGACGGCGGTCGCCGCGGTCTCCCTCGCCGTCGCCGTGCCGTCGCTGACGGTGGCGATCTCCCAGCACAACACCTCGGTGCAGGCCGAGGACACCACCCGGGAGATCACCCGGATGCTCACCTCCCCTGGCGCGTCGGTGACCTCGGAACGTGTCGGTGACGGTGAAGAGGGGTCCGTGGCGGTCGTCGCCGCCGGTGGGGAGATGACCGTCATCGCCCGCGACCTGCCCGGGGTCGCCGACGACCGCGTCTACCAGTTGTGGGCCCTCGACGACGCCGGCGAGCCGACCTCGGCGGGCCTGTTCGACGGTTCCGACGGGGTCATCAGCGTCGGCGGCGACGGCGGGGCGGACGGGACCGGGGCCGCCGCGATGGCCGTCACCGAGGAACCGGCCGGTGGTTCACCGGCTCCGACGAGCGACCCGGTGGTCGTGCTCGCGCTCGGCGGCACAGACGGGAACGGCTGAGCCGTCAGCCCACGTGCACGCGCGGGCGGCGGGCCTCGTCGGGTTCCACCCGGCGCAGCACCTCGCGTGTGACCGCGGCGTTGTGGCCACGGCCGACGGTGAGGAAGCGCAGCATCTCGTGCACCGGCGTCCCCGTCCCCCACTCGAAGTAGAGGTCGGGCACCACACCGACGTGCTCCCGGGCGTCCAGGGCGACCGCGGCGACGGCGTTGGGCATCGTCGTGGCCGTGACGTTCAGTACCGGCACCCCGTCGACGGCCCGGCCGGTGACCTCGAGCACGGAGGTGAAGTCGCTGGCGTCGGTCACGCTGACCTCGAGGAGCACCAAGGCCCGGTCGGCCGGCAGGTGGTTGGCGCGGCGCACGCCGCGCTCCCGCGCCGCCACGTCCCCCGCCACGTCCTGCGCGCAGGTGGCGACGAGGTGCAGCTCCCCGGTGCCGGCGGCAGCGGCCTGCAGGATGTGCTGCGCCGCGGCGTCGTACCGGATCTCGGTGCCGCGCAGCTCCAGCGAGCGGCGTGTGCGTGACACCGCCGAGACCACGATGATGCCCACGATGAACCACGCCGCCACCCGCAGCCCTTCGGGACGTTCAATCACGTTCGCCACCAGGGTGTAGCCCAGCACCAGCGTGACCAGG